>NZ_CP050296.1:5305925-5608281 GCF_014189455.1 Mesorhizobium huakuii
TGGTGGTGGTCAACCCGCCCTTCACGCTGGAAGGCGAATTGCGAACGGTGTTGCCAACCCTGCACAAATTGCTCGCCGTGGAAAAGCCGGCGCACTGGTCGCTGGAATGGCTTGCTGGGGAGTAGGTGGGCATGGCGTCGGCGGAGGCGCTGCTACACCCCGGTGGCAGCCAGCACCGACGGCGTGATGCCGGAGAGCCGCCTGCTTTCGCGTATCAAATGGGCCTGGTCCGCATAGCCGGCCTCGATCGCTAAGACCGCGGTCGAAGCATCGCCAGATATCTGCCGCAGGCGCCTGAAGCGGTGGAAGCGCAGGATCCGGTCAAGCGTCTTCGGGCCGTAGCCGAAACTTTCCTCGAAACGCCGCCGCAGCGTCCGTTCGCTCATATGCAGGGAGCGCAGGAGGAAAGGCACCAGCGGCTTGTCGGCCGGCAGACCCCGGTCGATCAGGTCAAAGGCAAAGCCCATGCCCGCATCGGGCGCATGGTGGTCTTGCGCGTATGCGCCGATTGCCTTCTCCAACTGTCCCACTAGCTTGGCGAGATCGGGCGTGGCCTGGACGCGGCCCGCCAGATGGCTTGCCCTCGTGCCCCAGAGCTCACTGAGGTCAAGGCGTTCTCCCACGAGTTGGTTAGCCGGCACGCCCAGCCAACCGGCCGCCGCCCCCGGCCGGAATCTGAATCCGACAATCGTCGCTGCTGAGGGCAGTACCTCGATCTGCGGCTCCCGGTCCGGTCCCGCGACCCGGAACCGGCCGTCGATCCACTGCAGGTCGATCGTCGCATCCGGCGTTATCACGACAGGCGGAGCGTCCTGGTCGCGCATGCGGTGGACCCAGACGGACGCGAAAGCGGCACCCAGCCGTCTCTCTGCGGGCCGTTCCTGGAAAAAGCCGGTGGTCTGCGCCAGTACCGCTTCCATCCCTTCAGCCTTCGTCAGCCCCGCTATTCCATTTTGGCCGAAATCTTCAAGGCGTGCCGCTCCCGCCATGGCAAACCGACACCGTGCAAGTCCCGAATATAGAAAGGAGAACCCAAAATGAAAGCTCGCATCAGTGTCATCACGCTTGGTGTCGACAGTCTGGAAGCGTCGCTCGAGTTCTACCGAAACGGCCTCGGGCTTCCGACCGAAGGCATCATCGGCAGGGAGTTCGAGCACGGCGCCGTCGCCTTCTTCGATCTGCAGAATGGTTTGAAGTTCGCGATCTTTGAACGCTCCAACATCGCTGTTGACGCCGGCATCGCCCAGACCGGCCGCAGCCCGACCGAATTCACCATCGGTCACAATGTCACCAGCGAGGCCGAGGTCGATGCCGTGATGGCTCAGGCCATCAGCGCTGGCGCGCGCCTCGTCAAGCCGGCGCAAGATACGTTCTGGGGTGGCTATGCCGGCTATTTCCAGGATCCGGATGACCATCTTTGGGAAGTCGTCTTCAACCCTGCCTTTCTTCCCGAGGACTGATACTGGAGAGGAACGCGTAGCCGCTAGGTACGTTGGTAGACGCTCCAGATCGTTTCTGGAAACCATTGTTTCGGCAACCGCTTGACCGCTGCCAAGCGAATCCGCACAGTGCGCGCAATCGACCTTGAGAGGCTGCCATGACTCGCTTCGCCAAATCCGCTCTTGCTGCCCTGATTTCGTTCTGCACGCCGCTTGCCGCGCCGCTCGGCGTCACCCAGGCAGTGCACGCGGCCGACCTTGGCGTCTATGCCGACGACGATGGCGGCGTCTGCGGCCAGCCCTGGGTGTTGAGCAAGATCACCAGCCGCTTCTCCTACCAGGTGCATCACGTGCCGCATCTGCCGGATGTGCAGATCACTGATTTCCAGCGCATCCATCAACACCGCTATCTGCCGGCCAACGATACCTGGCCGATCGGCCGCCGCTATTGCGGCGCCACCGTCAGCCTTTCCGACGGCCGCGCCCGCACCATCTGGTACCTGATCGAGGAAGGCCAGGGCTTTGCCTCGATCGGCGACAATGTCGAGTTCTGCGTCTCGGGCTTCGACCGCTGGATGGTCTATAACGGCCGCTGCCGCGTCCTGCGCTAGACGCAGCCTACCGATTTTCGATTTCCTTTAGCGCCTGCGGCTCGATCGGCCGCAGGCGTTTTTCGTGCCGTGTTGACACAAGGCGTGATCCATCACATAAATATGAGACAGACCTGTCTCATCACTTGGTAAGCGCCGTGACACCGTCACCTGTCTCCGACAAACGCCAGCATGTCGTCGAAACCGCCTACGCACTGTTCAAGCGCGCCGGCTTCCATGCCACCGGCATCGACCGGATTATCGCCGAGGCCGACGTGGCCAAGATGACGATGTATCGCCATTTCCCCAGCAAGGACGAACTGATCGTCGCGGTGCTCGACTATCGCGCCAGGCGGTTCGACGATCAGCTCGACCGGCTTGCTGAGAAGAACATCACGCCCGAGCAGAAAATCGCAGAGATTTTCGACTGGCACGGGCACTGGTTCCGCAGGCCGGATTTTCATGGCTGCCTGTTCGCGCATGCGCTGGCCGAATTCGGCGATCCCGGGCATCCGGTGTTCGAGGCTGTCGCCAGGCAGAAGAATGGCTTGAGGCAGCGCATGCGGTCGATCCTCGTGCAGGTGATGCCGCGCGGGCGGGCCGAGAACGTGGCGGCGACGCTGTTGATGCTGATCGAAGGCGCGACCCTGATGGCGCAGATGGGGCAGGCCGAGACCGCCCTTCGTGAAGCCCGCAAGACCGCCCTCGACATCGTCGCTGCCTCGCGCAGGCCGCAATGAGCCCGCTGGTCATCGGACTCGCGCTCTTCGCCGCGATCCTGCACGCAAGCTGGAATGCTTTCCTGCCAACCGGCGCCGACAGGTTGTGGACCGTCACGGTCATGAGCTTCTCCAGCACGGCGCTGGCCATTCCTCTGGCCATCTTCAACGGTTTTCCGGCCACATCGGCCTGGCCCTATGTTGCGCTGTCGGCCTGCCTGCAGGTCGGCTACAGCGTGTTTCTGGTGGCCGCTTACCGATATGGCGAATTGGGACAGGTCTACCCGATCGTTCGCGGCAGCGTGCCTCTGCTCGTCACCCTTGGCGGCTTCCTGCTCGCCGGCCAGCAGCTCACCGTTCTGGAGACCGTCGGCGTTGCCCTGGTCGGTGGCGGCATCATGGGTCTTTCGCTCGGATGCGGAAGAGCCGCCACGACATCGATCCTTTATGCGCTGGCAACGGGAGCCATCATCGCTGCCTATGCGACGGTCGATGCGATCGGCGTTCGTGCGGCGAATAATGTCGGCGCCTACACCGCCTGGGTCCTGCTGGCCTATGGCGGGTTGCTGCCGGCGACTTTCGTCGCCAGTCGCGGCCGGCTCGTTGTCGACCCGCGGGCGCCGGAGACCTGGAAGGCACTGGGCGGCGGCCTGTTCGCGCTGCTGGCCTATGGCGTCGTGGTGGCGGCCTTCGCGCTCGGGCCTGCCGGTCCGATCACCGCGATCCGCGAGACCAGCGTTGTCTTCGCGGCCTTCATAGGACGGCTGTTTCTCGGCGAGACGCTGACGCCCCGGCGGGTCGGCGCCTGCGCCGTCGTCGCGCTCGGCGCCATCTGCTTGGGTTATCAATCGTGACGGCAATGCATACGCCTGCCGGCACGCGTGCCACCGCCATCGACAATGGTCTGCTTGCCATACTCGCTGTTGCCGCGGGCCTGACCGTCGCCAACAATTACTACAACCAGGCGATGCTCGGCCTGCTGGCGCATCAGTTCGCTCTGTCCGCCGGTGCGGTTTCCGCACTTCCCGTCGTGACGCAGCTCGGCAACGTCGTCGGCATCCTGTTTCTGGCGCCGCTCGGCGATAGGCTCGAGCGGCGTTCCCTCATCCTGGCGACGACGGCGGCACTGGTCGTCGCGCTTGCCGGTGCCGCACTGGCGCCCAGCTTTCCCTGGCTGGTCGTCGCCGGCATCGGCATTGGTCTGTTCGCCACGGTCACGCAGCAGATCGTGCCGCTCGCCTTGCACCTGGCGGCACCGCATGAGCGCGGCCGTGTGCTTGGCATCGTCACCGGCGGCATTCTCGTCGGCATCCTGCTTGCCCGCACCGTCAGCGGTTTCATCTCGGACATTTGGGGATGGCAGGCCGTCTTCTCGGCCGCCGCCGCATTGATGCTTGCCACCTGTGCCGCGCTCGCATGGCGTCTGCCGCGCGTCGAGCCGGTCACCGATCTAAGTTATGGCAGGTTGCTCGGCTCGCTGTGGACACTGCTGCGCACGCACCGCATCCTGCGGCAGGCGATCGTCGTGCAGGCGCTGATCTTCGCGGCCTTCATCGGCTTCTGGTCGACGCTCGCTCTCGCCTTCGACGCCGCTCCCTATCATTTCGGCGCCACGGCTGTTGGCCTGATGGCGCTGGTCGGTGTTGCCGGTGCGCTTGCGGCTCCGCTCGCCGGCCGCTTCGCTGACCGGCGCGGACCTCATGTGATCGTCTCGATCGGCGCCGGCCTGGTGGTTGCCGCCTTCGCCATCCTTGGCCTGTTTGAGGGATCGCTGGCGGCGATGATCGTCGCTGTGCTGATCCTTGATCTCGGCGTGCAGTCGTCGCAGGTCGCCAACCAGGCGCGCATCCATGCTCTCGATCCGACCGCGCGTAGCCGCCTGAACACCATCTTCATGGCGACGATGATTCTCGGTGGCGCCTTCGGCTCGGGTCTCGCGGGACTTGCCTATTCGGCGTGGGGCTGGAGCGGCACCTGCCTGTTCGGCGCGGTATCCGCCGCGGCTGCACTGCTGGTGTCACGAAGGCCCTGAACTTTCGGGCTATCGCCGGCAGGCAAATCGGTTAACCCTCTCACCCGAGAGCAACGCATCATTTTCGGGAACCCTCATGGATCTTGCCACCATCCTTGCCTTCGCGGCCGCCTTCTTCGTCTTCGCCGCCAGCCCTGGCCCCGACAACATGACCATCGTCGCCCGCACGATCTCCAGCGGTGCGGCGTCGGGCATCGCCTACGGCGCCGGCACCGTGGTCGGCATCCTCATCTTCCTGACGCTCGCTGCCTTCGGCCTGTCGATCATCGCCGCCAAGATGGCAATCGTCATGACGGTGCTTCGTTATGGCGGAGCGGCCTATCTGATCTGGATGGGTATCAGGCTGTGGACGGCCGTGCCCGTTGTGCCGGAGCTGCAGCCCGTCTCCGGGCGGCGCGGGCTGCTGACGATCTTCGCCACCGGCGTCGCGCTCAACCTCGGCAATCCGAAAATGCCGTTATTCTATGTGGCGCTGTTGCCCAACGTCGTCGGAGCCTCGCTCACATCAGCCCATCTCGGCATCCTGGTCGCGGTGATCCTGGCCGTCGAGATCGTGGTGATCGGCGGGCATGTCGTTCTCGCCGGCCGCGCCCGCAGTCTGTTGCGCACGCCCAGGATCGTGCGACGGGTCAACCGCGCGGCGGGCGGCGTGATGATTGGCGCCGGCGTTGCCGTGGTCGCCACGCGTTGAGAGAAAGCGCTCAATCGCAGTGCTATTTCCTGCGTCGCGCCGGCTCGGCCTGATCGATGATCTTGCGAAGAAAGGCGATATGGCCGCGAAAGGCCCGCCGCCCAATCGTCGTTGCCTTGATCCGGGTCTGCGGCCGTCGCCCGACGAAGAGCTTTTCAACATCGACATAGCCCGCTCTGGCCAGCGTATCGATGTGCGCTCCGAGATTTCCATCGGTAGCTTCGATCATGGCCTTCAACTGGCTGAACTCCAGTGCCTCACGTCTTTCCAGCGTGTTCAGGATGGCCATGATCCTGAGCCGTATGCTCTGATGGATGATCTCGTCAGCGCTCACCGATGGGCTCCAATGCGGCAAAGCCTTGGGCCGTCGCCATGGGGCTCGGCAACCTCGGCAGCGGTAGCTCCTGTGCAGAATACTCTGCTACACAGAGTATTCTGTCAACTTGTCAGCAGTTGACGGAAGCATGCTTGACAAGGTGATCATCAGATTGGTCGTCGCATCGCGCTCGTGATCCGCATGGGTCGTTCGCTTGCAAAAGATGATCGCCTCGATGAGGCGGCAGGTCATGATATTCGCGGCCGAAGATCATGCGTGAAGCTACTCGCTAATCTTCGCAGCGTCATGATGGCTTCGCATCGAGAATGCCGGTGTGAAATTGCTGGCGGTATCAGAAGATCAACAGCGGATTTTTGCGATGATCAGTGCGATCGTGTGTCGATCTCAACGAAAATTTAAGCTGAGAAAATCATACCATTGCTTCGCTGGCTAGCGAGCCGCGAGTCAGATATGCATTGCGCGCCGGGGTCATTCACGGCCATCGGCATAACGTGAAGGGGCATGACATGGCTAAGCAGTCATCTAAAGCGCCGGCATCCAAGGCACCGGCAAAGAAAGCACCCGCAAAAGCAGTCGCGGCGAAGGCCGCAACAGCAGTGAAGAAAGCAGCGCCTGCGAAGGCAGCGGCGAAGCCCGCAGCGAAAGCAGCACCGGCCAAGAAGCCGGCAGCGGCCAAGGCTGTGGCGAAGCCCGCAGTGAAGAAGGCAGCGCCCGCCAAGGCAGCGGCAAAGCCCGCCGCTAAGGCAGCACCGGCGAAGAAGCCTGCAGCCAAGGCGGCGGCAAAACCCGCGGCCAAGAAAGCAGCGCCTGCCAAGGCTGCGGCAAAGCCCGCCGCTAAGGCAGCGGCAAAGCCGGCTGTCAAAGCAGCAGCGGCCGCGACAAAGCCTGCGGTGAAGAAAGCCGCCGCGCCGAAGGCCAAGGCAGCGCCTGCGAAGGCGAAGGCTCCGGCCAAGAAGTAGACCGGTCGTTGGGGCGTCGCGTGTCCTTCGGGGCTCGGCAAGGACGCTCTGACGCACTGGATCGAAAACAAGTCGGCGGCGGGTTCAGCCCTGAGGGCTGAACATCGGGATGGGACCGAGGGGCAAGCAAAGCGAGGCGGCGGTTGGCTGCCTCGCTTGCCCTTTGGATTGTTTCCTTGCTGCGGTCGGCGAAGGCCCCGGCGCGATGCCTGGGGTTGGTGCGATACGGATGCAGGTTTGAAATCCCGTCAGCCTGCGGTCCGCGCGCGCTCGTATTTCCAGCGTACCAGTTTGTCCGTGATATCTGGAGCGGAAACCGCAACCGGTTACCTGGCTGCTGTTTTTCTGCGTTCTGGCGGTTGATCGCAAGCGCCCGTCCAGTCAACACTGGACGCCTGCAAACAGGAAACCGATCATGCCGAAGCTGCTCTACGCATCCACCTCTCCTTACAGCTCGAAGGTAAGGATGGCCGCGGCCTATGCCGGGATCGCGATCGATCTGGTGCCGGTCAAGACAGAGGACAAACCGGCCGAGCTGATCGGCGCCAATCCGCTCGGCAAGATCCCGGTGCTGATGCTCGACGATGGCCGCTCGATTCACGACAGCCGCGCCATCACCCAGCACCTCAACCGGATTTCGAAGAACGCCTTGTTCCCGCGCAATCCCGACAAGCGGCTGGAAGCGGAAGTGCTGGAGGCGCTGGCCGACGGTATCTGCGATTGTGCGCTGTCGATGGTCTATGAGCGCCGCACCCGGCCTGAGGAGATGGTCTATCAGCCCTGGCTCGACCGACAGTGGGCGAAGATCACAGCCGCGCTCGATCTGCTCAATGCCAACCCACCAAAACTGCCGAAGAAGATCACCGCCGGTCAGATGGCGTTGCGTGCCTGCCTCGGCTATCTCTCCCTGCGTTTCGCCGGCAAATGGGAAAAGGGCCGTGGCCGGTTGACCCGCTGGGCGGCGCGTTTCGACGAGAAGTTTCCGGAGCTGAAGCCGGCGGTTCCTGCGTGAAGTAACGCGTTGGTCTTCAAGGTTGGCGATTGGCGAAGGCCAGCGTGACAGCTCGCGCCTCACTCTCCACCTTGAACCGCCGCCTGCTTCCGTGCTTGCTTGTAACCACGCAATTGCGGAGTGGCGAGCATGGCAAAGTCAGTCATCAAAACCAGCGCGGCCTCCGATCCCATGGTCGAGCGCCTGCGCGCCGCCCTCGGTCAGCACGCCTTCACCGAACAGAAGATGTTCGGCGGCACCTGCTTCATGCTCAACGGCAACATGCTTATCGGAACCTCGAAGCGCGGGCTGTTGGTTCGCGTCGGCAAGGCCGCGCATGCGGAGGCGGCAACGCGTCCCCATGCGCGACCGATGGAGATGGGTGGGCGTTCGATGGAGGGCTACGTCCATGTTGCGCCGGAAGGCACGGCGACTGAAACCGATCTCGCCGGCTGGCTCGATCGCGCGCTGACCTTCGTCGAGACGCTGCCGCCGAAATCGAAGCCAGCCAAGGTCGCAAAGCGGCATACGTAAGCCGGTCGCGCGGCCTAGTCTGCGTCGGTTGGTGTCGGCAGGTGGGCTCACCGGCAAAGCTGGCGGGAGGAGGCAAATGGCGTTTCTGGCGGGGCGTTGTATGTGCGGGGCGGTTGGCTGGACCTACTCCGGAGACACCACGCGCAATCTGGTCTGTCACTGCGTTGACTGCCAGCGCGCGCCACGTCCTCCCCCTTGACGGCCTTCCTGGGGATGAGGCGGGAGCACCTGAACTGGACCGGTGATATCGTGCACTATGAGAGCAGCCCCGGGACGTTCCGGGGATTTTGCCCGACCTGCGGCACAAGGCTCTATTTCCGCTCTGGGAGATGGCCTTCGGAGGTTCATGTCCACGCCGCGACGATGACCGATCCGGGCGAATACCAACCAGACGCGCAAGTCTTCATTGGCTCGCGGATGAAATGGCTCGACCGGCTGCGGTCGCTTCCCGCCCATCGGGGTTTTCAGCAAGCTCCGGAGGGTTCTGCCGAGACGCCCTGAGGGCGGAACCTGCACGGTCCAGTTTGTTGCCGTCTCGCACAAAGTTCTCGAAACCGGCACAGGCAATAAAAAAGCCGGGCGCGAGGCCCGGCTTTTTCGTGTCGTGGCTTGAACGACTTAGAACTTCATACCGACGCCGAAGGTGACGCGGTTGTCGGTGGCCTTGACCTTGCCGATACCGTCGAAGCTCTTGCTACCGAAGTCGGTGTAGCGGTACTCGACACGGCCGAACACATTGTCGGTCAGCTTGATGTCGGTGCCGACGCCGGCGGTCCAGCCGAGCATGGTGGCGCGGTCGCTGGCGTTGAGATCGCTATCTTCCACCTTCAGGCTTTTGCCGGCGAGACCGCCGGTGCCATAGAGCAGGATTTCCGGGGTCACGGCGTAGCCGAGACGGGCACGCAGCGAGCCTTCGAAGCCGCCCTTGGAGTGGATGCCGTTGTCGTCACCCTTGACGCCGTTGTAGCCGAGTTCGGCTTCACCGCCGTACACGAAGTTCTCCTGCTGCCACTGATAGCCGCCGAAGACGCTGCCGACGAAACCCTTGGTGTCGGTTTCGAAGCCCTGATCCTTCTCCTTGGTACGGCCGCTGAAGCCATAGCCAAGATTGATACCGGCATAGGGGCCGGCCCAGGATGCGACGGGCAGTTCGGCAACCGGTGCGGGTGCCGGCGGCTCTTCCTGGACGACGTCTGCGGCATAGGCAGTACCACCGAGGGCGAAGAGCCCGAGCGCAACGGCCAACGGCCGTGCGAATTTGAGATTGGCTTGCATTGTTCTTTACTCCTTAAGCCACAGGACACAGGCTTGTTTCTCACGATCGCCATCAACCCGTCCGGGGGGTGAAACGGATCTGGCGTTCGTCGGTTCCAAATGTCGTGTCAAAATGCGGCTGAAGCGAACCTGAACTTGGGTCATTACCCGGCGCGAATGAGGCGGAACCTTGACGTTGCATCTTCGCAACAGCGAAATGTCAGCAGCCATTTCATGCTGCGCTGCACACCGCTTGGTGCAAGGAGTCCTGCGTCCTATATTGCGGTCCGGCGGGTCCGACTCCAAGACGAGTCGGCATGCCGAACCGGGCGTTTCGCCACAATGCTGCCCCAGGTGCGAATGCCGTTTAACGCATGCAGGGCCATATTTCGTCGGCGTCGTGTTTTCGGGCCGAAATTGAGGATTGACAGCAGATGAGCAAAGCCACTGCCGCGGCGCTGGTGACGGGCGGGGCGAAACGGATCGGCAAGGCAATCGTCGAAGACCTTGCCAGCCATGGTTTTGCTGTCGCCATCCACGCCAATCGCTCGAGCGATGAGGCGGATGCCTTGGCGGCAGGAATCAACCTGTCCGGCGGTCGCGCCGCCGTGGTAAGCGCCGACCTGACAGACATGGACGCCGTCAGCGACCTCGTCGGCCAGGCTGAAGCCGCGCTGGGCCCAATCTCGCTGCTGGTCAACAACGCGTCGCTCTTCGTCGATGATTCCGTTGAGGATTTCGACTGGCAGGCCTGGGACCGCCACTTTGCCATTCATGTGAAAACCCCGGCGCTGTTGGCGCAGAATTTCGCCCGCTCTTTGCCGGAGGGGCAGGAGGGGCTGATCGTCAACATCATCGATCAGCGGGTCTGGCGCCCGACTCCGCGCTATTTCTCCTATGCGCTGTCCAAGTCGGCTTTGTGGACCCAGACGCAGATGCTGGCGCAATCGCTCGGCCCGCGCATTCGTGTCAACGCGATCGGTCCCGGCCCGACGCTGAAAAATGTGCGCCAGGACGATTCCGACTTTGACGCACAGCTCGCCGGCCTGATCCTGAAGCGCGGCCCGCAATTGTCGGAATTCGGCGCCACCATCCGCTATCTCTGGGATGCGCGCTCGGTCACCGGTCAGATGATCGCGCTCGATGGCGGCCAGCATCTTGCATGGCAGACGCCCGATGTGACAGGCATGACGGAATGAGTCCTCTGGATCCCAAGAACAAGGCGCGCGGCGGCGCCGACGATCTGCCTCCCGATATCGACCTCGAGGACGAGGCGCTGGAGGATATCGTCGAGCCGGCCGGCCCGGATGTCGCATTCACGGCCATCGACTGGACGCCGCATGCCGGCGACGCCGAAGGCATGGTCGGTGCCGAGGTGATCCAGACGCTGGTCAAGCGGCTGCCCAACGCGCCCGGCGTCTACCGCATGATGAACGCCGCCGGCGACGTGCTCTATGTCGGCAAGGCGCGCAGCCTGAAGAAGCGCGTCACCAACTACGCGCAAGGCCGGTTCCACACCAACCGCATCGGCCGCATGGTGCGCGAGACGTCGACGATGGAGTTCGTCGTCACCCGCACCGAGATCGAAGCGCTGTTGCTCGAAGCCAATCTTATCAAGCGCTTGCGGCCGCGATTTAATGTTCTGATGCGGGACGACAAGTCGTTCCCCTTATATTCTCCTGACCGGCGACCACGCGTCGCCCGGCATCTACAAGCATCGCGGCGCGCGGTCGCGCAAGGGCGACTATTTCGGCCCCTTTGCCTCGGCCGGCGCCGTCGGCCGCACCATCAATTCGCTGCAGCGCGCCTTCCTGCTGCGCAGCTGCACCAACTCGTTTTACGAGAACCGCACGCGGCCGTGCTTGCTCTACCAGATCAAGCGCTGCGCCGGCCCCTGCACCGGCGAAATCTCGCATGAGGGCTATGCCGA
The DNA here is from genome assembly GCF_014189455.1 of Mesorhizobium huakuii. Taxonomy (NCBI): domain Bacteria; kingdom Pseudomonadati; phylum Pseudomonadota; class Alphaproteobacteria; order Hyphomicrobiales; family Phyllobacteriaceae; genus Mesorhizobium; species Mesorhizobium huakuii. The sequence continues at coordinate 5,317,402 of NZ_CP050296.1, forward strand.
ACTGGTCGCCGAGGCGAAGGATTTTTTGTCCGGCCGCAGCCAGAAGGTGAAGACCGAGATTTCGGCCGCCATGCAGCAGGCGTCTGAAGACCTCGATTTCGAACGCGCCGCCATCTATCGCGACCGGCTGGCGGCCCTGTCGCATGTGCAGAGCCATCAGGGCATCAATCCGGCGACCGTCGACGAGGCCGACGTCTTCGCCATCCATCAGGAAGGCGGCCAGGTCTGCATCCAGGTGTTCTTCTTCCGCACCGGCCAGAACTGGGGTAACCGCGCCTATTTCCCGAAAGCCGATCCTGCCTTGGAGGCCGCCGAGGTGCTGGGCTCGTTCCTGGCGCAGTTCTATGACGACAAGCCGACGCCGCGTGCCATTCTCTTGTCGCACACCGTCGAAGACCAGGAATTGCTGGCCGAGGCGCTCTCCACCCGCGCTGGCCGCAAGGTGGCGATCTCGGTGCCGCAGCGCGGCGAGAAGAAGGACCTGACCGACAACGCCCTGCAGAACGCCCGTGAGGCGTTGGGCCGCAGGCTGGCCGAAACCTCGACGCAAGGGCGCCTGCTTGCCGGTTTCGCCGAGACCTTCGGCCTGGCCAAGCCGCCGGTGCGCATAGAGGTCTACGACAACTCGCACATCATGGGCACCAACGCGGTCGGCGCCATGGTCGTGGCGGGACCGGAAGGTTTTGTAAAAAACCAGTACCGGAAATTCAACATCCGCTCGACCGAGATCACGCCGGGCGACGATTTCGGCATGATGCGCGAGGTGATGGAGCGGCGTTTTTCGCGATTGCTCAAGGAGCATGGCGATGTTGCCGTGGCCGACGATGCGGCAGCGGGCGAGGCGCCCGATGATATCGAAGACGATATCTCCGGCAGCTTCCCGGCCTGGCCCGACGTCATCCTGATCGATGGCGGCCAGGGTCAGATGACGGCGGTGCGCAAGATTCTCGCCGATCTCGGCATCGAGGATCGCGTCGTGGCGATCGGCATCGCCAAGGGGCAGGACCGCGATGCCGGCCGCGAGCGCTTTTTTCGTCAGGGGCAGGGACTCGTTTTCGCTGCCGGTGCGCGACCCCGTGCTCTATTTCGTCCAGCGCCTGCGCGATGAGGTCCATCGCTTCGCCATCGGCTCGCACCGGGCGCGGCGCAAGAAGGAGATGGTCAAGAGCCCGCTCGACGAGATTGCCGGCATCGGCCCGGGCCGCAAGCGCGCACTGCTGCTGGCATTCGGCACCGCCAAGGCGGTCAGCCGTGCCGCTATCGAGGATCTGAGGAAAGTCGACGGCATTTCAGAACAGGTCGCCAAGCTGGTCTATAATCATTTCCACGAAAGTTAGAAAATTCGGCAGTTTCAGCTGGCCTGTCGAATCTGGCCTGTTGACCCCCTACATTGCCTTCTGATTTGAGTACGCAGGCAGAAAGAGTCCACCAGATATGGCCCAGCGCGCGTTCAACCTGCCCAACATGCTGACCTACGCCCGCATCATCGCGGTGCCGCTGGTCGTGCTGTGCTTTTTTCTCGAAGGCCATCTGAAATCGAGCGACTTCGCCCGCTGGTCGGCGCTGGTCATTTTCCTGCTGGCGTCCATCACCGATTATTTCGACGGCTATTTTGCCCGCGCCTGGCAGCAGACCTCCAACATCGGCAAGATGCTCGATCCGATCGCTGACAAGCTGCTGGTCGCCACGTGCCTTTTGCTGCTTGCGGCCGATACCGACCGCCACGCCGGCATTGCCGGCTGGTCGCTGTGGGCGGCGATCATCATCCTGTGCCGCGAAATCCTGGTTTCGGGCCTGCGCGAATATCTGGCGGCGCTCAAGGTCTCGGTGCCGGTGACGCAGCTTGCCAAGTGGAAGACCACCATCCAGATGGTCGCCATAGCCTTCCTGCTGGCGGGGCCGGCCGGTGACAAGATCTTTCCCTTGACCACGCAGACCGGCCTGGTGCTGCTGTGGATCGCGGCACTCGTCACGCTTTACACCGGCTACGACTATTTCCGCGCCGGCCTCAAGCACATTATGGACGAGTGAGATGACGACCCGCCTCATCTATTTTGCCTGGGTGCGCGAACGGATCGGCACGTCGGAGGAAGACGTCGAATTGCCCAAAGGCATCGAGACGGTCGCCGACCTCTTGCGCTGGCTGCAATCGCGCGGCGAAGGCTACGAAAACGCACTGCAATATCCCGACGTGATCCGCGTTGCCATCAACCAGGAACATGTCGACCACCGCGAGAAGATAGCGGGCGCGCGCGAGATCGCCCTGTTCCCGCCGATGACCGGGGGCTGATACCGATGTCGGCCGTCCTGGTGCCGAGCGTGCGCATCCAGCGCCAGGATTTCGACGTCGCCGCCGAGATCGCCGGGCTGACGCAAGGCCGCGCCGACATCGGCGCCGTGGTCACTTTCTCCGGTCTTTGCCGGGACGAGCAGGGCGCGCTCTCGGCACTGGAGCTTGAGCACTATCCCGGCATGGCGGAGGCCGAGATCGGCCGCATCGCCACCGAGGCGGTGCAGCGCTGGCCGCTGCAGGGCCTCACCGTCATCCACCGCCATGGCAAGATCGCGCCGGGGGAGAACATCGTGCTGGTGGTGGCCGCCTCGGCGCATCGCCAGGCGGCGTTCGAGGCGGCGAACTTCCTCATGGATTATCTGAAGTCACGCGCACCCTTCTGGAAGAAGGAGCACCGCACCGATGGTTCCGAGGGCGGCTGGGTCGAGGCCAAGGAGGCCGACACCCAAGCGGCGAAGCGCTGGAAATCGCCCTCCGAATAAATCCCTGTCGCAGCCATGCATTGACCGCAATCCTTTGGCCAATTGGGTAAGGTTGATCAGCCCGGGGATAGGCAAACCGGGGCAAGGGAGGTGGTCATGCTGGGCAGGCTCGCGGAGTTCTTCGTCTTCGGTTTCGTGCCTCTGGTCGTCGGCATCCTGGCGGCGCCGGAACTGTCCGTGGCCGCCGAAAAGGCGGTGAGGGGCGAGGTGATCTATCGCGAGCGCATCGCCCTGCCTCCCAGCGCCGTGCTTTCCGTCCAGCTTGCCGATGTCTCGCTGGCCGATGCGCCGGCCAAGATCATCGGCGAGCAGACTGTGAAGCCGGCTGGCCAGGTGCCGATCAGCTTCGAGATCAAGTTCGATCCGTCTGTGATCCAGCCGCAAATCACCTATGCACTGCAGGCCCGCATCATCGTCGACGGCAAGTTGATGTTCATCTCCGATGTGCGCCATCAGGTCGATCCGCTGACCGATGCGCCGCAGACCATCATGCTCAAGATGGTTGCGCCGGGCACCGAGCCGACGGCTTCCGTCTTTGGTCAGCTCTGGGTCGTCGACTATGTCGACGGCATTGGCGCCATCGCCGCGCCGCAGGCGACGTTCCGGATCAGCGAGGCGGGCAAGGCCGGCGGCAGCGGCCCCTGCAACACCTATTTCGCCACCGCCAAGGTCGATGGGCAGGCGATCGCCATCAGCGAGATCGGCTCGACCTACAAGGCCTGCGCACCCGAGGTGATGGCCGAGGAAAAGGCGTTGTTCGATGCCTTGGCCAAGGCGGCGTCCTACAAGGTCGATGCCGGCAAGCTTGCCATATCAGACAAGGACGGCCGCGAGATCCTGCGCTTCAGCGCCGCGAGCTGATTGCCAAATGAAAAAGGCCGGCGAAGCGCCGGCCTTTCCAAATCAGACTTGATGATATCGGTTCAGCCGACGATCTCGGTGTCCGAGAACCAGTACTTGATCTCCTGCGCGGCGGTTTCCGGCGCGTCGGAGCCGTGCACCGAATTCTCGCCGATCGACAGCGCATGCACCTTGCGGATGGTGCCTTCGGCGGCGTTGGCCGGATTGGTGGCGCCCATCACTTCGCGGTTCTTGGCAATGGCGTTCTCGCCTTCCAGCACCTGGACGATCGTCGGAGCCGACGACATGAATTCAACCAGTTCGCCGAAGAACGGACGGTCCTTGTGGACGGCGTAGAAGCCTTCCGCCTCGCGGCGGCTCATCCACACGCGGCGCGATGCGATGACGCGCAGGCCGGCGTCTTCCAGCATCTTGGTGATGGCGCCGGTGAGGTTGCGCCGGGTTGCGTCCGGCTTGATCATGGAAAAGGTGCGTTCGAGCGCCATGGGTCGTCCTTGTCTGAGAATGGAATTGAGAGTGGCGGGCTCTATACAAGCCGCCCGGAGCCAGAGCAAGGGGTGAGGAGCGGTCGGCAAAGCGGACGGAAAGCCAATTGCTTGGCTTTCCGAGTGACGAACGCCCGAAGCGGCAGCGAAGGGCCGGAACAGTGCGTGTTTCTATGCAAGGCTGGTGTCGACAAGGCGAGCCAGGAGGCAAGATCAGATGGCTGCACAGCAACGCTTTGCTTGCTATAGTCGTGTTTCGGCGCCGCGCTGAAGTCGGCCCGAATGGAGACAACATGACCATGACAGACGATCGTCAGGAGCGCATTCGCAACCGCGCACATCAGATCTGGCAGGAAGAAGGGCAACCGGCCGGCCACCACGAACGCCATTGGCACCAGGCGGCAGCCGACATCGATCGTGAGGATGCGGGGAAGAAGCCGGCCAAGAAAGCATCTGGCGCCGGCAAGGCAAAAGCCGCCCCCAAGGAAGAAAAGGCTGCCACGAAAGCCAGCAAGCCGAAGACCAGCAAACCAAAGAAGGCGGCCAAGTAAGGCCCGCTGTTCCGCAGCTGATTTTCGCCACGGATTGACGGCGCTCAAGCTGCCTTGCGGGCAGGGCAGGCGTTTTGCGGCCGTCAGGCCGCTGCGGCAACCTTTCGCCCCAGCCCGCCATGCAGGTCGAGGCAGCGGCCGAACCATTGCGCCACGACGTCGCTGTTTTCGAGCAGCTGATAGGGCGTGGCGATGCGCGCCCATTGCAGCGCGCCAAAGACGATATAGTCCGCAAACAGCGGCGCGGCGCCGCCGATGAAGGGCTGGTAGCTCAGCATCGAGCGCAGTGGCTCAAGCGACGCCTGAAACGCCGCCAACCCGGCGTCGCGCGCCGCGACGACGTCTTCCAGCCGCCTGCCCAGGCGCTGCTCACGGCTCTGGCGGAAATAGGCAGCGTTCTCCTCGTCCTGCATGGTGTGGAGGTCGATGAGCGCCGCGGTGGTGACATAGGGATGGATGGTCAATTGCGACCAGCGTTCGATGAAGCGCGCCATCGCTTTGCCGCCTTCGCCGCCAAACAGCGTCGGCCGGTCCGGATAGGCCTCGTCGAGATAGAGCGCGATGGCGAAGGAATCGATGACGACCTTGTCGCCGTCGCGGATCACTGGAACGGTTTTCGAAGCGCCGCCCTCGATGCCGGGGACCTCGAGAAAACGCGTCGGCGCGGTTGAGATATCGAGCCCCTTGTGAGCCAGCGCCATCGTTGCCTTCCAGCAATGCGGGCTGAACGGACGGCTCTCATCGCGCCCGACGAGATCATAAAGCAGAATGGTCATTGGCGCGGGTCCCTTTGCGGTCTAGGTATCGCTCGCGACATCCCGAAACGGGGCGGCGGGAGAAACGATGAAACAGCACTTCATGATGTTTGCGGCGTACAATCAATGGGCCAATGGCCGCATCTACGATGCCGCCGCCGATCTCGACGATGAGGAATTCAATCGCGATGTCGGCGCCTTTTTCGGCTCGCTGATGGGCACGCTCAACCACCTGCTCGCCGCCGATCGCATCTGGATGAAGCGCTTCACCGGCGAAGGCGATGCGCCGACGGCGCTGGATGTCGTCCTGCACCGGGTCTTGCCCAATTTGAGGATGGCGCGCGAGGCGGAGGACCGGCGGATCATCGACTGGCTCGGCGGCTTGAGCGACAAGGCGCTATCGGGACGCTTCACCTACATGACGGTGTCGGACATGCGCACTGTCTCGCAGCGTCTGGCGCCCGCGCTGGCGCATGTCTTCAACCACCAGACCCACCATCGCGGCCAGGCGCATATGATCCTTACGGTTCTGGGCCGTCCTTCCGTGCCGCTCGATCTGGCGCACTTCCAGCGCACCGAAGAGGGCAGGGCTTTCGCCTGATCCAGGCAAGCGGCCTGCGTCGACTATCGCCGCATCTTCTGCAGAAGCATGGCCTTCACATCAGGCCATTCGGAATCGATGATGCTGAACCGCACGGAATTGCGTTTCCGGCCGTCCGGCATGATCCGCTCATTGCGAACGATCCCCTCCTGCTTTGCCCCTATCCGTAGAATGGCCGCTCTCGATGCGTCATTGAGTTCATCTGTGGTGAACTGCACCCGCACACACGCCATGACCTCGAAGGCATGGGCCAGGAGAAGGTACTTTGCTTCGGTGTTGACCCCTGATCGCTGAACCGAAGCGCTGAGCCACGTGTGCCCAATCTCCAATTTTCTGTTCATGCGATCGATCTTCCAGAACCGCGTACTCCCGCAGATCGCTCCCGTGCCGTGCAGGACGATTGTATAAGGCATGACAGTCCCGGCCCGCCGTCCAGCCAGGGCGCAGGCTACATAGTCATCGATCGTGGCTGGCCCGGGAACCACGGTGGCCGTCAGGTTCCACAGCTCACCGTCCGCGGCTGCACACAGAAGACCCTGCGAATGCCCCGGCTGAAGCGGCTTGAGTTCAACAATTTTGCCGACCAGGGCGGGTTGTATGGATTGGACGTCCATTAACCGTTGGTCCTCAATTTTCTGACCGGCGGTCATCGGGAACAATTGGGGGCTGATCCGAAATTCAGACAGCTTCGGAAGCCAGGTCGCGGATTTCGCTATCCAACTGGCGTTGGGTCAAGGCTGCTTCCGCCATGACCCATTGTTTGAACAGCAGCACCTTGCGTGCGGCAAGGCTCTTGTTGGGGGAGACGAAATACCAGCCTGCACTGTTTGGATGGTGGACGGCGAAAGGAGCAATCAGCCTCTCGGCTCGTATGTCGCTGGCCATATAGGCACGGTTGGCCACGGCAAAGCCCATTCCGGCATTGGCCGCCTCGTAAGACATCATGCACGAGTCGAAATAGATGCTTTTGGTTTCGCTGAGCACGAAGCTGGCGCCGGCGAAACCAAGCCAGGATTGCCAGTTCTGGGTGCAGGTGTCGGAATGCAGCAGCGTGAAGTGTTTGAGGTCGTCCGGCGTCACCCTTGACACAGGCTTGTGGCCGAGAACCTCATGGAACAGCTTGCGGCTGCACACCGGTGTCAGGTCTTCCCTAAACAGCAGATCGGATGGCAGCCCGTTGAAGTGGCCGTCGCCATAACGGATTTCGAGATCGAAATCGGAGGTCGTGAACTCATGCGTCGCGTAGGAGGTCGAAACCCGCATCACGATATCGGGATATTGCCGCTGGAACTCCGGCAGGCGTGGAAACAGCCAGCGCGCGGCGAAGGTCGGCAGCACGGATATCTTCAGCACATGTTCCTGCGATTGCCCGGTCGCCTCCATGCTGGCGGCGACGATCCGCTCCAGCGCCTCGCGAACGCGCGAGACATAGGTCTCGCCTTCCGGCGTCAGCGACACCGCATTGCCGCCGCGCTGAAAGATCTTGAAGCGCAGCTGATCCTCCAGGCTTTTGACGCGCTGGCTGACCGCTGAAGCGGTGATGAACTGCTCTTCGCCGGCGCGCGTGAAATTCCCGTGGCGCGCAGCACTCTCCACGATTTTCAGCGAATTGAGGTTGACCTGACTGAGCAGACGCACGGGTTTCGACCTTAAGCTGGGCTTACAGTAGCACCAGCATTCCTAATTTTACAGGGGGGGCTAATTTAATCGACTGTTAACCAAGTGTTTGCCCCCACTTGGAGAAGTACAATGAACGCACATACCATACCCGAACTGCGCTATGCGATGAGCCGCGAGGCCATTATCGGCCATGAGACCGCCTGGAAAATATCGAGTTTCGGCGTTGCGCAGTACCTGCACGGCTATGACCCGGCACTGCTTGCCGCGATCGAGGAGGCCGCCCTGAAGCTCAAGGACAGCCATGCCGTGCACAAGCACCTCGACCTGACCTTCATCACCGGGGCCGACCGTTTCATTCCCGAAATCAAGGAGTTGCTGCACGACAAGCTGCGCCTGGAGCGGCTGTCGGACATGATGGGCACGAAGCTGGAGCCCTATCCGCTGTCGATCGTCGGCTCCACCGTCACCTTCATGAATCCAAGGGATGGTGCCGTCGAATGGCATTGCGATGGCGTTCCGGTCACCGAGCTCATTCCGCTGTCGATCAGCAATCCGCTGGTCGGCGGCCATCTCGAAATCTATTGCGACGATTCCGAGACCGGCCGCGCCATCCTCGAATCCGGCCGCGAGATTCCGCGCAACCGCATCATGCGCATCGATCACAAGATGAATTACGCGACGCTCGGGCAGTTCCTTGGCGTCCTGCATCGCACGGCGCCGATCCAGTATGGCGAGCGCGTCACCCTGGTGCTCAACCAGCGTTCGGTGGCCAAGCCGTATGTCGACGACAACCGCATGTTCTATCTTGCCGCCGACAATGACCATGACCGCGAATGGGTCAACGAACTGGCTGAAGACGTTTGGACCAACCAGCTGCCGGCCTATCGCCGGTTCGAGGCGGAGCATCCCACGCCCGCCCCGGTTGCCGAAGCACAGGTTCCGGGCGGAGCCAGGGAATCATGGTAGCGCACCATGATCCCGAAAAGTGGGAACCGGTTCTCGGACGAGATCATGGTCAAACACAGAGATAGAGCCCCATGCCGATCCTTTCGGCATGGATCAGGCTCGATATCCGCGCTGGTCTTTGCTGCCGGCGCGGTGGCTTTGTGGTCGACCAATGCCTTGGTCGGCAAATCTCTGCTGGCGACCCATCCGGTATCGCAGGTGCAGTTCCTGCAATTTGCCGGAGCTGCACTGGTCTTCGCCCTGATCCGGTTCATGAACCGGGAGGGAGCTCCGCCGGTCGCGGCCAGAGCCGCATTCGCGCCTCTCGCGGTCGGCTTCATCGGTCTGGTCGGCACCATGGTGCTGCAATACATCGCCTTCGCCTCGATGCCGGTGATCGAAGCCAACCTCGTGGCCTATACTTGGCCTTTGATGGTTGCCGCCGCTGTGATCGTCTTCGAAAATCCGCGGCGTCCAGCTTTGCTGGGTCTTGCCGCTGCCCTTGGGTTCGTCGGCGTCGCGCTGGTGATTTCGGGAGGGCGTGAGAGCAGCTGGTTCCAGGGCGATCTCGTCGGCTATCTAGCCGCATTCGGATCCGCGTTGTGCATGGCGTTCTATTCGGTGATGGTGGGACGGTTCGCCACGTCGCCGGATCGCCTGTTGTTGCCTTCCTCGCTGGTCGGCGTCGCCTTGACGCTGTTGTGGTCCGCTCACGAGGGCGTTGCCTGGCCTGCCGGCGTGGATCTGGCGCTTGGGCTCTACCTCGGCGCCGGCCCGATGGGGCTGGGTTATTACTTCTGGTCGCGCGCCTTGAAGCTCGAAGGCAGCGGCAAGGTCGCGGTCGTCGCTTATCTCACGCCGATCGCGTCGACGCTGCTGCTGACCCTGTCCGGCGAACGGCTGACGACGACCGCTATTGCCGGCGCCGTCCTCGTCATCGGCAGTTGTATCGCGGTCGGTCTGGAACGGTCGGAGGCGCAAGACTATGTTTGACGACAATGAACGTCTCGCCAGGCAAGAAGCGCATTGGCTCATCAAGGAATTTGGCGCCGAGGCACCGCTTTATGCTGCAATGAAGGCCGAAAAGGCGATTGAGCAGAAGGATTTCGGGCGCTGTGCCCGCTGGAAACGTATTCTTGAGATATTGGCCGATGGTCGGATAACCAAGTCTGCCGCGTCGAAGTATTAGATTTTCTAATTTGCACGACGTCGATTTTCCATAAAAATAGTTGACGTCAAGTCTTGATTCGTTTTGGAACTTGGCGGTCCGTTGGGGGACGCGGTTAAAGAGATACATCGACAAAAGTCTTCGCTGGGGTGGGTGACTTTGTCGCAAATAGGGTGAAAGAATTGTCAAATATCGAGGATAAGACCGTTATCGAGCTAACGGCCGATATTGTCTCGGCCTATGTAGGCAACAATCCGCTTCCGGCTTCCGGCCTGCCTGACCTGATTGCCAGCGTCAGCGCATCGGTTCGAAAACTGGCAGGTGCGGCTGTCGTGGAGAGTCCGAGCCTTGTTCCGGCTGTAAATCCGAAGAAGTCGGTGTTTCCCGACTACATCGTCTGCCTGGAGGATGGAAAGAAGTTCAAGTCGCTCAAGCGACACCTCAGGACAGACTATGGTTTGAGCCCGGACGACTATCGGGCCAAATGGAGTCTGCCGCCGGATTACCCGATGGTCGCGCCGAATTACTCGGCGACCCGTTCGGCGCTGGCAAAGTCGACAGGGCTTGGCCGCAAACCGGCAGCAGCACCGGCCTCTGTGGCCAAGGGAGCGAAGCGCAAGGCGGCTGGCTGAGCGCGAAGCGACCCGGCCAGCCGGCCTGGACGCGACAGCCAATGGAACCCGGAAAGCGGCTCCGCCTTCCGGGTTTACCGCCTTATCTGCGGCTGATCGTGCAGAACCACGTTCAGCAACGAACTGTGCACCACGAGTTTTCCATTGTATTCGATGAATCCAAGGTCGCGGAACTTGTTCATGAAGTAGCTGACTCTCGGTCGCGTTGTGCCGATCATTTCGGCTAGCGTCTCCTGGTTGACCTTGCCGAGAATGGGTTCAGGCCTTCCTTCCTTGCCGAAATTTGCCAGCAGGAGAAGTGCCCGTGCCAGGCGCTTTTCGCTCGAATTGAAAAGCTGATCGACCAGGTCCTCTTCGACGCGGATGGTTCGTGTCAGAAGGTGGGCGATGAACATTTCCGAAAAGGCCGGCTCGTCGTGAATGACGCGCATGATCGCCTTCTTATCTATCTGCATGATCTCGCAATCCGTCATCGCAACCGCCGTTGCCATGCGCCGCGTCTGGCCGGCCATGCAACCTTCGCCGAAGAAATCGTTGGTCCCCATTATTGCGACGACAGCTTCCTTTCCCTGTTCGGACAGGACACTGATCTTTACCTGACCCTCATTGATGTAGAAGACCGAAGCCGCGGCATCGCCTTGCGAGAATATTTTCTGATTGGGTCCGTAACGTGTGATCGTGCGCCCAAGATCGGCTTTCGCCAGAAAAGCCTGCGGATCGAACGGCTGATCTGATTTTCCTTCCATCAATGACCCCATCCACTGACATCACGATGCTGACGAGGCTTCAGCCTCGATGAAACAGAATCCAATATCTCGCGGGACCGGTCAATATTGACCAGACGCGGTTCGCTGCGAAGGCTATCCAAATGCGGTCGGCGTCACTCGGGTCTTCCTCTCACTCGATCTTCGGGCGCCTTGACGAGTCCCCGGCCGGGGCTTTCATAAGCAAGGCATGCACGCCAAAGAAGCGGACCGCGAGGCGCGACGCTAACGAGACATCGCAACAGCTCCCTGCGCCAAGATTCCCTGGGATGCGACTTCCTCTCGCAATGTGTCGGCAATTTCCGTCAGACTGTGGCCGGCCTCGGGATGGGCGTCGAGCAAAAGGCTGGCAACGGCTGCTATGTCCAGCCTGCGCCGACGCCGCTGGGCATCGGAAACGACATCTGCGATCTTGAGCGCCAGGGGAAGCGTGGGCATCCTCGAATCTCCATGCCGCCTTGGTTTATCCGGGTCCTAGTGGGAGTTTTGGCAGCCTTCCCGCTTCTGATTGATACCGAGCCGTTTCCTCTGCCGTGCTGAAAATCCCCGGCCGGGGTTCCTGCTGTCGTAACCAACTGTGGTTGGGGGGCAGTCGGGTTCGTCAGCGCGCGAAGCGTAGGATGCGCGCCGGGTGGCCGTCTGTTCAATATTGACCACCTAGCGCGGATGGGGGGTGCTAATAGACTTCACCTTGAGCCTTTGTCTGTAGAAAGAAGGCAGTACTTGTTGCAATTCAAAGCGGGGCTACATCAATCGCGGGTAGATTTTTCATAAGAAAAGATCGAAAATTCCAGAAAGTCAGTTGTTGTCGGCTCTTGGCCCGAAGTGGACACGCTGCGATCACCTATTCCTCTGATTTTGTTGACCGCAAGGTCATCAAGGATCTCCGGCGATAAGCACCGGCGCGTTTCACCATCAAGCCTGTGCGGGCTGCTCCGGCGGTCGTTGAGGATAGGCGCGAATTTTCGCGGACAGGGCTTCCAATTCGGCCCATCGCTCCCGCTCGTCTTCAGGCCTTGTGCGGCCAACCGGCCTGCAAGGTCTTGCGAAGCGTTGGTGTCCGGTGCAAAAGCGCGGCCATGCTGATCATTAACGACCTTTCGCTCCGCATGGCCGGGCGCCTGCTTCTCGACCATGCCTCGCTGACCTTGCCGGCCGGCACCAAGGCTGGCCTTGTCGGCCGCAACGGTACTGGCAAGACGACGCTGTTCAAGGCCATCACCGGCGATTTTCCCTCCGAGACAGGCTCGATCAGCCTGCCGAAGAACACGCGCATCGGCCAGGTGGCGCAGGAAGCGCCGGGAACCGAGGAGCCGCTGATCGAGATCGTGCTCAAGGCCGACCTCGAACGCACGGCGCTGCTCGAAGAGGAAAAGACCGCCACCGATCCGCACCGCATCGCCGACATCCACATGCGGCTGGCCGACATCGATGCGCATTCGGCTGAGTCCCGCGCCGCCACGATCCTGGCCGGCCTCGGCTTCGACGATGCCGCGCAGCGCCGTCCGGCCTCGTCCTTCTCCGGGGGCTGGCGCATGCGCGTGGCGCTCGCCGCCGTGCTGTTTTCTGAGCCTGACCTTCTGCTGCTCGACGAGCCGACCAACTATCTCGACCTCGAAGGCACGTTGTGGCTGGAAAACTATGTGTCGAAATACCCACACACCGTGCTTCTGATTTCGCACGATCGCGACCTGCTCAACCGTGCCGTCAACTCGATCGTTCATCTCGACCAGAAGAAGCTGACCTTCTGGCGCGGCGGCTATGACCAGTTCGAACGCCAGTATACCGAGCAGAAGGAATTGCAGGAAAAGGGCCGCGTCAAGCAGGAAGCCGCCCGCAAGCACATGGAATCCTTCGTCGAGCGCTTCCGCGCCAAGGCTTCGAAGGCGAGACAGGCGCAGTCGCGCATCAAGGCGCTGGAGAAGATGAAGCCGATCGCGGCCATCGTGAATGATTCGGTGCGGCCGTTCTCTTTCCCCGAACCGGTGAAGACGGTGGCCTCGCCGATCGTTGCGCTGAACAACGTCAATGTCGGCTACACCGAAGGGCAGCCGATCCTGAAGAAGATGACGCTGCGCATCGACGCCGACGACCGCATCGCACTGCTCGGCGCCAACGGCAACGGCAAGTCAACCTTCGCCAAATTACTGTCTGGCCGGCTCAAGCAGGAGAGCGGCACGATGACGGTGGCGCCCGGACTGAAGGTGGCGATCTTCGCCCAGCACCAGCTCGATGACTTGCGGCCGGAGGAAAACGCCTATGAGCATGTGCGCCGGCTGATGCCGGAAGCGCCGGAATCCAAGGTGCGTGGCCGCGTCGCCCAGTTTGGTCTCACCACCGAGAAAATGAACACGCCCGCCAAGGACCTGTCCGGCGGCGAGAAGGCGCGCCTCCTGATGGGCCTGTCGGCCTTCGAGGGGCCGAACCTGTTCATCCTCGACGAGCCGACCAACCATCTCGACATCGACAGTCGCGAATCGCTGATCCATGCGCTCAACGAATTTCCCGGCGCCGTGATCCTGATCTCGCACGACCGCCATCTCCTGGAGGCGACGGCCGACCGGCTGTGGCTGGTCAAGGATGGCGCGGTCAATCCGTATGATGGCGACCTGGAGGACTACAAGACGCTGGTCACCGGCGTGTCAGGCGATCGGCGCGGCAAGCGCGAGGCGGACAAGGCCTCAAAAGCTGACCGCCGCCGCGATGCGGCAGCGCGCCGCGCCGCCTTCGAGCCGCTGGCCAAGGAAATCCGCGCCACCGAAGCGCTGATGGATCGCATCCGCAAACGCATCGACAGCATCGAGGATGAGCTGGCCAACCCGGCGATCTATGAAAAGGATCCCTCGACGGCGACACGCCTGGCCAAGGAGCGCTCGCAACTCGCCCAGACGCTCGCCGGCCACGAAGAAAAATGGCTGACCATGTCGGCTGAGTATGAGGAAGGCACGGCGGAGTAGGGCGCCGTCCTTCCATTCTCCCACAAGGAAAAAGCGAGAGGCGCCAGCCGTCTCTGCACATTGCCTACTTCTTGCCCTCCCATTGGCCGCGCAGAGCTGCAAGGGTCAGTGCAAATTCGCCTTGGCGTTTCAGCACGCCATGGCCGGCAAATGATTGAGCCCCGAGATCTCGTTCGGCTTGCTCTCGTTCGGTGGTCAGCAAGCCAGGTGCTTCGCCCAGGCAAAGCGTAACGCCACCGTTGTCCGACATTTGCGTCCCATAGAGGTCCAACAAGCGCTCGGCGCCAAAGAATCGGGTGTATGCCGGGCCAAAATAGGTCAGCCAGAACACGCCGACGAGCTCACGCTCGATGTCGAATCCGGGCGTTAAGCGCTGATGCCGATTGCCTTTCTCGGTCATGACAGGTTGGAGGTCCGAATAGGAATAGAATGGTGTCAAATGCGAGTTGCCTAACGCGAAAAGGTCTCTGATTGTTGAGCGATCTGTCTTCTGCGGCAGAACAAGGGTGATGCTGTTATGGGTTGGCCGCGCATATTGGTCGAACGGACCTTTGTGAAAATGGATGTTAAGGGTAACGCCCGACTTCTCGAATTTTCCCGCCACCCAACGGCTGTTATGGTTCTTCTCGAACTCCACAATAAATTCGCCTTCACCGTTTCGAGAGTCAGCCACCCTGCGAACCGGATCACGGTGATCCAATCGGATCAAACGGTCGCCGAGAGTAGTCTCGGCTCGTCGCAGGTAGGTGTCCCAAGTCTGTGCGGAGGTCCAGGGCGCGACCGACAGATGAGTGATCCAAATCCTGGGAGCCTTCACGGTGCTGTCCCTCCGCAAATTGTCAGACGATACCGGACCATAGTTGACGGGCGCGACGTGCATAGGCAAGTCAAGCCGGTTTGATGTCTTGTCAGGCTTTGTCGGCCGCCTGTTTTGCAGCGGAGGCTTGCAATATCTGGCCCTACACGCCGCGCCCGAAACCCGCTAGACAAGCCGCATGAACCAGCACGCCAAGCTCCGCATCGGCCATTCGGCCTGTCCGCATGATTGCCCGTCGACCTGTGCGCTCGAGGTCGAACTGCTCGACGGCAACCGCATCGGCCGCGTCCATGGCGCCAAGTCCAACAGCTATACGGCCGGTGTGGTCTGCGCCAAGGTTGCGCGCTATGCCGACCGTGTCCACCACCCCGACCGGCTGCTGAAGCCGCTGATGCGCGCCGGCGCCAAGGGCGATGGCGTCTGGAAGGAAGCGAGCTGGGAAGCCGCACTCGACCTCGTCGCCGAAAAATTCATCGCCGCCGAGGCAAAATATGGCTCGGAGACGGTGTGGCCCTATTTCTATGCCGGCACGATGGGGCTGGTGCAGCGCGACGGTATCGACCGGCTTCGTCACGCCAAGAAGTATTCAGGCTTCTTCGGGTCGATCTGCACCAATCTGGCCTGGACCGGCTGGATGATGGGGGCGGGCGCCTTGCGCGGGCCCGACCCGCGCGAAATGGCGAAATCCGACTGCGTGGTGATCTGGGGCACCAATGCCGTGGTCACCCAAGTCAATGTCATGACCCATGCCATCAAGGCGCGCAAGGAACGCGGCGCCAGGATCGTCGTCATCGACGTCTATGAAAACGCGACCATGAAGCAGGCCGACATGGGCCTGGTGCTGAAGCCCGGCACCGACGGCGCGCTGGCTTGCGCGGTCATGCATGTGCTGTTCCGGGAAGGCCTGGCCGACCGCGCCTATCTCGAGAAATACACGGACGATCCGAAGGGGCTGGAGGCGCATCTGAAGACGCGCACGCCGGAATGGGCCTCTGCAATTACCGGCCTTGACGTCGCTGAAATCGAAGCCTTCGCGCGCTTGGTTGGCACGACCAAGAAAACCTATTTCCGCCTCGGCTACGGCTTTGCCCGCCAGCGCAACGGTGCCGTCAACATGCATGCCGCGTCCTGCATCGCTGCGGTCACCGGCAGTTGGCAATATGAAGGTGGCGGTGCCTTCCACTCGAATTCCGGCATCTTCAAGCTCAACCAGGATGTGCTGGAAGGCTCCAGGATGCGCGATCCCTCGATCCGCTATCTCGACCATTCGCGCATCGGTCCGGTGCTCACCGGGGCCAGCGATGCGCTCTATGGCGGGCCGCCGGTGACGGCGATGCTGATCCAGAACACCAATCCGGTGAATGTCGCGCCCGAGCAGCGGCTGGTGAAGCAGGGCTTTCTGCGCGACGACCTGTTCACGTGCGTGCACGAGCAGTTCATGACCGACACCGCCAAGCTGGCCGACGTCGTGCTGCCGGCAACGATGTTCCTCGAGCACGACGACGTCTACAAGGGTGGCGGCAACCAGCACATCACACTCGGGCCGAAGCTGATCGAGCCGCCGGAAGGGCCGCGCACCAACCATTTCGTCATCGAGCAACTGGCTGAGCGCCTGGGGGTCGCCGACCGCCCGGGCTTTGGCCTCACCGAACAGCAGCATATCGACATTATTCTCGGCAAGCGCGGGCTGGGCAGCTTCGACAGCCTGAAAGAGCAGAAATGGCTCGATCTGCAGCCGGATTTCGAGACCGCGCATTTCATCAGGGGATTTGGCCATGCAGATGGAAAATTCCGCTTCCACGCCGACTGGACCGGCCAGGCGGCGCCGAACCGGCCGCCGAAGAGCATGGGCCTGTTCGGACCGGTCGAACGGCTGCCCGAGTTTCCCGACCATGTCGACCTGATCGAAGTGGCGGACGAGGCGCATCCATTCCGGCTGACGACCTCGCCGGCACGCAATTTCCTCAACTCGACCTTTGCCGAGACGCCGGTGTCGAAGGAAAAGGAAGGCAGGCCGGTGCTGCTCCTGCATCCCGACGATGCGGCGGACCTCGGGCTTGCCGATGGCGATCGTGTCGAGGTCGGCAACCGTCGCGGCGACCTGGTGCTGCACGCGAAAGTCTTCGACGGCATCAAGCGCGGCGTTGTCATCGCCGAAGGCATCTGGCCAAACAGCGCCCATGAGCGCGGCGAGGGCATCAACGTGCTGACCGGCGCCGACGCGCCCGCGCCCTATGGTGGTGCTGCCTTCCACGACAACAAGGTCTGGCTGCGCAAGGCAAGTTGAGCTGGGCGAGCGCGTCGGCCATCTGGGGCCTGACTATACCGGCAGGATTTCAGCCGCCTTTTTCCTGTTCAGCCGGTGCCGGATGTCGTCGGCGATCGCCTGGGCCTCTATCCCGATTTCGCGCAGCAATCCGGTGACTGCATTGTGGAAGCCAACGAGATAGAGGCCGAGATCCGAAGCTTTGGGGGTAACGCCGCTGCGGTCCGGCTGGATGCTTGGCTCGAGAAATCTGGCATAGCCCGGCCGGTAACCAGTGGCGAAGATGATCGCGTCGAATTCGCCGCGTTTGCCGTCTGTAAAATGGGCGCCGCGTTCCGAGATCTCGGCGATGTCGGGCGCGACTTTGATCGAGCCTTCGCGGATCTTGTCGATGGTGCCCACGTCGATCACCGGAATGCGCGATGCAATCGCGATCTGTTCCAGCAGTCCCTGTCCCGGCCGTCTGAGCCCATACTTTTCCAGCCTGCCCAGCACCAGGTCGAGGATGATGGGGAACAATGCATCGTTGAGGCGCTGCGGCCCCAGGCGCGTCGCCATGCCGACCATCTGGATGGGCACGCCGAACAGTTCGCGCGGCACGATGTGAACGCCACCGCGCACGGAAATCGTCGGTTGTGCGCCGTTTTCCGCCAGATCGAGCGCAATCTCGGCGCCGGTGTTGCCCATGCCGACGACCAGCACCGACTGACCGGCAAAAGGCGTGGCATTGCGGTAGTCGGCGCTGTGCAGTGTCTTGCCCGTGAAGGTGTCGATGCCGGCAAATCCGGGCCGCAAGGGCTCGGCATTGTAGCCTGACGCGATCACCACATGTTTGGCGCGCAACGGGCCGGATGTCGCATCCACAAGCCAGCCGCGACCCTCCCGGGTTATCGCTTTCACCGTTTCCCCAAAGCGGGGCTTGAGGTCGAAGCGTTGCCCATAGGCATCGAGATATTCGACGAAGAGATCGCGCGGCACATAACGCGGATAGTGCTTGGGAAAGGGCACGAAGGGCAGCGACGAATAGCGCTTGGTCGTGTGCAGGTGGACGCGCTCATAATGGCGCCGCCAGGCGGGCGCGGCCTGCTGCTCTTTCTCGATGATGATGAAGTCGACGCCGGCCTGCCGCAGGCAGGCGGCAACGGCCAGGCCCGCCGGTCCGGCACCGATGATCGCTACTGGTGTGATATCGTCCAAGCGCGCCTCCCAGCTCAATTCGCGTCCGAAGAATGTCGAAAGCAGGGCAGGGCCGGACGGGAGCCTGCCTGCCGGCAAGGCTCAATCCGGCAATGGCACCGTCAGCCCGACCTTGACGCGGTCCATGGCGACGAAGGTGCGAAACTTCCGGACATTGTTGCTGCCGAAAAACAGTTTTCGCGTCAACGCCTCATAGGCACCCATGTCGGCCACGGTGATGACGAGGATGAAGTCGGCCTCGCCGGTGACGTAATAGCATTGCTGCACCTCCGGCGTTTCCGAGAATTGCCGTTTGGCCGCGTCGATCAATTCGGTGCGCTCGCTCTCCAGCTCCACTTCGACGAAGATGGTGATGGGTTGGCCGACCGCCGTGGGTTCGATGATGGCGACATTGCTTGCAATGACGCCGGCCTGCTCCATGCGCTTGATGCGGCGCTGCACCGCCGGTGCCGACAGGTTCACCGCTTCGCCGATCAGCCGCTGCGGCGTGGTGTTGTCCCGCTGCAGGATGGCAAGGATGGCGAGATCGAAATTGTCGAGCGGGGGCGGCGATGGAGGCAATGGCGGTACCCGGTGAAACAAACTTGCATTTCGGAGGCCCAATTACAGCGCTCTTTGCGCCTGTCCTGCAATATGGTCTCGCTGAGTACCAAGGAGATCACCCGTGTTCCTGCCCAATCGCAATGCCTTGCACGGCAAGCCGCTCGATGCGGCCGACGCCGAAACTCTCGGGATTGCTGGTGCCGACACGGTCGAGCGCTTTCTTGCCCATCGTGACAATCACGTGATGACCCCGCTGCACGCGCTGCCGGCGCTGGCGGGCGAACTCGGCCTCGCTGCGCTGCATGTCAAGGATGAGGGCTTTCGTCTCGGCCTCGGCAGCTTCAAGGCGCTGGGCGGCGCCTATGCTGTCTTGCGCCTGGTGCTGGAGGAGGCAAGCAAACGGCTTGGCGGTACGATGGATGTCGAGGATCTTGACAGGTCCGATGTTCGCTCGGTCGCCGCAAAGATGACTTTTGCCTGCGCCACCGACGGCAATCACGGCCGCTCTGTCGCGCAAGGCGCCGAACTTGCCGGCGCCAGGGCCGTGATCTTTGTCCATGCCGGTGTCAGCGACGAGCGCATCTCGGCAATCGCCCGCTACGGCGCCGAGATGGTCAATGTCGATGGCAATTACGACGACTCGGTCAGGCAAGCCGCGAATGTCGCGGCCGAGAAGGGCTGGACCGTGGTGTCGGATACGTCGTGGCCGGGCTATGAGCGCATTCCCGGCCTGGTGATGCAGGGCTATACCGCGATCGTTCGCGAAGCGCTGCAACAGATGCGCGAACCGCCGACCCACGTCTTCGTCCAGGCCGGCGTCGGCGGCATTGCTGCCGCGATGGCCGGCCATCTCGCCATTGTGCTTGGCGATGCCAGGCCAACCTTCATCGTCGTCGAGCCGTCACGCGCGGCCTGCATTGTCGCGGCTGCCCAGGCAGGGCATGTGGTCAAGGTGGCGCACGACCAGCCGACGGTCATGGCCATGCTTGAATGCTACGAGGCCTCGCAGGTCGCCTGGCGAGTGCTGGCGCGGGCCGCCGACGCCTTCATGACCGTGGACGAGGACGACGCCATCGCGGTGATGCGGCGGTTGGCACGGCCCGCCGGCAGCGATCCGGTCATCGTCGCCGGCGAGAGCGGCGGCGTCGGCCTTGCCGGACTGCTTCACGCGATGGCCGAAAACAAAAGCGATCTCTGCCTCGACGGCAAATCCCGCGTGCTGGTGATCAACACCGAAGGCGCCACCGACCCGCATCGCTATGCCGAGCTGGTCGGCATGAGCCCGGCCGATGTGCTGGCCGGCAAACTGGTTGCCGAGGCAACATCATGATCGCGGTCGATGCACAGCGCTTGCTTGGCCGCATCCGCGAACTCGGCGCCATTGGCCGCGACGGCGAAGGCAGGCTGACCCGGCTGGCCGCCTCCGACACCGACAGACAGGGCCGCGACCTCTTCGTCGGCTGGCTGCGCCAGGCTGGGCTCGATGTCGCCATCGACCGCATCGGCAACATTTTCGGCATCTGGCAAAATGCCAGCAATGCAGGCAGGGCACCGCTGCTCATCGGCTCGCACATCGACACCGTCATCGACGCCGGCATCTATGATGGATGCTACGGCGTGCTTGCCGGGCTGGAGGTGATCGAGACGCTGAAGGCGTCTGGCCTTTCGCCGTCGCGCCCGCTCGCTGTCGCGGCCTTCACCAATGAGGAAGGCGTGCGCTTCTCTCCCGACATGATGGGATCGCTGGTCCATGCCGGCGGCGTCGATGTCGAAGCGGCACTCGCCGCTGTCGGGACCGACGGCAGCACGCTCGGGCAGGAACTGGCCCGCATCGGTTATGCGGGCGAGCGCGAACCCGGTTTTCTCAAGCCGCACATCTATGTCGAACTGCATATCGAACAGGGGCCGGTTCTGGAGCGCGAAGGCATCCCGATCGGCGCGGTTGAGAACCTGCAAGGCATCTCCTGGCAGCGCATCACCCTCGATGGTGTCGCCAACCACGCCGGCACCACGCCGATGTCAATGCGCTGCGACGCCGGATATGCCGCGGCACGCGTGATCACCTTTCTGCACGACAAGGCGGCGGCGTCCAATTCGCCAACGGTTGTCACCGTCGGCACGATGCGCTTCGAGCCCAACGCCATCAACGTCATTCCATCGCGCGCGGTCTTCACCGTCGATCTGCGCGATCCCGACGAGCAGCGCCTGCAGGCGCAGGAGGCGGCACTGGCCGCCTTTTTGGAACAGCTCGTCGCCGAGGGCATCACGGTGACGGTCGAAAGGCTGGCGCGCTTCGAGCCGGTTGTCTTCGACGGCCGGGTCGTCGAACTGATCGAGGCCGCCGCAAGGAAGCGCGGGCTTGCCTCGCGGCGCTTGACCTCGGGCGCCGGCCATGACGCGCAGATGATCGCGCGCACCGCGCCGGCGGCGATGATCTTCGTGCCCAGCGCCGGAGGCATCAGCCACAGTCCGCGCGAGCACACCGAAGATGCTGAGCTTGTTGCCGGCGCCAACATCCTGCTTGATGTCATCGCTGAACTTGCCGAACTCGAAGGCTGAAGACATGGCTGAACTCGATCCAGAAACGCTGAAGCGCGAGATGACCGCCTGGCGGCGCGACCTGCATGCACACCCGGAATTCGGCTTCGAGGAGACACGCACCGCGGCCTTCGTTGCCGCCAAGCTGCGCGAATTCGGCCTCGACGATGTCACGGAGGGTGTCGGCGGCACAGGTGTCGTCGGCACGCTGAAGCGCGGCACCGGCAACCGCGCTATTGCGCTCCGGGCCGACATGGATGCGCTGCGCATAGCAGAGCAATCGGCCGCGCCATACCGCTCCGGCAATCCCGGGGTGATGCATGCCTGCGGCCATGACGGCCACACCGCCATGCTGCTCGGTGCCGCAAAGCTGCTCGCCGGCGAGGGCGGTTTCGACGGCACCGTGCGCTTCATCTTCCAGCCGGCCGAGGAGTGGGGCAGGGGCGCGTTGGCCATGCTCGACGATGGCCTGATGCAGCGCTTCCCCTTCGACGAGATTTTTGGCCTGCACAACATGCCCGGCCTGCCTGTCGGGCATTTCGAGACCCGAGCCGGCCCGATAATGTCGGCCGAGGACAACTTCGAGATCGTACTGAGGGGCCTCGGCGGCCACGCGGCGCGGCCGCATTCGGGCAACGAAACGCTGGTCGCCGCTTGCGCGCTGGTCACCAATCTGCAGACCATCGTCTCGCGCCGGCTGAGCCCGGCCGACATAGCGGTGGTTTCGGTGACCGAATTGATCACCGACGGCACCCGCAATGCATTACCCGGTCTTGCCCGCATCCTTGGCGATGCGCGCAGCTTCCGCCCCGAGGTCAGCGCCGCGATCGAACGCCAGATGCGCATCATCGCCGAGGGCACCGCTGCCGCCTACAACGTTGCCGCCGAGGTGAACTACAGCAGAGAATTTGTGCCTTTGCGCAACGACGCCGAACTGGTCGACGCGGCCTTCGCCGCCGCCAGGAGCGTTTTCGAACCCGGCAATATCGCAATTGCCCGCGAGCCGATGACAGCGTCGGAGGATTTCGCTCGCTTTCTTGACCACGTGCCGGGCTGTTTCGTCTTCCTCGGCAATGGCGAGGCCTCGGCACCCCTCCATAATTCCAGCTACGACTTCAATGATGACGGACTGGTGTTCGGCACGAATTTCCATGTCGCCATCGCCAGGCAACGGCTTGGGGTTTGACAGCCCTGTCGGCGCTTTTGCGGGGGAAAACGCCCGGAAAAGGCCGAAATCCGCGATCCCGGATGACGCAGCGGCAAGACTCAGCTAACCTATGTTGTGCGGCGGACCTGATTTATCCGCTTGGCCGGCGCCTTCTCCTCCCAAGCGGCGCCGGCCTTCTTCGTTGAGACGCTTGGCTGCTAAATTAGAGCTCATTAAATTTAGAATATTCGCACTTGCCGGAAGTTAGGGTCTTGCTGGCATAGAAGCCGCCAGTCTTTGGGGTGGTTGCGGGAAGACGGATGCACGGGCGAAGCTGGATAAAGGCGTTGCGCCAGAACGAGGCGCGGCAGGTGCGTGCGCGCATCGCCGAACTCGAAAGAAACCTGACGGCTGCGTCCGCGTCCCGGGGCCGTCAGCAGCGACAGGAAGCTGGGCACGAACTGCGCAACGCCAAGTTCCGGCTCGAGCGCCTTGAGGAATGCATCGCGGCAATGCCATGAGGTTCCGACTGCAACCTCGTTGCACCGAACACCTTACTTGCCGACAGTCTCTGCGTTCATGACAGGATTGTCGGCGTAGGAGCTTTGTTCGGCACCAGGAGCCTTGGTCGGTGGCAGTTTGTTGTCGCAGGCCGAGACAGCCAAAGCCACCAGAACGAGGATTAATCCTAGCTTTTTTCATCGCTACCGCCTCCAATCTACAACGAGCCTCCAGTTTCAAAACGAGGCGATGTTGGTTTGGTTGCGAACCAGCGTTGAGGGAACAAAACGCCATGCCTGCGGTTGATCTCTATTAGAGGAGACCGCAGCATGATCCGTTTGCTTCTGGCCGGCACCTTTGCCTTTCTCACCTACCGCCTCGCGCGCAGGATGATCGATGACGTGCCCGGCGACATCGATCCCCTGTTGCTGCCCGCATCGAGAAGTGACCGCGACGCTCTGCGCCGCCAATCGGCGGCCATGGGTGTCGATCCCCGGCGCTAATTCGTCGTGCCGCTTCTTTGTTGCGAACAAAGCGGAAACGATGCTTGATGGGCGATGAACCTCGCCGCCCATGATTCGACCTTTGTGGAATCGACTGCCCAGCCCGCCTATCTCGCGCGGCTGAATGACGCCCAACGTCAGGCCGTCGAGCATGGCGACGGCAGGATCGCCGGTCCCTTGCTGGTCATTGCCGGCGCCGGCTCGGGCAAGACCAACACGCTGGCACATCGCGTCGCTCATTTGATCGTCAAGGGCGCCGACCCGCGCCGCATCCTGCTAATGACCTTTTCGCGGCGCGCCGCCTCCGAAATGGCCAAGCGCGTCGAGCGCATCGCCGGCGAGGTGCTCGGCCGTGACGCCGCGGTCATCACCGATGCGCTGACCTGGGCCGGCACCTTTCACGGCATCGGTGCGCGGCTGTTGCGCGACTATGCGCTGGAGATCGGCCTCGATCCGGCCTTCACCATCCATGACCGCGAGGATTCGGCCGACCTGATGAATCTCGTGCGCCACGAACTCGGCTTCTCCAAGACGGAGGCGCGCTTTCCGACCAAAGGCACCTGCCTTGCCATCTATTCGCGCGCCGTCAACGCGCAGGCGCCGCTCGGCGAAGTGCTAGGCTCCGCCTTCCCCTGGTGTGCCGGCTGGGCCGAGCAGTTGAAACAGCTGTTCGCCGGTTACGTCGAGGCCAAGCAGGCGCAGAACGTGCTCGATTACGACGATCTGCTGCTCTACTGGGCGCAGATGGCGGCCGAGCCGGAAATCGCGGCGCATCTGGGCGGGCGTTTCGACCACGTGCTGGTCGACGAATACCAGGACACCAACCGGCTGCAGGCTTCGATCCTGATGGCACTCAAACCCGACGGCGCCGGGCTGACGGTGGTCGGCGACGATGCGCAGTCGATCTATTCCTTCCGTGCCGCCGAGGTGCGCAACATCCTCGACTTCCCCAACCAATTCGCGCAGGCCGCCCATGTGGTGATGCTGGAGCGCAATTACCGCTCGACCGAGACCATTCTGGCCGCCGCCAATGCGGTCATCGGCGAGGCCTCGGAGCGTTTTACGAAGAACCTTTGGTCGGAGCGCAAATCAACCGACAAGCCAAGGCTGGTAACCGTGCGCGACGAGGTCGAGCAGGCCAACTTCGTCTGCGACACGATCCTCGCCGAGCGAGAGGCCGGCACGGCGCTGAAATCGCAGGCGGTGCTGTTTCGCGCCTCGCACCACAGTGGGCCGCTCGAAATCGAGCTGACGCGGCGCAACATTCCCTTCGTCAAGTTCGGTGGCCTGAAATTCCTCGATGCCGCGCACGTCAAGGATGTGCTGGCGGTGCTGCGCTTTGCCGAAAACCCGCGCGACCGCGTCGCCGGTTTCCGCGTGCTGCAGCTGATGCCGGGCATTGGCCCTTCAGCTGCCGGACAGATTGTCGAGACGATGACCACGGCGCTGGATGAGGCGATGGGCCTCGCCGGCTGGCGGCCGCCGCAGCGCGCGGCGGATGACTGGCCGGGCTTCGTCTCGCTCTATGCCGGCCTGCGGGCCGGCGCCAAATGGCCGGCCGATCTAGAGCAGGTCAGGCTGTGGTACGAGCCGCATCTGGAGCGCATCCACGAGGACGCGATCACCCGGCGCGCCGACCTTTTGCAACTCGAGCAGATCGGCTCGGGTTACGCCTCGCGCGAACGCTTCCTGACCGAACTGACGCTCGATCCGCCGGACGCGACCAGCGACCAGGCCGGACCGCCGCATCGCGACGAGGATTATCTGATCCTGTCGACCATCCACTCGGCCAAGGGCCAGGAGTGGAAGAATGTCTTCGTGCTCAATACGGTCGATGGCTGCATTCCGGCCGATCTCGGCGTCGGCACCAAGGAGGATATCGAGGAGGAGCGCCGGCTGCTCTACGTGGCGATGACGCGGGCCAAGGACAATCTCAACCTCGTCATGCCGCAGCGTTTCTTTCCGCACGGCCAGGCGGCGCGCGGCGACCGCCACCTCTATGCCTCGCGCACCCGCTTCATCCCGGCCTCGATCCTCGCCGCGTTCCAGCAGGTGTTGTGGCCGAGCGCGCAAGCGGCGCAAGGCAGGGCGCCCCGGCCGGAAGTGCGCGTCGATATCGGCGCGCGCATGCGCGGCATGTGGAAATAGCTGAAATTATGTCCCAACCGCCGATCCGGATTGCCCTCGCCGGCGCGCTGGGACGCATGGGCCGCCAGATGGCGGAGGCTGTGCAGGCCCATCCGCGGCTGGCGCTCGTTGCACGCTTCCACCGGCCAGGCAATGCGGGCGATGGGCTGGTGAGCCGCGACGAGGCGCTTGCCTTGGCCGATGTAGTGATCGATTTCACCACACCGGCCGCCTCCGCCGATCTGGCGAGCTTCTGTGCGAAGCGCGGCGGACCGGCCCTGGTGATCGGCTCGACCGGTTTCGATGCCGCCGAACTGGCGGCAATCGCCAACGCCGCGAAAACGATTCCCATCGTCCGCTCCGGCAGTTTTTCGCTCGGGCTCAACATGCTGGTCGGGCTGGTCGAGCAGGCGGCGAGGGCACTCGCTGCCGAAGATTGGGATGCAGAGATTTTCGAGGCGCATCATCGCCACAAGATCGACGCGCCGTCGGGCACCGCGCTGATGCTGGGCCAGGCCGTTGCCGGTGGACGCGGCGTCGAACCGGACGCGGTCGCAAGGCGCGTTCGCGACGGCGTCACCGGTGCGCGTCCGGCCGGCGAGATCGGTTTTGCAGTGGTTCGCGGCGGCAGCATCATCGGCGAGCACAGCGTCAGCTTCTGTGCCGAAGGCGAGCTTGTTACTCTGTCGCATGCGGCCGGCGACCGCATCATGTTCGCCCGTGGCGCCATTGCCGCGGCACTTTGGGTGGCGGGACGCTCGCCCGGCGAATACGATATGCGCGACGTTCTTGGGCTGAACGATTGAGCAGGCGTGCGTTGTCGCGGCATGTTCGCTAGCCGCGGCTTACCAATCCGTAAGCTTTGATTTTCAGCTTTTCCTTGAAAGCTGGATGAAAGGTTGGTGCCATAACTGTTGACTGGCGTCCCCATATTGTCGCGCAAAAGCGATGGGAGAGAGAGGGGCGCGGTAAACGAACAAAGGGAAGAGGCCATGTCGCTCGCGCGAATTCTGCTTGATTCAGCCGCCACAACCGCACTCGTCGCCACCATGGCCTTGTCCGCGCCATCCGCACGCGCCGACGAAAAAATCTCCATCATGGTCGGCGGTTACGAGAAACAGATTTATCTGCCCGCCAAGCTGACCGAGGCGCTCGGCTACTTCAAGGACGAGGGCCTCGACGTCGAGTTGCTGAATGAACCGGCCGGCGTCGACGCCGAAAACGAGATGCTCGCCGGTGCCGTGCAAGGGGTTGTCGGCTTCTACGATCACTGCATCGATCTGCAGGCCAAGGGCAAATTCGTCGAATCCATCGTCCAGTTCAGTCAGGCGCCGGGCGAGGTCGAGCTGGTTTCGACGAAACATCCGGAGATCAAATCACCCGCCGACTTCAAGGGAAAGAGCCTGGGCGTGACCGGTCTGGGCTCATCGACGAATTTTCTTACGGAATATCTCGCCGTCAAGAACGGCTTGAAGCTCGGGGATTTCACCTCGGTTCCGGTTGGCGCCGGCACCACCTTCATCGCCGCCATGCAGCAGGACAAGATCCAGGCCGGCATGACGACCGAGCCGACAATCACCCGCCTGCTGAAAACCGGCGAAGCGACCGTTCTTATCGATATGCGCACAATGGAGGGCACCAAGGCCGCGCTCGGCGGCACTTACCCGGCCGCATCCCTCTATATGCAGACCGACTGGGTCGAAGCGCATAAGGACATCGTGCAGAAGCTGGCCAATGCCTTCGTCAAGACGCAGAAGTTCATCAACACCCATAGCGGCGCCGAGATCGCCGACAAGATGCCGAAGGACTATTATGTCGGCGACAAGGAAGGCTACGTGAAGGCCCTCGATGCCGGCAAGGCAATGTTCACCCCCGACGGGATCATGCCTGCAGGTGGGCCGGAGACGGTGCTGACGGTTCTTTCAGCCTTCAAGAAGGAACTGCAGGGCAAGCAGATCGACCTCTCAAAGACCTACACCTCGGAATTCGTCAAGAACGCCAAGTAGCAGGCCGAGCCGGCGCGATGCGCGACATCGCGCCGGCAATCGTCAGCTCTTAATGTCCGGCGGCCCTGGCCGACGGCGGCGCCCGCTCGTATCTGGAGTTCCACCATGGCCCCTGAAAAGACCACACCAGCGATTGAGCTGATCAATGTCAGCCGTCGCTTCCTCTCGCCCACCGGCAAATCGCTGACGGCGCTACGCGATTTCACCATGACCGTCGAGCGCGGCGAATTCGTCGCCGTCGTCGGCCCGACCGGTTGCGGTAAATCCACCACTCTCAACCTGGTCACTGGATTGGCAAGCCCAAGTGCCGGCGAGGTTCGTGTCATGGGCGCGCCGGTCAAGGGGATAGACCCGCGCATCGGTTTTGTTTTCCAGAGCGATGCTTTGTTCCCCTGGCGAACCGTGATCGAGAATGTGATGGCCGGCCCGCTTTTTCGCGGCAGGGCGAAGTCGGACGCCACGGCCGCGGCGCGCGACTGGCTGGCGCGCGTCGGCCTGTCGCGTTTCGAGCACCATTATCCGCACCAACTTTCCGGCGGTATGCGCAAGCGCGTGGCGCTGGCCCAGACTTTCATAAACGGCCCGGAGATCCTGCTTATGGACGAGCCGTTTTCGGCGCTTGACGTACAGACGCGCGTGCTGATGCACGAGGAATTGCTGCGGCTGTGGTCGCAGGCAAAGGCTTCCGTGGTCTTCGTCACACATGACCTCGAAGAGGCGATTGCGCTCGCCGACAAGGTCTATGTCCTGACCGCCGGGCCGGCCACGGTAAAATCGGTCTACACGATTGATCTGCCGCGTCCGCGCGTCGTCGCCGATATCCGCTACGAGCAGAGCTTCATCAATTACTCGCGCACGATCTGGGCCGACCTCAAGGAAGAGGTCGAGACCAGCTATGCGCGTGCGGCAGCCTGAGGAGGAAAGCCATGACCGATGCCGCCATCGACATCAGAGCAGGGGCTTTCAAGCCTGGCACATCAGACGCCGAAATCGAAGCTGCCGCCGCGAAGGCGGCTACGCATCGCCGCCGCACCGTGATGTTCTGGCGGGTCGCCATCCTCCTTGCCTTTCTCGGCCTTTGGGAAGTCGCCGCGCGCGAGGCCTGGATCGATCCGTTCTTCTACGCGATGCCGAGCGCGATCGCGCAGCGGCTCTATGAATGGACGACGGAAGGAACGTCCGAGGGGCCGCTCTGGTATCATCTCTATGTCACCATGGAGGAGTCGGTCATCGGCTTCGCGACCGGTTCGGTCGCCGGTATCATCATCGGCGTCGCGCTCGGTCGCAACCGGATGGCCGCCGACATTTTCTCGATCTACATCAAGGTCATCAATTCCATTCCGCGCGTGGTTCTGGCGCCGATCTTCATCATGATCCTCGGCCTCGGCCTCGCCTCGAAAGTGGCGCTTGCCTTCGTGATGGTATTCTTCGTCGTCTTCCACAATGCCTTTCAGGGTGTGCGGGAAGCCGACAGGGCAATGATCGCCAATGCCCGCATCCTCGGCGCATCCAACTGGCAACTGACCCGCTCGGTGATTGTCCCGTCAGCGATGAGCTGGATCTTCGCCAGCCTGCATGTCAGCTTCGGCTTTGCCATTATCGGCGCGATTGTCGGCGAGTTCGTCGGCGCGCGCTTCGGCATCGGCCTGCTGATCAACATCGCCAAAGGGTCCTTCGACGCCGCCGGCATGTACGCTGCGATCGTCATCGTCATGGTGGTGGCGCTTGGTGCCGAGTACCTGATGACGATGGTCGAGAGCCGCCTCGCAAAATGGCGCCCCCAGCCACTGAATGAGACGCAGTGAGCCATACGCTAGCCGCTCGCCAGCGGCAGCCGCACTTCAACCACCAGACCGCCGGTCGCGCTATCCCCGAGGGTGACGCGACCGCCGGCATTCTCGACGACTTCGCGCACGATGGCGAGGCCAAGCCCGCTGCCTTCCTCGGTCGAGCCGGCGATACGGTAGAAGCGCTCGAACACATGGTCCCGCTCGTCCACCGGGATGCCGGGTCCGTCGTCGGCGACCGTCAGCACGGCGTCGCCAGCGACGGCCGCCAGCCTCACCGTGACGCTGCCGCCCGATGAGGAGTAGCGCAGCGCGTTGTCGACGAGGTTGACGATCATCTCGCGCAGCATGGTGCCGTCGCCGATGACCGGCACGGGGCCGGCCTCTTCCAGGCCAAGATCGATGTTGCGGGCGATTGCAACCGGCGCCTGAGCCTCCAGCACATGGCGGGCGGCGTCGGTCAGGTCGATGCGGTCGGCGCGCGGCCGCCGGCTGCCTGGTTCCGCCCGTGACAGGGTGAGCAATTGTTCGGCCAACCGCGCCAGCTTGCCGGAGCTTGCCTGCAGCGCCACCAGCGCCTCCTGGCGCGCGTCGGGGACAGTTTCGCGCAGCGCATAGCTCGCTTGCGTCGACAGCAGTGCCAGTGGGGTGCGCAATTGGTGCGCCGCATTGGCGATGAAGCGGCGCTGCGCCGACATCTGCGCCCGCACCCGCTCCATATAGGCGTTCAGCGCATCGATCAGCGGCCGGATCTCGTTTTGGGCACCCGGCACTTCGACCGGGTCGAGATCGCTGCGGCTGGGCGAGCGCACCGCGTCGCGCAGCCGGATCAAAGGTGCAAGGCCACGATGCAGGCCAAGCAGAACGAACAAGCCGGCAATCGCCACCAGCGCCAGCTGCTGGGCAAAGGCGCCAAACCAGAGACGCCGGACCATGGCATCGTGTCCGGCAAGCGTGACGCCAACGGTAACTGATATCGGCGAGTCGTCTCCGGCGCCGACCACCGTATGGCTGTAGGTAAGCAGCCGCAGCTGATGGTCGCGATAGGTGGCTTCAGTGTCGGAGGATTTCGGTGCCTCAGGCAGGTCCGGGTAGCCGGTCAGCAGCCGCCCTCCAGCAGCCTTGACATGATAGTAGACACTGTCGCGGTCGCCGGTGTCGAACATCTCGAGCGCCGCCGGCGGTATCGTGGCGTCGAGCACTCCCTCGCTCACGGCGACGCGTTCGGCAATCGCCCGGGCCGAACCCATCAGCATGCGATCGGTGACAAGGTCCGCGGTTGCCAGTGCGTTGCGGTGGCTGGTCCACAGATTGATGGTGACGAGCCCAACGAGCGGCAAGACCACCCAAGCCAGCAGTTGCAAGCGGAGACTGTTAATCCTCATGGCGCAAGAGATAGCCGAGGCCGCGCAACGTGACGATACGGACCCGCGACCCCTCGAGCTTCTTGCGCACGCGATGCACATAGATCTCGATGGCGCTGGGGTCGGCGTCGGTCTCGAAGTCGTAGATCGCCGCCGAAAGCGCTGCCTTGCTCACCGTGCGCCCGGCCTTGACCATCAATTGCTCCAGCACCGCATGTTCGCGCGGCGTCAATGCCAGCGTCTCACCGGCGAGCGAAAACAGCCTTGTGTTGGTGTCGAAAACGAGATCGCCGCAGGCAACGACAGGTGCTGTGCGGTCATTGGCGCGTCGCAGCTGGGCCCGGATACGGGCCTCGAGCTCCTCGATCTGGAATGGCTTGGCCAGATAGTCGTCGGCGCCTTCATTGAGGCCCTTGACCCGACCGTCAAGGCTGGCATTGGCGGTCAGCACGATCACCGGCACCCGGTTGCCGCGCGCCCGCAGCAGGCGCAGCACCTCCAGGCCGCTCATGCGCGGCAGCGCCAGGTCGAGGATGACAAGCGCGTGGTCGCCCGCCGCCAACGCATACTCGACATCCTCGCCGTCATGGACGATGTCGACCACATAATTCGCCTGGCGCAGGGTCTTGCCCAGCCAGTCGGCCAGTTCGTGATTGTCCTCGACAAGCAGCAGTCGCATCTTCTATGGCAGTCCGGATCCATTTCCCAGCGGATCGCCTTGGGCGTGATCGGCCGCGGCACCCCTGATCTCTCTTGAATGAGCGACAGTATCGATCCCAACGCAAGAAAAATGCGCGTCTCGCGGCTAGGGGTAACAGCAGATCCTTACAGGCTCAGGTCGGCCTATTTTCACCCACAAATCGAACCGGTCGGTTCAAGTTATGTTGACGGACCGTGAGCGGATGATGGATGCCGGCTGGGTGAATCGCCGCATCGTTCGCTGGATGTTTCCATATAACCATATGATATTAATAAATAAAATGGTCTTTGCCTGACCTTCTGGCCGAAGTTCAAGGTCTGGATTCGGTGCGTGATGGAACATCTTCGTGATTGGAAGTCGACGAACGAAAAACCCACTTCCGACTTGTCCGAGCGACGCGAAATTCCTCCCAAGGGCACGCCACTAGACGGACTGAAAAGAGAAATACTGGAGTACTTAAAATGACCAAGATCGCACTTACCGCTGCTGCCATCCTCGTTGCCACCGGCAGCGCCTTCGCCAGCAGCGACCATTATGGCTCGGACAACGTCAACCAGCCGGCTGTTACCACGCACTCGAGCAACATCGACCACAGCTACACGGCTTCGACCCGCAAACCGGTCGAGCACCACGGCTTCAAGCTGACGCCCGATTCGGTCCAGCCGGAATCCGGTCAGGGGATCTGGGGCAACTAAGCCAACGCTCAAGCAGGCCTCGATGACAAAGAGCGGTGGGTTTGACCCGCCGCTCTTGTTTTTTGCGTGGCAGGGCAGGCACGGGCTGGCGTCGGTCTGAGTAGCCGGTCTTCAAACCGGCGGGAAAGCTCCGCCTCCGGGAATAAAACCGGAGGGCCTCGGGTCTTACCTCCAGCGGAACCCGTCCTCCCAAGACGCCGCCCAACGGAAGAACCAGGAGATTGAAATGAACAAGATCGCTCTCGCTATCGCCGCCATCCTCCTTGCGACCGGCGGCGCCTTTGCCGGCAGTGACCATTATGGCTCCGACAATGCCAATCAGCCGGTTGCTTCGGTCGCCGGCGTGGATCATGCCGTCACCGGCGCGGTCAAGAACACGGACATGGCCGGGCACAAGGCAGCCGACACCAGGATGAAGACCACCACCGACTGGCCGGAATCCGGCCAGGGTATCTGGGGGAACTAACGTTTCCAGCGCGCGTACGACGGGCTTGGCCTGCAGCCGCCCGGCCTGGAATTGCTCTAGCTCAGATCCTTTGGACGCAGGCAATGCGTCAGCCGCCCGGACGAAAGGCCAGACCAGTCGCCATCGAAGACGAAGCGCGCGAGGGCTGCGGTCGGAAACTTTTCCTCGAGCCTCTTGCGTGCTTTGGTCTCCGAGCCTGAGCCGGCAAGCTGTTTCGCCAGATCCTCCAGGCCCGGATTATGGCCGACCACCGCCAGGCAAGCGCTCGACGGCTCGGCTTTGTGAATCTGGCTCAGAATATCCGCCGCCGAAGCGTCGTAGAGCGCATCGACAAACGCGACTCGGGGATGCATCGGCAGTTCCGCGGCGACCAGCCGCCAGGTGTCGCGGGTGCGCAGCGCCGACGACACCAGCACCTGATCCGGCAGCCAGTCGCGCGCTGCAAGCTCCCGCCCGATCAATCGGGCCGCCTTCAATCCGCGTTGCGCGAGCGGCCGGTCGAAATCATCGAGAGCAGGGTCGTCCCAGCTCGATTTGGCATGGCGAAGCAGAAGCAGTTGTCTCATCGCGGCACTCTCGGCTCACGGCGTGATCCGCGCCAGATGCTCCAGGTCGGCTTCTTCGCGCAGCGGATCGGGCGCCATCACTACCGAGGTGCCGTTGTCGGCATCGTCGGCAAAGTGGGCAAGCACCGTGCGCCCGGCCTCCATGCGCGCCTTGCCTTCGGCGACCAGCCCGAGCGCCAGCGGATAGAGCCGATGCTCGGCCTTCAGTACTCGAGCAGCCAGCGTATCGGCATTGTCGCCGACCATCACCGGCACGGCCGCCTGGGCGATGATCGGCCCGTCATCCATTTCCGACGTGACGAAATGCACGGTGCAGCCATGGATGCGCAGGCCGGCGGCCAGCGCGCGCGCATGGGTGTCGAGGCCCTTGAATGCCGGCAGCAGGGCAGGGTGGATGTTGATCATCCGGCCCTGCCATTTCTGGACGAAGCCGGAGGAGAGGATGCGCATGTAGCCGGCCAGCGCCACGATCTCGGCGTTGAAGGCCGTGAGCGCCGCGTCGATCGCCGCGTCATGCGCCTGCTTGCTGCCATGGCCGGCACGCGAAATGACCTGCGTGGCGATGCCGCGCGCCTTGGCGACGCCGAGGCCGGCGGCATCAGCCTTGTCGGAAATGACGCCGACGATCTCGGCTGGAAAGGCCGGGTCGCTGGCCGCCGCGATCAGCGCGGTCATGTTGGAACCGCGCCCGAGATCAGGACGACCGTGCGTTTTCTGCTCATAGGCCGATCGAACCCCGATAGATGACGCCGGCGTCGCGTCGCGGCACGATGCGACCGATCGGCGTTACCGTCTCGCCGGCTTCCTGCAGCACGGCGGCGACTTGCGCCGCCTGGCCGGAGGCAACCGCCAGGATCATGCCGATGCCGCAATTGAAGGTGCGCATCATCTCTTCGGGCGCCACACCGCCGGTCTTGGACAGCCACGAGAACACCGCTGGTACGTCGATGGCTTCGAGATCGAGTTCGGCCGAAAAATCCTTGGGCAGCACGCGCGGAATGTTTTCGGGAAAACCGCCGCCGGTGATGTGCGCCAGCGCCTTGATGCCATGTGTGTTGCGAATGGCCTTGAGGATCGACTTGACGTAGATGCGGGTCGGTTCGAGCAGCGCCTCGGCCAGTGTCGCGTCGTCGTTGAACGGCGCCGGATCGCTCCACGAAAGGCCGCTTGCGGCGACGATGCGGCGCACCAGCGAAAAACCGTTCGAATGCAGGCCCGAGGAAGCGAGACCCAAAAGCACGTCGCCTTCGACGATGTCGTCCGTGGGCAAAAGCTGGCCGCGTTCTGCGGCACCCACGGCAAAGCCCGCGAGGTCATAATCCTTGCCGTGATACATGCCCGGCATTTCCGCCGTCTCGCCGCCGATCAGCGCGCAGCCGGCCTGCCGGCAGCCTTCGGCAATGCCGCCGACGATCGCAGCGCCCTGGTCGGGGTCGAGCTTGCCGGTGGCGAAATAGTCGAGGAAGAACAGCGGTTCGGCGCCCTGCACGACGATGTCGTTGACACACATGGCGACGAGGTCGATGCCGATCGTGTCGTGCTTGCCGGCATCGATGGCGATCTTGAGCTTGGTGCCGACGCCGTCATTGGCGGCGACCAGTACAGGATCGCTGAAGCCGGCAGCCTTGAGGTCGAACAGGCCGCCGAAACCGCCGATCTCGCCATCCGCACCCGGCCGCCGTGTGGCGCGCACCAGCGGCTTGATCTTCTCGACCATGAGATTGCCGGCATCGATATCGACGCCGGCCTCGGCATAGGTGAGCCCGTTCCTGCGCTTGCTCGTTTTGGGCTGGCCCGTTTTGGGCTGGCTTGTTTCGCGCTTGCTCATCGCAATTTTCCTGCTCGTTTGCGGGCTCTTCGCATGAACGGTTTCGGTCCGCAAGGATAACGGCGGAACCGAGCGCCATTTGGCCTGACAAAAGCGTGGATAGCATTTTCCGACATTCGCGGCGAACACCGTGACAGCCGAATTGCGCGGCACGGAGCTTGCGGCGCCTCTCCATCTCCATCATCTATCCCTGACCTGAGAGGACGGGCCGAGCATTTGACCATCCCCAACCTGATCACCATCCTGCGCCTTGTGCTGGTGCCTGCCGTGGTGCTGGCCATGCTGCAGGCGCGCTGGGACTGGGCCTTTGCTGGCTTCGTCATTGCCGGCGCCTCGGATGGCGTCGACGGCTTCATCGCCCGCCGTTTCAACCAGCAGTCCAGGCTCGGCGCCTATCTCGATCCGATGGCCGACAAACTGCTTTTGGTTTCGGTGTTCGTCGTCATGGGCTTCATCGGACAATTGCCGCTGTGGCTGGTCGTCACCATGGTGTCGCGCGACGCGCTGATCGTCTGCGCGGTTTTGTTGTCCACCGTCATGGCTCATCCGGTCGAGATAAAACCGTTTCTGGTGTCGAAGGCCAATACCGCCATCCAGATCGTGCTGGCGGCGGTCGTGCTGGGGGAACTGGCCTTTGCCGTGCATCTCGACCCTCTGCGGCCAGCCCTCATATTGCTGTCCGGGGTCTTGACCGTGGCTTCGGCCGCAGCCTATCTCGTCGCTTGGCTGAGGCATATGAGCGGCTATGGCGAAGGCTCCAATCCGGACATCTGAGAAAGAAGCGGCGGTGATCGAGGCTGCGGCCGCCGATCTTGCCGCGGGCTCAGCGTTTCGCCGCCAGATCTTCTTCTGGCTGGCCGGCGTCGCCGGACTTGCGCTCTTCCTCTATATCTTCAGCGACATCCTGCTGCCCTTCGTCGCTGGCATGGTGCTGGCCTATTTCCTCGACCCGGTCGCCGACCGGCTGCAGCGGCTCGGCCTGTCGCGCTTCATGGCGACGGTGGTCATCCTCATCACCTTCCTCATCGTGCTGGTGCTGGCCTTCGTCATCCTCATTCCGGTACTGGCGACGCAGATGGCCGATTTCGCGGGCAAACTGCCGGAATATCTGACCCGGCTGCAGAGCCTGATCACCTCTTTCGATCCGAAATGGCTGGAGCAGAAGTTCGGCGTCAACGCCAATGGCTTGCGCGACGGGCTGAATTCGCTGCTGACTTCCGGTTTTGGCCTGATCACCACGGTCTTCACCTCGCTGTGGAGTTCCGGCATGGCGCTGGTCTCGGTGGTCAGCCTGTTCGTGGTGACGCCTGTGGTCGCCTTCTACATGCTGCTCGACTGGGACCGCATGGTGGCGGTCATCGATAGCTGGGTGCCGCGCGACCATGTCGCGACCGTGCGCGTCATTGCGCGCGACATCAACACCGCCACCGCCGGCTTCGTGCGCGGCCAGGGCACGCTCTGCCTCGTGCTGGGCGCCATGTATGCCACCGGCCTGACGCTGACCGGGCTGAACTTCGCCATCCTCATCGGCCTGTTTGCCGGTCTGATCTCCTTCATCCCCTATGTCGGCTCGCTGACCGGTCTGGTGCTGGCCGTCGGCGTCGCCTTCGTCCAGTTCTGGCCGGACGGGACGATGATCGCTGCCGTTGCGGTGGTGTTCTTCATCGGCCAGTTCATCGAAGGCAACATCCTGCAGCCCAGGTTGGTCGGCAAAAGTGTCGGCCTGCATCCGGTATGGCTGATGTTCGCGCTGTTCGCCTTCGGCGCGCTGTTCGGCTTTGTCGGCCTGCTGATTGCCGTGCCGGCTTCCGCCGCCGTCGCCGTTCTGGTGCGCTTTGCCATCGCCCGCTATCTCGAATCGCCGCTCTACAAGGGCCACGCGACGGAGCCCGCGCCGCCGCTGCCGGCCGATCGCGGCGGCGGCCACCGCACGCAACCGCGTCGCTTGAAGTGACCGCCCAGCGAACCGATCCGCCGCGCCAGCTGCCGCTCGATCTCGGCCACGGCACCGGCTATTCGCGCGACGAACTCGTCGTCTCCGGCACCAACAACCAGGCGGCGGCCCTGGTCGACCGCTGGCCGGACTGGCCCTCACCGGTGGTGGTGCTGGCAGGTCCCGCCGGCTCCGGCAAGACGCATCTGGCCGCCATCTGGCGCGCGCGTGCCAACGCTGTGGGTGTCGATGCCAGGCGTATTGGCGACAGCATAGCGAACCTCGGCGCCCGGCCGGCGCTGATCGACGATGTCGATGCGCGCGCAATCGACGAACAAGGCCTGTTCCATCTGATCAATGCGGTGCGTGGCGCCGGCTCGACGCTGCTGTTGACCGCACGGCGCTTTCCCTCGGCCTGGGGTGTTTCGCTGCCCGATCTGGCCTCGCGACTGAAGGCGGCGGCGACCGTCGAAATCCACGAGCCCGACGACCTCCTGCTCGCCGGTGTGATCACCAAACTGTTCGCCGACCGCCAGGTCGAGGTCGAACCGCATGTCGTGCAGTATCTGGTGCGGCGTATCGAACGCTCGCTGGCGACAGCCATGCGCGTGGTCGAGCGGCTGGACCGCACCGCGCTCGAGCGCAAGACGCCGATCACCCGGGCGCTTGCCGCCGAAACGGTCAACGCCATGGACGAAGGGCAGGGCGCGTTCGAGATTTAGAGTGCCTCGATAGTCAGCCCGACAAACGGAGTGCCGTGTCCCATTTCGGGAAATAAAAGCTGGCATCGATCTTGCTGCACCAGCTTGCCGGCTGACCCCGGTCCTGATTGCGTTCCAAATCAGGTTGTAGGCTCGTCGGGCATGAGGCGGTTGGGGTTCTCGCCCGGCGAGCTTACCTTCAGGTGTATCGAGCGATCGCCCGTGCCGCGGCAGCGGGCATAGACACGCATCGCTTCCATCATTGAAACTCTTGAAGCGGACCATTCAATGGTCTATTTTTGACCAAGATATGGACCATTACATAGTCCATGTGGAGCGATTGATGCAGGTATCCGTTACCGATGCCAAGGGACAATTGACCGAGCTGGTGCGCCGTGCGGAAGCAGGCGACGAGGTCATTCTGACCCGTCACGGCCATGCCGCAGTGCGGCTGGTTCCCATCAAGCCAATGCCCGACAGGAAAGGCCGTCGGGCGCTCATGGAAGCGGCGCGAGCGGCTGGGGCCGCCAAAGCGAAGGCCGGGCCATCCGCCGCCCGCAGCCAGGATTTCCTTTATGGCGATGACGGCATGCCCGAATGATCGCTGTCGACACGTCCGCGCTGATGGCGATCGTGCTTGATGAACCGCAGGCCGACGCCTGCATGGCCGCGCTCGAAGCCGAGAACGACCTCGTGATTTCCGCCGGCACTGTCGCCGAGGCGCTGATCGTCGCGGCCCATCGCGGCATCGCCGCCGAGCTGGCCGGGCTGATTGACGGACTTGGTTTCGAGGTGGTGGCGGTGACGCCGGCCTCGGCCCGGCGCATCGCGGATGCTTATGCGCAATGGGGCAAGGGCATCCGCCCGGCCGCACTCAATTTCGGCGATTGTTTCTCCTATGAAGTGGCGAAGGAGCATGCTTGCCGGTTGTTGTATGTAGGAGGCGATTTTTCCAAGACCGACATCGAAGGTGTGCTTTGAACATCGCGCGCCAGGAGATGTCGGCGTCGGTCGGAGAGCTTGGTCAATCTCAGAGCCACAGTCTGACGAAATGCCGGACCAGCAGATAGACAGCCGAATGAGCGGCGACGTAGCAGGCTGCGACCAGCACAAAAATCCCGATACTGACTGGCCAGGAACGGGAGGCGATCGTGCCTGGGGCTAGCTTGGCCTGCCTGCGGCTCTCGCGATTGTTCCATGCCGCCAGCGCCGCACAAGCGATCGCCCACGCCACCATGAACGGAACCGTCACGCCCGCATAAGCAAAATAAGCTGGCCCGAACAGCGACACCCACGCATCGATCCCAAGCATCGGCTACTCCCCGTTTTGCGGGAGTGTAAGCCGGCAATGTCGACGGATGCGAACTTGAAATGGTGAAACCCGGATACTGGAATCAAGCCTTCTCGGAGAAATCTGCCGCGCGGCGATAGCCGGCGAGTTGGGCGTCATCGACGTCGGGCAAATTGATCACTATGTTTTCAGGGGTCCGGCAGGCCAGCCACCACAGCTCTTCCGTCGTACTCATATTGGCTTCGAGATGCGGCAGGAATGGCGGCACGAACATGAAGTCGCCGGCCGAGAGTTCGACGAACTCCTGGTAGTCCTTGCCGAAATAGATGCGGGCGTTGCCGGACAGCAGATAGGCGCCGGTTTCCGCCTCGCCATGATGATGCGGCAGCGAACGAAAGCCGGGCGCGTTGCTGGCCTTGCCGAACCACAATTTCGTTGCCGAGGTGTGTTGCGGCCCCACCCCGGTCACCAGCGCCATGCCACCGGACTGGCTGGTCTTGCTGCTCTCCTGGCCTTTGCGGGTGATCACCGGCCTGTCATTGGCTGCCAGACTCGCACCGGAAAACTGTCGCGGCAAGGCCCGCGACCGGAGCCGCGCAAGATGGTCAGGCGGCCACGCCAATGGCTATCGATACCGCATTTTCGAGAGAGATGGTCGGAGTGGAGAGATTCGAACTCCCGACCCTCTGGTCCCAAACCAGATGCGCTACCAGCCTGCGCTACACTCCGAACGGTCTGTTGCCTATTCATTTCGGTGTTACATGGCAAGTGCAAAAACCTTGCCGCCATGCGCATTGCGCAGTAATGACGGGCGAAGGGGCGGCGATGCTGCCTTGCACAACCATGAGGTGGCCATGTCCGCGCGCATTTTCAGCCCAGCCAAAACCGCGATGCAGTCCGGCAAGGCCAAGACCGGCCACTGGGTGCTGGAATTCGACCCCGAGATGCGCAAGAAGATCGATCCCTTGATGGGCTATACGACGTCTGGAGACATGAGAAGCCAGATCAGGCTGACCTTCGATACGCGCGAAGAGGCCGTGGCTTACGCCGAGAAGGAAGGGCTTGCCTTCCGTGTCGAGGAGCCCAAAGAGACCAAGCGCCGCCAGATTTCCTATGCGGAGAATTTCCGCTATGACCGCAGAACGCCCTGGACGCATTGAACGGCGGCCAGCGCCAGATATCCAGCCGGCCCCTTGGCCGGCCAGCGGTCCCGTAGCTCAGCTGGATAGAGCACCGGCCTTCTAAGCCGATGGTCACAGGTTCGAATCCTGTCGGGATCGCCATTAAATCAAGTAGTTAGAAGTTAGCCGGCTGAAAAGCTTCAACTCGATTTTGACGCGAGTTCCAACTTTTCCTCCCTTTTCGTTCTCGCGGGATGGCTGCTGTCTTGTCAGCACGGTGTTGATTTTCGCCCCAAGACATGACCGGCGGGAACCTGACGCCTGCAAGCGCGTTGCCTCGCATGCTCAAGAAGATCGCCTTCGCCGCCGTGCTGTTCCAGGTTGCCGTTTTCTCGGCTCTGATAACGCAGACGGTTCTTTTCGCGTCCACGGCGACTCAAGCTGCCGACGTACGGCACAGCGAACCCGTAGTCGTCATTGACAAGCAATGCGCCGCCGCGACGTGGCCGAACATTCCGGATCGGTGTCTGGAGCGGGTTGAGGCGCGGAATTCTGTTACGACGATAGTGCTGATGGCCGGGCAACAGGACTGAGCCGGTGGGGCGATCCGTAATTATTTCGTGATCCGCCAAAGTTGGAACCTTAGCGCACACCAAGCGTTCGGGGCCTTGTATTCGCGGAGGCTCATAAAAGGCAATGTGCGGCCGGCGAATGGGCAGGGCAAAACAAGAACGGGTTGGGGGGAGGAGAAAACGAGGCCATGTCGAAACGTGAAATTGGAACGTCCCCTGCCTTGGGGAGGCGTATCGCTGAACTCAAGGCCAGAATGCAGCATGCCGAAATTTCCGATTATGAAATGAAGACCTTCCACAAGGTCGCAGCCATCATGGGGGCGGGCGACGGCTCCCTACGACTGGATGCCGACGACCTGATCGCGGCATCCTTCGTCGTTGAGGCGGGAGGACCGTCACCCAATCGCTGACATTCGGGATTTCCCCTAATTCGCGCGAAAATTCAGCGAGCAAGCTTGCTTTCATTGCCGGAGCACGGCTGCCGCATAGGCGGAACGTGTTCCGGTCCTCTGATCTCGAATTGAAAGGAAAGTCTTATCATTTTGTTTGCGTTGGCACGTCATAGTAGAGGCGGCTAACGGAGTGAAATGGGATGAAGCTCGACCTGTCACCGACCAGCTGGGGCAGGGTGATCGCTGTCACCGCCGCCGGCACGGCATTCTTCATTGCCGTGGCGTTTTTCGTCGATTCGTTCAATTTCCCCTATCTCTCGCCCGAGGCCGTCTGGCGGGCACAAATGACGGACCTGCTGCTGCCCCTGGTGCTGGGCGGGTCGTTTCTGTTTTTTCTGATGTGGAAGATCCGCCAGCTGGCCATAGCCCAGCGTGATCTCAGCATCGTTGCCGCGACCGACAGCCTGACGGCGGTGCTGAACCGTGGCGCCTTCTCGATGCTGGTCGAGGCCTATCTTGAGCAGACCCGCAAGCAGGAGGATGCCCGCTCCGGTGCGCTGCTGATCATCGACGCCGACCACTTCAAGTCGATCAACGACCGCCTCGGCCATGACTGCGGCGACCAGGCGCTCAAGCTGATCGCGCAGGCAATCAAGGGACAATTGCGCGGCAGCGATATCGTCGGCCGCATCGGCGGCGAGGAGTTTGGCGTGTTTCTTCCTGGTGTCGACCCCTCGCAGTCCTGGCTGGTTGCCGAAGGCATCCGCCGGCGGATTCGCGAGATGGACTTTTCGCCCGGCGGCCGCGCCTGTCCGCTTTCCGTCTCGATCGGCGGCACCAGCTTCAGCGGGCCGACGACCTATGAGGCGATATTCTCCGCCGCCGACAGACGGCTCTATGCCGCCAAATCGAATGGTCGCGATCAGGTCAGTTTTGACCCCGCGGAAGCCGCCCTGGTGTCTCAGCCCAGCGTCGCCACGGTGCATTGACCGCGCCTTGCAAGCGCGGTGAAGGCTGATGTCGGCCGCTTCCTTGACGCCTTCGTGTCGGTGTGCTTCCTCCGGCTGAGGTGATGTATGAGGCATCGCCACAGACATTCCTGCTTTCTTGATCTCCTCGATCATCAGGGTCGCCGGTGCAGCCACGGCTTGTTTCGGTGAACGAGTGGCGGGATGGCCCGGGCAAAGCCAGGCAAGCGCGGCGATCATGATCCATTTGTTCAACGGCTTTCAGAATCCGTTCGGCGGCAGTGAACGCGAAACCCTGGACCTGTATCGGCTGTTGAGTGCCGACCAACAGGTGCGTCTTTGGGCAACCTCTTCGCGCGTCTCCGACGAACTGATGCGGCAATTTCCGATTCGCCGCGTCTCGCCGGCAAGGCGCGAGGTGCCGGATGGGGGCACCTATGTCTTCCTCGGCGCGCATTGGCGCAACAAGATCTGGACCTACCTGATCCGGCGGCCGCGCCGGCTGATCTATGTCTTCAACACCTTCCACCCGAAGATCGTCGGGCTGACGACCAGCATGCCGCGCCTGCTGGGCTGGCCCGCCGCCGAACTGGTGCTGATCTCCGACTTTCAGAAGCGCATGCTGCAGGTCGAAGGCGTCGTGCACCCGTCGCCCATCGATATCGATCGTTTCTCCCCACCGCTGACAAGGCCTGATGGTCCATTCACGGTGGGGCGGCTGAGCCGCGACACGGCGGATAAGCATCATGCCGACGATGTGGCGCTCTACGAGGCATTGCTGGCCGACGGCGTTGCGGTGCGGATCCAGGGCGGCATGCCGCTCAAGGACAGGCTCGCCCCGCATCCG
Organism: Mesorhizobium huakuii; assembly: GCF_014189455.1. Taxonomy (NCBI): domain Bacteria; kingdom Pseudomonadati; phylum Pseudomonadota; class Alphaproteobacteria; order Hyphomicrobiales; family Phyllobacteriaceae; genus Mesorhizobium; species Mesorhizobium huakuii. The sequence continues at coordinate 5,360,392 of NZ_CP050296.1, forward strand.
CGCCTCCAACTCCTGCCGCAGGGCCAATTTGCCGCCGAGCAGTTCCTGCCGACGCTCGACGTGTTCTACTATCGCACCGGCTCGCATGTGGAGACGTTCGGCCGCGTGGTGTTCGAGGCGATGGCTTGCGGTTTGCCGGTGGTCTGCCATTCGCATGGCGGCTATGCCGACCATATCAGCCACGGCGAAAACGGTTTTCTGTTCGAGACGACGCAGCAGGCGGCGCAAATCCTGGCCGAGCTCAAAGCCGATCCGGCACTGCGGGTGAGGGTGGGCCACAAGGCGCGGCAGACCGTTGAGCGACTGTTTTCGCCGCAGGCATTGCAACAGCGGCTGGATTTCTATCGACGTTAGCGATACCGCCCAGAACGACAGTTTGCCCACTCCGTTTGTCATCAATCTCGACATCGCCAAAGTTGACATGCAAAAGAACCAACGGTCGGACCGCATCGGCGCCACCAGATCGAGCGGGGCTTCCTACCGATGACATTCACGGGTTCCGCCGCACTGCTGATCCTGGTCCTGACCTATGCCGGCGTCGCCGTCGGCCGCATCCCCGGCCTGCGTCTCGACCGCGCGGGCATTGCGTTGCTTGGCGGCGCCGCGATGATCGCCATTGGCGCCATCAGCATGGAGGATGCCTACCGCGCCATCAATTTCGACACCATCACGCTTCTGCTCGGCATGATGATCGTGGTGGCGCATCTGAAGGTCTCCGGCGCCTTTCGCGGGCTGGGCGCCATCGCCATCGAACACGCGCATGCTCCGTTCATGCTGCTGGTGATGGTGACGCTGCTGACCGGCGTGCTGTCGGCCTTCCTGGTCAACGATGCCATCTGCCTGGTGATGGCGCCGATCGTTGTCCATGTCACCCGCGTCATCAACCGCAATCCGATCCCTTATCTGATCGCCACCGCCACCGCGTCGAACTGCGGCAGCGTCGCCACCATCACCGGCAATCCGCAGAACATGGTCATCGGCGCGCTGTCGGGCATCTCCTATCCCGCCTTTTCGGCGGCACTCGCGCCGGTCGCTCTGTTCGGCCTCGTCGCGGTCATCGTCATCGTGCGCATCGTCTATCGCGCCGAATTCAACCGCACCGCTGAATTGACGCCGCATGTCTCGCGCGGCCGCATGCATCGCGGGCAGGTGCTGAAGGCCGTGATCGTCTGCATCGGGTTGGCTGTCGCCTTCTTCGCCGGCGTTCCCGTTGCCAAAGCCGCGTTAATCGGCGGCGCCATTCTCCTGCTCACCCGCGCCATCAAGCCCGAACGCATCTACCGCGAGATCGACGGGCCGCTGCTGTTCATGTTCGCCGGTCTGTTCGTGGTGGTTGCCGGCGCCGAAAGGACGCTGCTGACCCCAGACACCATCGCCTCGGCCAGGAATCTCGGCCTGAACGATGTCTGGCGCCTGTCCGGCTTCACCGCGGTGCTCTCCAACATCATGAGCAATGTGCCGGCGGTGCTGGCATTGCGCCCCTTCATACCTGGACTGGAAAACCCCGAACGCGCCTGGCTGGTGGTGGCGATGAGCTCGACGCTTGCCGGCAATTTCACGCTGCTCGGCTCAGTCGCCAACCTGATCGTCGCCGAGCAGTCCAAGGCTGCCGGCACGCCCTTGTCCTTCGGTGCCTTCTTCAAGGTCGGCTTGCCGCTGACGCTGATTACGCTCGTCGCCGGCACGGCCTGGCTGGCGCTGGGGTTCTAGAGGGAGCGGCAAAGCAATGGTGAACACCAATCAGGGCGATAGCGGAGATCTGATCCGCCGGGCTGTGGCCGCTTTCAATTCCGGCAATCATGGCCAGGCGGTGGATCTGTGCGAGTTGGGCCTAAAGCAGCACCCGGGCGATTCGGCGCTTTGCCATCTGATGGCCGCGGTCCTCTTCGCGAGGGCCGACTTGCCGGAGGCTCGTGCGCGCATCGAAGCGAGCCTTGCCGCTCGTCCGGACAATGTACCAGCCTTGATTCTCGCATGTCGGATTGCCAGGGCCCAAGGCAGGCTCGAAGCGGCGTTGCAGCATCTGGACCGCGCGGCAAGGCAATCATCGCAGGCGGAGATCCTGCTCGAGCGGGCACGTACCCTCGATCAGGCAGGTGATGCCTCAGCGGCTGGTGTGTGCTGGACACTTGTCTTGCAAAGGGAGCCGAAATCCAAGGAGGCAATGGCACGCCTGGGGCACCTTGCGCGGGAACGCGGCGAGTCTCTGGAGGCGGAAGCCTTCCTCGAACGCGCCGTCGCCGGCGGTGGGCATCCGGCTGCGTGGTTTGACCTCGGGCTGGTGCGCCAGGACATGCGCAAGTTCGGCGGTGCTGCTCAGGCCTATCGACGGGTGCTGGAGATGAACCCGGACGCACCGGAGGCTGCCGTCAATCTGGGCGTCGTCTTGCAGGAAACCGGCGACCTCGACGGGGCCATGGCGGCGTATTCGATCGCCTATCGTTTGCGCCCATCCACGTTCGGCGTGATCGCCATGGCACTCACATCGGCGCCGAGCGGCAGGCTGTGGCTCGATGAGGAAGCGCTGCGTCGCTCACTCGCCGGTGGCGCGCCCCCGCCTGGCGCGAAACCGCTTGCGGTAGACGCCGGGCGTTGACAGGACATCCGCGACCGTCTGCGCATAGGATGCCTGCCGTTTCTCGTCAAACACCTCGTATTCCAGCTGCGGCGCGGCCCGCGGAACCGCAAAGCACTGCGCGACCGGAGTTCCTTTCCGGAGCACGCCGGAGAATTCGGGCTCCGTCCAGACCGCCGGGAAATTGATGCCGCCATCGCTGAATCGGTCGGAATCCACCAGGCCCGTCACCAGCCTGAAGGGAAGATCCTCGCGATTGACCGGATGTGTCGCGAACAGTGACCAGCCGTCCTCGACCTCAATGGTCCAGAAGCTGTTGAATTTAAGGGCGGCCTGGCTTGGGTTGGCAAACGGGCTGCCGGCGAGCTGGCCCGGCGTATGGAAGCTCAGTGGCGCCCTGGGGTGGTTTTTAGTGACCGGTTCTGGAATTTGCCAGTCCCAGGAAAAAGTGCCTTTGTCGATGACGACGTCGCATGGCAGCAAGATCATGAAACCATAGGTCATCGCGTCGACCACCGGTGGGCACTGCTTGAGCGTGCGAATGTCGCGACCATGGATCGCAGAGTAGGCCGTGGCGGGCATTGCACGCAGCCAATCCGGCAGAGCGCTGCGCGCCAGGATCGGGCGTGGCAAATGCTCAACCAACATTGGATCACATCGGAAAATGACACGCATCGCCGCCTCCTGGCACCTGCGATACCATGCTTGCCGGCCACGCTCCAAGCGCGGTTGGTCAGTCCTTGTTACGGCATCTCGCCCCAACAAGCGTGGCAGCGGCTCGTCCTGCTGCTTCGATGTAGTCGGGATTGCGATGGATCAGCATGATCGAAAAACAGCCGTCTATCAGCAGCACGATCTCGCGGGCCAAGGCTTGCGGCTCCTCAAGGTCGTGCCCGGACAATTCGCCAGCCAGCCATGTCTCAAAATTCGACTTGTGGCGCGACCCGACCTTGACCGCCGGATGGCCGGGCATCGAGGCGAGTTCCGCGGCCGTGCGCAAAAAACCGCATCCCTTCCATTTCGGATGGCGCGCAACCCGTGCCAGATTGCTGAAGATCGCTTCGACCTTGCGGTCCGCGCCGCCCTCCGCGGCATCAAACCAACTGGCCATCTGCCGCAGATTGGGCTGGTCGCGGCCGTCGAGATAGGCAGCGATGAGGTCGTCCTTGCTCTTGAAGTGGTAGTAAAGCGTACGCTTGGTGAGGCCTGCCTTTTCGGCAACGGCATCGACGCTGACACGACCGATTCCCTCGTCATAGAACAGCTTCGTTGCGGCATCGACGATACGTTTACGGGTTGGGCTGGCGGCTTCAGGCATGAAGCATGTATACCGACTAGTGAATATACACGCAATCGAAAGCATGATCCCTTTCCGTCGTAGCTGGAAAGGAAGAACAATGGCCGATCTTGTCCTGAACGAGACCCGTGACGGGGTGAGCGTCCTCACCCTCAACCGCCCGGAAAAGCTCAACGCGCTGAACTATGGCCTGATCGATCGCCTGCTCGCGGTCCTCGACGACATTGAAGTCGATGGCAGCATCCGGGCCGTTATCCTCACCGGAGCAGGGGAGCGGGCGTTTTCGGCGGGTGGCGATATCCACGAATTCTCGGCGAGCGTGGCTCGCGGTGCGGATGTGGCGCTACGCGACTTCGTCATGCGCGGCCAGCGGCTGACGGCACGGCTGGAGGCGTTCCGCAAGCCGATCATCGCCGCCGTCAACGGGATTGCCTTCGGTGGCGGCTGCGAGATCACCGAGGCCGTGCCGCTGGCGATCGCCAGCGACCGCGCGCTGTTCGCCAAGCCGGAGATCAACCTTGCGATGCCGCCGACCTTCGGCGGCACGCAGCGTCTGCCGCGGCTTGCCGGGCGCAAGCGCGCGCTGGAACTGCTGTTGACAGGCGACTGGTTTCCGCCGCCGCGGGCGCTCGAACTTGGTCTCGTCAATCAGGTCGTGCCGCATAGCGATCTGATGCCGGCGGCGCACGATCTTGCCCGCCGCATCATCACGCATTCGCCGGCAGCGCTCGCCGGCATCCTCACCGCGGTGGCGCGCGGGATCAACCTCAGCATCGCCGAAGGGCTGCTGGTCGAGGCCGAGCAGTTCGCCCGCATGGCCCCGACCGCCGATCTCAGGGAAGGGCTTGGCGCCTGGATCGAGCGGCGCAACCCCCGCTACGATGGCTCCTGGACGCACATCGCAAGGCCCGACGAGGCAAGGCGCGCCTCGCTGCGGCTCGACCAGGCCATGGGGCAGGCCAAGGCGTCGAGATGAGGTGCCATGTCGGGGGAGCGTCGCTACGGCCGTCCCTTCGCCCTGAGGCAAGTCTCCTCCTTTCACGTCAGCGCAGGAAGTCGAGGATCGCTTTGGCGACCTCGTTGGCATGCGTTTCCAGCGCGAAATGGCCGGTGTCGAGGAAACGCACCACCGCGTCCGGCATGTCGCGCTTGAACGCCTCGGCGCCCGGCGGCAGGAAGAATGGGTCGTTCTTGCCCCACACCGCCAGGAACGGCGGCTTGTGGGCGCGGAAGTGGGCCTGGAAGGCGGGATAGAGGGCAACATTGCTCTTGTAGTCGCCGAACAGGTCGAGCTGCACTTCCTCGGCGTCCGGCCGGCCGAAATAGAAACTGTCCAGCGAATAGCCGTCGGGCGAGACCAGATCCGCCGGCGCGCCATGCGTGTACTGCCAGGCGATCGCCTCCGGTTTGAAGGCGGGGCGCAGCGCCTCGCGGTTGGCCGGCGAGGGGTCGCGCCAATAGGCGCGGATCGGGTTCCAGTCTTCGCCGAGGCCTTCCTCATAGGCGTTGCCATTCTGCGAGATGACCGCGCTGATGCGCTCGGGGTGCTTCATCGCCAGCCGGAAACCGGTCGGCGCGCCATAGTCGAAGACGTAGAGGGCGTAGCGGTCGAAGCCGACCACTTCGGTGAAGCGGTCGATGATTTCGGCAATGTGTTCGAACGTATAGGCAAATTTTTCGCGCGACGGCATGTCGGAGCGGCCAAATCCCGGCAGGTCGGGCGCGACGATATGGAAGCGGCCGGCAAGCAGCGGAATGAGGTCGCGGAACATGTGGCTCGAGCTCGGGAAGCCGTGCAGCAGAAGCAGCTTTGGCGCGCCTGGTGTACCGGCCTCGCGATAGAAGATGTTGAAGCCGTCGACATCGGTGTTGCGGTAGGCGGTCATGGTTCTCTCCGTTGCTGTAACCGAAAAATGGGCATTGAGAAGGTTATTGAGATCGAGGGCGGCAAACCCGCCGCCGGGCTCAGCCTTGCGCCTCGGCCGCACGCGCAGCTTCAACGATGATGTCGACGACGGTATCGGGCGCGGTGACCATTGGCGTGTGATCGGCCGGCAACACGCGCAAGCGGGCGTTCATGCGCTTGGCCATGAAGTGCTGTGTCTCTGCAACGATCATGCGGTCCTGCTCGGCAATCAGGAACCAGGCCGGCCGGTCCTTCCACAGCGGCCGCGCCATCGGCACGGTGATGCAGGCCGGCGAGATCGGCCGCTGGACCGCCCGCAGCACCGCCAGTTCGTCGACCGATGCGTTCTGCGCAAAGGCGGAAGCAAAGGCAGTGTCCGGCAGGTGGATCAGGCCATGATCGTCCGGCGCCAGCTTCGGCGCCTTGGCGTGCGGTGTTGCGCGGTAGAAGACGTCCGCCACGGCCTCGCCTTCGTCGGGCGCAAGTGCGGCGACATAGACCAGCGCTTTCACCTTGTCGCTGCGTGTCGCCCCGATCACCGCGCCGGCATAGGCATGGCCGGCGAGCACGACAGGCCCGGCGACGCGCTCCAGCGTCCGGTCGAGTGCCGCCACATCGTCGGCGAATGACGTCAGCGGCAGGGGCGCGGCAATCACGTCGAAGCCCTGCGCCACGAGCGGCGCGATGACCTTGGCCCAGCTCGACCCGTCCGCCCAGGCGCCATGGACGAGCACGACACTGACATTGTTCGAGGGCATGGCGGCATCTCCTTCCGGGTCGAGTTGGTTGGTAACCTGCCTAAGTTGTTTAAAAGGGTTACGAGGTATGAACGTAACTTGTCAATCGGGCTTGAAGGGGTTATCACTGATTTGTGTTCAGGTCGCTCGGCGGGCCGATGCGCGATTGGAGTTACGATGACCCCTGCGATCTTTGTCGGTGACGCGCTCGGCCTGGATTTCCTCAATTCGACCGCAACGCCGGTCGATACCCTTGTCGACTGGATCAAGGACGGCGAGGGGTTGCTGGATTGGGTTGAGCAAGCGCGGCTGGCGCCGCCCGAGGCGCTCGACAACGTTCGCACGCACGCTCTCCCGGGCGAACTCGACAAGGTGGCCGATCAGGCGCGGCATCTCAGGGAATGGTTCCGTGGGTTCGTACGTGAACACAAGGGGCGTCCGCTGGCCGCTCGGGATCTTGCGCAATTGGAGCCGCTCAACCGCCTGCTCGAGCGCGACGAGATTTTCACGCGGATCGCCCCCGTCCTTGCCGGTAAAGACATGTCTGTGGGCAATGAGATCCCTTTTCAGCTTCAGACGGCCCGCAAGTGGCGCACGCCCGAGGCGCTTCTGCTGCCGATCGGCGAGGCGCTGGCGCGGTTCGTCTGCAGCGAGGATTTCTCACATGTAAAAGCCTGCGAGGGTCCGGCCTGCACGCTGCTTTTCGTCGACCACACGCGCGGCCATCGACGCCGCTGGTGCAGCATGGCGCAGTGCGGCAACCGGGCAAAGCAGGCAGCGCATCGCCACCGCATCAAAGCACATCACGATTAGCCGCGACGGCTCGTGGACAAATATCACGCGACCTGACGAGGCCGGAAGAAAAACCTCCGTTCTCCAGACAGCCGAGGCATAGTAGGCTTATTTTTCCTAAGCCTAGGCGCTAGAACTACTCGTTTGCGCCCAGGCAATCACCAGCGTCATCCTCGTCGTCATTCGCAGCCGATTTGTCGGCGAAGGCAATGGAGGCATCGTTGGTCGCTCTCGCTCGCAGGTCCTGGGTCCCCTCACATTGCGAAATGTTCGCCCAGCAACTGGCAGAGCAAACCAGTCATCAGACGACCGATGCCGTCATGGCGGCAATCGCCGGGGGTATTGAGCTGAACCGCTCGATCCACGAGAGCGACTGCATCAACCTCAACCCGGCGACCAATGTCATGAACCCTAAGGCCGAGGCAGCGCTCGCCTCGGGCCTCGGATCGCGCCCATCGCTTGGCTATCCCGGCGACAAATATGAAATGGGCCTGGAAGGTGTCGAGCGGATCGAAGTCATCGCGGCGGAACTCGCGGCGGAAGTCTTCGGCGCGAAATATGCCGAGATCCGCGTGCCATCCGGCGCGATCGCCAATCTCTACGCCTTCATGGTTGCGGCCCGGCCAGGCGACAGCATCATTGTCCCTTCGCCGGCGGTCGGTGGCCATGTTACCCACCACATGGCAGGCTGCGCCGGCCTTTACGGCCTCGATATTCACACGGCTCCGGTTGATGCTGACGGCTACACCGTCGATGTCGGAAAATTGCGCGACCTGGCCAAGTCGATAAAGCCGAAAATGATCACGATCGGCAGCAGCCTCAATCTGCTGGCACATCCCATTCGGGAAATCAGGGCGATCGCCAACGAGGTCGGCGCGCTGGTCCTCTTCGACGCCGCGCATCTATGCGGCATGATTGCCGGGCACGCTTGGCAGCAGCCTCTGCAGGAGGGGGCTCATCTGATGACGATGAGTACTTACAAGAGCCTCGGCGGTCCGGCATCGGGGCTGATCGTCACCAACGATGCCGCCGTCGCCGAAAAACTCGACAAGATCGCATTTCCTGGCATGACGGCCAATTTCGATGCCGCCAAGTCGGCGGCGCTGGCAATCACGCTTCTGGACTGGAAAGACCACGGCAAAGCCTATGCAGCTACTATGGCGCGGACCGCAAAGGCCCTGGCCGATAGCCTTGCGGATCGCGGTCTGCCGGTGTTTTCGACGAGCAAGGGCTACACGACATCGCACCAGTTCGCCATCAAGGCAGCCGAATTCGGCGGCGGTCAGGCCGCGGCAAAAAAACTGCGGCTGGCCAACATTCTGAGCTGCGGCATCGGCCTTCCCGTAGATACGGTTGACGGCGACATGAATGGGCTGCGCCTCGGCACACCCGAGATCGTTCGTTGGGGTATGACCGAAGATGACATGCCGGAACTCGCGGCGCTTATCGCCAGGGGGCTGCGCGGCAACGACGCCATCGAACAGGTCGCCGCTGATGTCACGGCATTCCGGCGTCGGTTCAACAAACTTCATTTTGTGAACTGACGGCCAGAACCCGCGGGCAAATGCCCGCCACTCTAAAAACAGGGGAATGAAATGCGCATGATCGTGCAGATGATGACTGCTGCCCTAATCACGGCTGCCGCTGTCGGCGTTGCGAGGGCGGATATCGTGTTCGGCGTCGCGGGTCCGATGTCGGGACCGAACGCCGCCTATGGAGAACAGTACCGCGTCGGTGTCGAAACCGCGGTCGAACGCATCAACGCCAATGGCGGCGTTCTCGGACAAAAGCTTGTCGTATCGGTCGGTGACGACGTCTCCGACCCGAAGCAGGGCGTTTCGGTCGCCAACAAATTTGTCGCCGACGGCGTCCACTATGTCGTCGGGCACTACAATTCCGGGGTCACCATTCCGGCCTCCGAAGTCTATTCGGAAAATGGCGTCCTGTTCGTGACGCCGACAGCCACCAATCCGACGGTTACCGAGCGCGGTCTGTGGAATGCGTTCAGGGCATGCGGCCGCGACGATCAGCAGGGCTCGATCGCCGCCAACTTCATTCTCGGCCGTTTCAAGGACAAGAAGATCGCCATCGTCGACGACAAGTCGACTGCGGGCAAAGGCCTCGCCGATGAAATGACCAAGGCCTACAATGCCGGTGGCGGCAAGGAGGCCCTCCACGAGGAGGTTAACCCGGGCGAGAAGGACTACAGTCCGCTGGTGACCAAGATCAAGCAATCGGGTGCCGATCTCGTCTATTATGGCGGCCAGCACACGGAGGCCGGGCTCATTGTCCGTCAGATGCACGATCAGGGCGTCGCCGCGATCCTGATGGGCGGTGACGGCATCAGCAACAGCGAATTCGGCGCCATAGCCGGTGACGGTGCTGCTGGAACCCTGATGACGTCATTCCCCGATCCGGCGACATTCCCGGAAGCCAAGGACGCCGTCGCCGATCTTAAGGCCAGGAACGTGCCGACCGAAGCGGTGACCCTTTACGCTTACGCGGCAACGCAGATTCTTGCCGAGGCCATCGCCAAGGCCAAGGCCGACGATCCGAAGGCCGCTGCCGAATACCTCCATTCCGGCGCCGCCATCGCGACGGTCCTCGGCTCGATCTCGTATGACGAGAAGGGGGATATCAAGCAGCCGGGGTTCGTCGTATTCGAGTGGAAGACGGTCGACGGCAAGCTGATCCCGGTCGCCCTCAAATAGAAACATCGCGTCGGCGGCCACCGGCCGCCGACGCTGTCCTGGAATGTCGGGCAATGGCCGTAAATCCGCCGCGACCTCGAATGCCGCCCCTCAACACCTTGCGGGCCTTTGAGGCCGCCGCTCGGCATGAGAGCTTCGCCAAGGCCGCGGATGAACTCGGTGTCACGCCGGCGGCCGTGTCACACCAGGTCAAATCCCTTGAAGCATGGCTTGGTTCGCCACTTTTTGTCCGGCATGCGCAGGGGCTGCATCTGACGGAAGCGGGACGCGCGGCAATCCCGGCCTTCTCCACTGCGTTTGACGCCTTGGGCCTTGCCGTTCAGGAACTGCGCATCTGGGCGCCGAAATCGCAAGTGAGTATCGCTGCGCTGCCGTCCATTGCCCAACTGTGGCTGGCCCCGCGCTTGCCGGCTCTGCGCGCTGCCTTGCCGGCTCTTCGTCCATCCATACACGCGCTCGAGGAGCCGCCGGATTTCAGGCGAGAACCATTCGACCTCGCCATCTTCCTGACAAGGCAAAGAGCCGGCGGCAGCCGTTCGTTCAAGCTTTGCGACGATGTCCTGTTTCCGGTCTGTACTCCCGGCTTGGCCGCACAACTGAAAACGCCCGCGGATCTCGCCTCGCAGCTCTTGTTGTGGGACACCACCTGGACCGGTGATTGGAACCTTTGGTTTGACAGTGTCGGCATGAAAGGCCCATCGATCGATGCCGGATCGGAGTTTTCGCTTTATAGCCTTGCACTTCAGGCCGCTATCGATGGCGCCGGCGTGCTGATGGGGCATGAAGTGCTGGTCTCTCGCGCCCTGGCGTCCGGCGCGCTCGTGGCGCCGTTTTCCCAGCGTGTCCAGAGTGGCCTCAGCCTCGAAGTGCTGGCTCCAGACCGGCCACCTGCCCAAGCAGCGCAAATGATCGAATGGCTGCTTTCGCAGGCAGAGTTGACCAGCTCGGGATAGCGATCGACGGCGAAGCGGTTTTCGCCGTCGATCTCTCAGTCTCAGGGCGCCACCACCAAGCGGCCTTTCATGTTGGGGTGAAAGCGGCAGAAATAGTTGACCGCGCCGGCCGCCTTCAATGTCAGGCTTGCTGATTTCTTCGGCGCGATCATCACCTCCCAGCCGCCCTTCACAGTGGCCGTGTGGGCAATCACGTCCTTGTTCACCCACTCGATCGTGTCGCCGATTTTCGCATCCACAGTCGCCGGCGAGAAGACGAGCTTGTCGATGGTGACCTCTATCGTTGCGGCGGCCGCCGGCGCCACCGTAAGCGCCAGGGCGGCGAGCCATGACAGACGGATCAAGGCACCCGCTTTCATTTCAGCATGCCGGCGACATGTTCGGCATGCTGCTCATGCCCCTGGAAGATCTTGAGGCCGGTCTCGAGCAGGCTCTTCAGCTCGGCATTGCTGGCCGAAGGGATGAGCAGTGTTTCGAGCGCGCCGTTGACCTGCTTGTGATAGGCGACCTCATTCTCGATATAGGCCTTGTCGAAGGCCGCCCCTTTCAGCTTGGCGAGCTTGGCGCGCTCTTCTTCCGCCGCCTTGCTCAGCGCCTGGCTGGTGGCGTTGTCCTCGGGTTTCACCTTGAGCTTCTTGACCAGGTCGAGCGCCTGCTTGTTCACCGCCTCATGGTCGCGCTCCATGTCCTTGGCGAAGGCGACGACCTCCTTGTTCTTCGATGTCTTGATCGCCAGCTTGGCCGCCTCGACGTCGAGGACGCCGGCTGTGTAGGCGATGTGGGCGATTTGCGGATCGGTCGGCTTGTCCGCGGCTTGCGCGAAAGGGGCGGCGCTGACGAAAAGCAGGGCGGCAAGGCCGGTGGTATATCGGGTGAACATGGCATCCTCCTTCGCCCGGCCGCGAGGAAGCGCCGGGCTTACATTTCCAGTTGACGCTGATTGGATGCGCGGCCGGGAGAAACGTTCCCGGAAAATCGCGACAGGATCACTCGAAGCCCAGCCGTCCCATCACGGCCTTGGTCAGCCGCTCGCAGCGGCGGCCGGCGAAGGGAAAGGCGTCGAGCAGCACCGGGCCGATCTCGTCGTCCAGGGCCTTGCGCAACAAGGTACGCGCCCGGTGCAGCCTTGTCTTGACGGTCTCCGGCCGCACGCCAAGCAGATCGGCGGTTTCCTCCATGCTCAGGCCCTCGATGACGCGAGCCACGAAGACCATGCGGTAGATGTCGGGCAGACTGTCGGTCGCCCGTTCGACGAGTGCCAGAATCTGCCGCTGCGCCATCGTCCGCTCCGGGTCGTCGCTGGGGTTGAGGGGAAAGCGGATGATCTGCGCTTCCGGGTTTTCGGGCATCGCCACGGTGCGGCGCCTCTTGCGCAGGCGGCCCAGCGCTTCGTTGATGACGATGCGCGACAGCCAGGTGGCGAGCGAGGAGTCGCGGCGAAATGCGGCGAGGCCGGCGAAGGCGCGGACATAGGCCTCCTGGACGACGTCCTCGGCTTCGGCGTCGTTGCGCAGTATGCCGCGCGCGATGCGGTAGAGCCGCTGGTTGTGCATCTTGATGATGACGCGAAAGGCGCCCGCCTCACGTGCCAGTGCTCGCTGTACGAGCAGCACGTCGCCGGAAGGGGCCTCGGCCACCCCAGGCATTTTGACGGGCATTGCGAGCTTGCTCATCGCGACCGGATCTCCCCGAACAGGCACTTGACTGTACGTTGGATGCACCTGCCTGAAAAAGGTTCCCGGATTTCGGCACCTGGCTTCGCTATTCTAAGCCGCCGCCAGCCCCTTGTCTGCTGCCTGCACGCGTGCGGCGGCCGCCAGAAGGTCGGTCTGCGTGATCAGCCCGAGAATGCGCCGCTCGCCGTCGACGATAACCACGGCATGGCTGCGGCCGTCGGTCAGCACGGGAAGCAGGCTCATCGCCGGCGTGTCGGGCGAGGCGGTGCCGGCCTTTGACATCACGCCCTTCACCGTATCGGTGGCCTTCGTCAGCTCGCGCAGGCCGACGGCGCCGACCAGCCGCGCATCCGCGTCGACCACCGGCAAGGTGCGGATGTTGTGATCGAGCAGTTGCTGGCGCGCCTCGTCGGCGGTGGCCTGCTCGGGCACCGAAACCACGTCGCGGGACATGATGTCCTGGCACAGCAGCGTCCGGTGCGAGCGCACCATGGCCTGCAGCTCGACTTGTCTCAACAAACGTTCGAGGTCGTTGCGGTCGATGTCGAAGGTTTCGTCGAGTGTGGTCAGCGCCGCATCGATATCCTCGGGCCGGAAGCCGACGCGCTGCTGCGCCGGCGGATCGGCGGTCCCGTGGCTGTTGGCAGCGGGTGCGGCGACATGCGGGTAGTTGCGCCGCGCCAGCCTGTGGAAAAGGAAACCCAGCGTGACCAGGATGATCGAATTCAACGCCACCGGCACGAAGGGAAACAGGAAGCCCGCGCTGACAACGGCAGGTCCGCCAAGCACCCCTGTCAGCGCCGCCGCGCCACCCGGCGGATGCAGGCAGCGCGTGAACGACATCGCCGCGATGGCGAGCGCCACGGCAAGGCCCGAGGCAAATACCGGATCATGGATGAAATGCGCCACGGTCACACCCACCAGCGCCGATATGGAATTGCCGCCGATGATCGACCAGGGCTGCGCCAACGGGCTCGCGGGCACGGCGAACAGAAGCACGGCGGAGGCGCCCATTGGTGCTACCAGCAGGGCCACATGCGGGCCGCCGCCCATCGCCAGCCCGCTGATCACGCCGGTCAGCGCGATGCCGATCGTGGCTCCGATGCAGGCAAGCAACCGCTCGCGCAGCGTCGCGCCGGCTAGGATGGGGGCAAAAAGACGAAAGGCCATGGCAAGCTTTGTGACAAATGGATTGCTGACGATGCCGTGCAGCAGGCAATGCAGCCGAACCCACGGATTTGAAAGTCAAATAAATCCGCAAAGTCGCGGCCCGGCAGAATAATATTGCGCGACGCGCAGCAATGGGATGCCGCGAGCGGCTCGCACTTTGTCATCAGCGTCAAGAGCCTTGCGCCCTTCTGCTGATTCTGCCCGGCAGCCGGCCCGTGCGCGTCGTCAGGCGGTGGCAGCGGCCAGCCCGCGCAGGATGTCGGCTTTTAGGTCGTCGACATCCTCGAGACCGATCTGCAGGCGGATCAACGGACCGTCATAGGGGCCTTTTGCAATGACACGGTCGCTGAGCCAGACCGGCACCGCAAGGCTCTCATAGCCGCCCCAGGAATAGCCGAGGCCGAAAATCTGCAGCGCATCGAGAAAGGCGTGCTGCTCCTTCTGGCCGCCGCCGGCCATAACGAAGGAAAAGATGCCGCTCGAACCGCAAAAATCGCGCTTCCACAAATCGTAATCCGGATGGCTGGGAAGGGCAGGGTGGAGCACGCGCGCCACGCCCTTCTGGCCTTCGAGCCACGACGCGATGGCAAGCGCGCTGCGCTGATGATGCTCCAGGCGCACACCCATCGTGCGCAAGCCGCGCAGCACCTGGTAGACGTCGTCGGGTCCCGCGCAGCAGCCGAGCGTGCAAAAGCTCTCGTAGAGCTGCTTCCAGTGGCTCTCATTGGCCGAGACCGTGCCAAGCAGCACGTCGGAATGGCCTGCCGGGTATTTCGTCGCCGCGTGGATGGAGATGTCGACGCCATGGTCGAGCGGCCGGAAATAGAGCGGCGTGGCCCAGGTGTTGTCCATCATCACGATGGCGCCGGCGGCATGCGCCGCCTTGGCGATCGCCGGTATATCCTGCACCTCGAACGTGTTGGAGGCCGGCGATTCCGTGAACACCACTTTGGTGTTGGGCTTGATCAGGGCGGCGATACCAGCGCCGATATGCGGATCATAATATTCCACCTCGACGCCGAGCCGCTTCAGCATCGTGTCGGCGAAATTACGGGTCGGATGGTAGACGCTATCGACGATCAGCAGATGATCGGCAGCCGATAAGAAGGCGAGCAGCGGAATGGTCACCGCCGCCAGGCCCGACGGCACCAGGATCGTGCCGGCGGATCCCTCCAGCGCGTCAATGGCATGGGCAAGGGCGTCCGTCGTCGGCGTACCGCGTGTGCCGTAAGTGTATTTCTGATCGCGCGCCGCCATCGTCGCGGCATCGCGGAACAGCACCGTCGAGGCGTGCACGACAGGCGGATTGACGAAGCCGAAATAGTCGTGCGGGTTGTTGCCCGAATGGGCAAGCCGCGTGTTGATGCCCATTTTTCCGGAAACCTGCTCGTTGCCGTCCTTAGCCATTCTTCGTCTTCGCCTTGTTTGACAAGGCGCTAGCCATAGTGCGGTGTCAGGGACCGTGCAACCGCCCACCGTCCGCCAGGGATGGACTTCGAATATGCCAATTCTCTCGCGGACCGGCGTCGCCGTCAGGTCGTGAAAGCGGCTGGCCGGGCGCGGCAGTGCGCGAGCGAGCGACGCGGCACCTGGCCTTGCCAGCGGCTAGGGGAGGTCTGTGGATCGCCGGCATCGCCATCCTCGTTCTCCTGGGAAAGACAGTCACGACCGGGCCGTTGATTCCGCGCATTTCCGGCGTGTTGATGGCGGCGGCCGGCGTCTGGCTCGTTTCTCGCGCGTTTTAACAGCACATGTCTGATGACAGTCTTCGGGCGTGCCAATTCATTCCGTATCCAGATCAGTGACGCAACGCTGGTGCCAGGGATGGATTTCGCCGCTGGCCCGCATTTTGCGTTGAATACGCTTTGCCGACTTTATTCGCGCCGTGACTAAATTGCGGGCGCGTTTGTCTGCAATTCGGGCATTTCAGGCAATCGATTTTCAAACACGTTCGGATTCGGTCATTTTCCTTGACCTCACGAGAATTATCGCCTTCGATGCTGTTCGTGAATGGGAGGCGGCGCGTCGGTTACGATGTGGAATTCCGGGGAATGGGCTGGAATGGGAGCTGCGTTCACACGGGAAAAAGAATCAGGGTTTGCCTGAAAAACAGAGAAAAGGGTCTGTGGGTCATGAAACATATTGCTATCGGCATTCTTGGCGCCGCTACGCTCGGGCTTATGGCGTCGGCCGCGTCGGCGACGACGCTCGACACCGTCAAGGCGAAGGGCTTCATCCAGTGCGGTGTCTCGACCGGTCTCGCCGGCTTCTCAGCGCCGGACGACAAGGGCGACTGGCAAGGCATCGATGCGGATTTCTGCCGCGCTGTCGCGGCCGCCGTCTTCGGTGACGGCACCAAGGTCAAGTTCACGCCGCTCAGCGCCAAGGAGCGCTTCACCGCGCTGCAGTCCGGCGAGGTCGACATCCTGTCGCGCAACACCACCTGGACCATCAACCGCGACACCGCACTTGGTTTGAATTTCGTCGGCACGACCTACTATGACGGCCAGGGCTTCATGATCAACGCCAAGAAGCTGCCGGGCGTGAATTCGGCGCTCCAGCTCTCCGGCGCCGCCGTCTGCGTACAGAGCGGCACCACCACCGAGCTCAACCTCGCCGACTACTTCAAGGCGAACAAGATGGAGTACAATCCGGTCGTCTTCGAAAAGCTCGAAGAGGTCAACGCCGCCTATGACGCCGGCCGCTGCGACGTCTACACCACCGACCAGTCGGGCCTTTACGGTATCCGCCTGACGCTGGGTGCGCCGGCTGATCACGTCGTGCTGCCCGAGATCATTTCGAAAGAGCCGCTCGGTCCGGCCGTGCGCCAGGGTGACGACCAGTGGTACCACATCGTCAAGTGGACCTATTTCGCGCTGCTCGACGCCGAGGAACTCGGCATCACCAAGGCCAATGTCGACGAGATGAAGAATTCCCCGAGCCCCGAGATCAAGCGGGTGCTCGGCCAGGAAGCGGACACCAAGATCGGCACCGATCTCGGCGTCTCCAACGACTGGGTCGTCAACATCGTCAAGGCCGTCGGCAACTACGGCGAAATGTTCGACCGCAATGTCGGCTCGGGCAGCCCGCTCAAGATCGCCCGCGGCATCAACGCACTGTGGACCAAGGGCGGCTTGCAATACGCTCCGCCGATCCGCTGACCGAAATGTGATCCGGAAGGCAGATATCTGCCTTCCGGTTTCTCTTTCCAGGGGACGGTCACATGGCATCGCAGGAAGTTATTCGCGAAGGGCCCAGCGGGGCTTCCTTCATTAATGATCCGAAAGTCCGCAGTCTCTTCTTCCAGACGCTGGTCGTCATCGTTCTGTTCGGCTCCGTCTGGTGGATTGTGCAGAATGTCATCGACAATCTGCAGCGCCTGCACATCGCCTCCGGCTTCGGTTTCCTCAGGGGACGCGCCGGATTCGACATCTCGGATACGCCGATCGCCTATACGTCGGACTCGACCTATGGCCGCGCCATCCTTGTCGGCCTGATCAACACCATCATCGTCGCCGTCGCCGGCATCATCACCGCCACCATCATCGGCTTCGTCATCGGCATCGGCCGCCTGTCGCAGAACTGGCTGATCCAGAAGATTTGCACGGTCTATGTCGAGGTCTTCCGCAACATCCCGCCGCTGCTGGTCATCTTCTTCTGGTATTCCGGCGTGCTCGCGGTGCTGCCGGCGCCGCGTGACAGCTATCATCTGCCCTTTGGCTCCTTCCTCAACCAGCGCGGCTTCTACTTTCCCCGCCCGGTCTGGGGCGAGGGCTCCTGGCTGATCTTCGTCGCTCTGCTTGTCGGCATTGCCATGGCATGGTTCGTCGCCCGCACGGCGCGTCAGCGGCAGATGGCGACAGGCCAGCAATTTCCGGTGCTCTGGACCTCGATAGCGCTGATCGTCGGCCTGCCCTTGCTCGCCTACGTGCTGAGCGGCTTTCCGCTGAGCTTTGATCTTCCGAAACAATCGACCTTCAACCTCACCGGCGGCTTTCAGGTCAAGCCGGAGTTCCTGTCGCTCTATCTGGCGCTGTCCTGCTACACGGCGGCCTTCATCGCCGAAATCGTGCGCGCCGGCATCCGGGGTGTCAGCAAGGGCCAGACCGAGGCGGCCGCAGCTCTTGGGCTGCGATCCGGGTCGATCTTGCGGCTGGTTGTCGTGCCGCAGGCCATGCGCATCGTCATTCCGCCACTGACCAGCCAGTATCTCAACCTGACCAAGAACTCGTCGCTGGCGATCGCCATCGGCTATCCGGACCTGACGGCAACGGCGGGTACAGTGCTGAATCAGACGGGACAGGCGGTCGAAGGCGTGCTGATCATGATGATCGCCTATCTCATACTCAGCCTGGTGACCTCGGCCGTCATGAACGTGGTCAACGCCAAGATGGCGCTGGTGGAGAGGTAGAGCCATGCAGGAACACGATATGTCCTGGGTGCGCACCGAAATGGCCCTGGCGCAGCCCGCGCCGGCCAGCGTCCGCGCCCGATGGCCTGGGTGCGCAAGAACCTGGTCGGCACGGTCGGCGACACCATCATGACCATCCTTGGCATCGCCATCGTTGCCTGGGTCCTGCCGCAGGTCATCAACTGGGCGTTCCTCAATGCCCAGTGGACCGGACCGGACCGCACCGTCTGCGCGACCGTCGCACAAGGCGGCATTCAGCCGGATGGCTGGAGCGGCGCCTGCTGGGCTTTCGTCAATGCCAAGTTCGGCCAGTTCATGTTCGGCACCTATCCGATCGAGGAACGCTGGCGGCCGATCCTGGTTGCCATCCTGTTCGTGGCGCTTTTGGTGCCGATGCTGATCCCGCGCGTGCCGCGCAAGGGGCTGAACGCCATCCTGCTGTTCCTGGTGTTGCCGATCGTCTCGTTTTTCCTGCTGATCGGCGGTGCGTTCGGCTTGCCGCATGTCGAGACCTCGCGCTGGGGTGGCCTGCTGGTGACGCTGAGCCTGTCCTTTGTCGGCATTGCCGTGTCGCTGCCGCTGGGCACCGTGCTGGCGCTCGGCCGGCGCTCGAAAATGCCGATCGTCAAGACGCTGTGCGTGGTCTTCATCGAAACGGTGCGCGGCATCCCGCTGATCACCGTTCTGTTCTTCGTCAGCGTCATGCTGCCGCTGTTCCTGCCGGCGGGCGTCACCTTCGACAAGTTTCTGCGGGCGCTGATCGGCGTGTCGCTGTTTGCCGCCGCCTATATGGCTGAAGTGGTGCGCGGCGGCCTGCAGGCGATCCCCAAGGGCCAGTATGAAGGCGCCGATTCACTCGGCCTCGGCTATTGGCAGAAAATGGGGTTGATCGTGCTGCCGCAGGCGCTGAAGCTGGTCATTCCCGGCATCGTCAACACCTTCATCGGCATGTTCAAGGACACCAGCCTGGTCCTCATCATCTCGATGTTCGACCTGCTTGGCGTCGTCAAGCAGAACTTCTCGGACGCCAATTGGGCGACGCCTCAAACGGCCAGGTCCGGCCTAGTGTTCGCCGCCTTCGTCTTCTGGCTGTTCTGCTTCGGCATGTCGCGCTATTCAATGTACACCGAACGCCGGCTCGACACCGGCCACAAACGCTGATGCCTGTCGCCCAAAAGCGTGTTGCGGTTTTGGGATAACGACATGCATCATAACCAAAGATAAAAGAACAAGGGGACCCTGTCATGGCCACCGAAAATGCCGTCAGCGCGGAAGAGATCAAGGTCAACGCCGCCAAGATGCACATCTCGACCACCGATGTCGCCATCGACATCATCGCCATGCACAAATGGTATGGCGAGTTCCATGTGCTGAAGGACATCAATCTGAAGGTGATGCGCGGCGAACGCATCGTCATTTGCGGGCCGTCAGGCTCCGGCAAGTCGACGATGATCCGCTGCATCAACCGGCTGGAGGAACACCAGAAGGGCAAGATCATCGTCGACGGCAAGGAACTGACCAACGATCTGAAGAAGATCGACGAGGTGCGCCGCGAGGTCGGCATGGTGTTCCAGCACTTCAACCTGTTCCCGCATCTGACCATCCTGGAGAACTGCACGCTGGCGCCGATCTGGGTGCGCAAGACACCGAAGAAGCAGGCCGAGGAAATCGCCATGCATTTCCTCAAGCGCGTGAAAATC
Source organism: Mesorhizobium huakuii (assembly GCF_014189455.1). Classification (NCBI taxonomy): domain Bacteria; kingdom Pseudomonadati; phylum Pseudomonadota; class Alphaproteobacteria; order Hyphomicrobiales; family Phyllobacteriaceae; genus Mesorhizobium; species Mesorhizobium huakuii. The sequence goes on from NZ_CP050296.1 coordinate 5,380,320, forward strand.
CCGGAACAGGCCAACAAATATCCGGGCCAGCTGTCCGGCGGCCAGCAGCAGCGCGTGGCGATCGCCCGCTCGCTGTGCATGAACCCGCGCATCATGTTGTTCGACGAGCCGACCTCCGCACTCGACCCGGAGATGATCAAGGAAGTGCTGGAGACGATGGTGGGCTTGGCCGAAGAGGGCATGACCATGCTGTGCGTCACCCACGAAATGGGCTTTGCCCGCAAGGTCGCCAACCGGGTGATCTTCATGGATCAGGGCCAGATCGTCGAGCAGAACACGCCCGCAGAATTCTTCGACCATCCGCGCCACGAGCGCACCAAACTGTTCCTCAGCCAGATCCTGCACTGAGCGGTTCCACACCGAGCGCAAGAGCCCGGCCGCAATGCGGCCGGGCTTTTTCTTATGGATCGGCCGATGCGATTGGCGGCAGAGCAGGGGGGGCGTCATCGATGAGAAAAGTGCTGCGGTTCCTTTCCACAGTGCTGGCCGCGATCGCGCTTGCAGCCGCCCTCGGCACTCTGGTGCCGCGCCCGCTCTGGCCGGCGGCGTCGGCGGGCCAGGGCACGCGGCACATATTGGTGCTGAAGAACCCGATCCACACCGACATCGCCATCCCGGTGGACAATGCCGTGCGTCAGCGCTTTCATTTTCTGGTCGAAGCCGGCATCCCGGAAGACATCCCCGAGGTGCGCTACATCGTCTTTGGCTGGGGTGGCCGCGCCTTCTATCTGGAAACACCGACCTGGTCCGAGCTCAAAGCCGTTCCGGTGATGAAAGCGCTGACGCTCGACGCGTCGGTCATGCATGTCGATGTCGCCGGCGATATCGTCGAACCGCATCCCGATGTCGCCGGCTTCGACATTGGTGACGACCAGTTCGCGGCGCTGCTCGATTTCATCGAGGCCAGTTTTCAGCAGGGACCGAGTGGTCCGATCCATATCCAGAATGCCGCTTATTCCAAATTCGACGGCTTCTTCGAAGCCAACGGCCATTTCAACGCACTGGCCGGCTGCAACACCTGGACCGCCGCCGCGCTGCGTACCGCTGGCCTGCGGACCGGCTGGTGGAACCCACTGCCGGTGTCGCTGGGGTGGTCGTTGAGGCTGTATAATTAGTAGGTCGCGCAGATAACACCAACGCCTCGTTCCTTCGCGCCCCCCTCTGTCCTGCCGGACATCTCCCCCTCGTGGGGCTCACGAGGGGGGGAGATCGGATGTGGCGTCGGCTTTCGCTAATCTCCAACGTTTGCAAGATGGACGCCGGGGCCAAAGCTGCCGATCTCCCCCAAGGGGGAGATGCCCGGCAGGGCAGAGGGGGCTGTCCCGCCAGCCTATCGGGCTTTGTTGTCTCGACGCTCTACCGCCGAACGACCTTCGGCTCCTGCCAGCCATAAAGCCAGTCAAGGTCGGCCGCGAGCTTCTCCGCCGGCCGTGCCGCCAGCACCAGGTTGCGGGCCAGTGCCACCGGGCCTCGGGCGTGCCAGGCAAGCCGGTTGAGCGAACCACGCCGGATGACCTTGGCGATGCGCGGTCGCCTGAGATTTTCCCAAATGGTGAGGCTTTGTCGCGGATCGGCGGGAAAGTCAGCGACCAGAGCGGCAAGCATCGCGGCGTCCTCGATCGCCATTGCCGCGCCCTGTGCCGCGAACGGCGTCATCGCATGCGCGGCATCGCCAATCAGCGCAATGCCTTGCGGGCTGGTCCACTGCCGTTGTTGGACAGTATGGATCGGAAAGGCCGTCCAGGGGCCTGCCAGGGCGACAAGCTTTCCCAGCGCCTGCGCGGTTCCACGCATGGCTCCGCTGAGGATGGCGGGGTCGGCAAGGCCCGACCAGCCTTCCGCGATGCGCTCGCCCTTGGTGAAGGCGGCGAGGTTGAAGGCGCTGCCCTTGCTGACGGGATAGGCGACCATGTGGAAGCCGGGGTGGAGGAAGGTGGTGACGCAGTCGACGGCGCCAATGGCGGCAAAGGCCTGTCCGGCGGGGCTGTCGGCCGCCACGGTTGCGCGCCATGCCAGTTCCCCGGAAAAACGGCTGGCCGCGAACACGGCTCCGCTTTCCGAACCGGCAAGCCCGCGCACCGATGACCACACGCCGTCGGCGCCGATCAGCAGCAAGCCATGCGCTTCGGCAGTCTCTTCCCCGATCTCCGCGCTTGCCGTGGCGCCATGGGGGCCGGCGGAAACTTTGCCGACACGCGCCCCGGTGGTGAGATGGATGTCAGGCATTTCGGCAGCACGCGCCATTAGGGCGTTCTGCAAATCGGCGCGGTGCGCGACGAGATAGGGAGCTCCCCAGCGGTTTTCACCCGATTGTCCGAGTGGTACACGCGCCAGTTGACGTAGCGTCCTTGCTTCCTTCAGCACCACGGCTTCCGGCCGCACCGCCGCCGGCCGTAGCCGGTCGAGCACGCCGAGCTGGCGAAGAATGTGCGTCGCGTTGGGAGAAAGCTGGATGCCGGCGCCCGCCGCTTCGAGGCGCTGTGCCTGTTCGAAGACCTGCACAGGGTAGCCGCGTTCGGCGAAGGCAATGGCTGCGGTCAGCCCGGCGACGCCCGCCCCGGCGATGACGACTTGCCGGGAGCGCGTGTCGTCCATCAGCTCTGTCGCGAAAGAATCAGGCGGCCTGGTCGATGTAGAGGCAGCCGGCCGGCAGCGTTTCCGTCGCCTTCAGCTTCGGCGAATAGCGATAGAGCGTCGAGCAATAGGGGCAGACTTTCTCATTGTCGTCGCCCATGTCGAGAAACACATGCGGGTGGTCGAAAGGCGGGTTGGCGCCCGTGCACATGAATTCCTTGACCCCGATGTCGATCGCCGGATGGCCGGCATCGTTCTGGAAATGGGGAATGGAACCGCCTGCCATCGTCGTCTCCTTAACGCAGTCTCTCATGCATCTGGATCATAACAGGTCTCTTTGCAAGATCGATGAAATGAAACTGTCGCAAAAGCCTGTCAGAGGATAAGTTGAGCCGGTTAAGTGTGTGACCGCGGACGCAAAGCGATTCCGCGACCGATCATGCGTCACAAAGGCATGTTAGAGCGTCCATCGCCATGTGGCGGCGCTGCAAAAGGAACGGTTACGGGCAGGAACCATGAATGAACTGAAGCCGGTGCAGAGCGAATTCGTCAACGTCGAGACGGCCAGTTCAGAGGGCGGTAACCCGGATCGCTTCGTCAACCGCGAGTTTTCCTGGCTGCAGTTCAATCGCCGCGTGCTCGAGGAATCGCTGAACACCCATCACCCGCTGCTGGAACGCGTCCGCTTCCTGTCTATCTCGGCAGCCAATCTCGACGAGTTCTTCATGGTGCGTGTCGCCGGCCTCGCCGGCCAGGTGCGCGAAGGCATCACGCTGAAAAGCCCTGACGGCCGCACGCCCGAACAGCAGCTCGAACAGCTGCTGCGCGAGGTCGAGCGGCTGCAGGAAGACCAGCAGAAGAGCCTTTCGGCGCTCACCGTGCTGCTCAACAAGGAAGGCATCGAGAGCATTGCGCGAGATGCACTGACCAAGGACGAGAAGGTCTGGCTGGAAGAGCATTTCCAGGACCAGGTGTTTCCGGTGCTCACTCCGCTGTCGATCGACCCGGCGCATCCGTTCCCGTTCATTCCCAATCTCGGCTTCTCGATGGCGCTGCAGCTGCGCCATCGCAAGAATGGCGAGGAGATGAGCGCGCTCTTGCGCCTGCCGGTGGCGCTGAAGCGCTTCATCCGCCTGCCGGATCGCAAGCACCATGTCCGCTTCATCCCGCTGGAAGAGGCGGTCGGCCTCTATATCGGCAAGCTGTTCCCCGGCTATGAGGTCAAGGGTTCCGGCACATTCCGCATCATCCGCGACAGTGATATCGAGGTCGAGGAGGAGTCGGAAGATCTCGTGCGCCTGTTCGAGACGGCGCTGAAGCGCCGCCGCCGCGGTTCGGTGATCCGCATCGAGTTCGACAAGCTGATGCCTGGCGAATTGCGCGATTTCGTCGCCGGCGAGCTCGGTGTCTCGTCGAGCCGTATCAGCGTACTCACAGGCCCGCTGGCGCTCAGCCAGATCTCCGAAATCGTTGCCATTCCCCGCGAGGATCTGAAGTTCACGCCCTACAATCCGCGCTTTCCCGAGCGCATCCGCGAGCATGGCGGCGACTGTTTTGCCGCCATTCGCGAGAAGGACATCGTCGTCCACCACCCCTACGAATCCTTCGACGTCGTTGTGCAGTTCCTGCGCCAGGCGATGGCCGATCCCGAAGTGGTGGCGATCAAGCAGACGCTTTACCGGACCTCCAACGACAGCCCGATCGTGCGCGCGCTGGTCGACGCGGCCGAGGCAGGCAAGTCGGTGACCGCACTTGTCGAGCTCAAGGCCCGCTTCGACGAGGAGGCCAACATCCGCTGGGCGCGCGACCTCGAGCGTGCCGGCGTGCAGGTCGTGTTCGGTTTCCTCGAGCTCAAGACCCACGCCAAGATGTCGCTGGTGGTGCGGCGCGAGGACGGCAAGCTGCGCAACTACGTGCATCTCGGCACCGGCAACTATCACCCGGTCACCGCGCGCATCTATACCGACCTGTCCTTCTTCACCACCGATCCGACAATCGCGCGCGACGTCGCCCAGCTGTTCAACTTCATCACCGGCTATGCCGAGCCGACCGATGAAATGCGGATCGCGATCTCGCCATTCACGCTGAGAAGCCGCATCCTCAAGCACATTTCCGACGAAGTCGCCCATGCGTTGGAAGGAAAGCCGGCGCGCATTTGGATGAAGATGAACGCGCTTGTCGACCCGATCATCATCGACGCGCTTTACGATGCCAGCCGCGTTGGGGTCGAGATCGACCTCGTCGTGCGCGGTATCTGCTGCCTGCGGCCGCAGGTGCCGGGCCTGTCGGAAAACATCCGGGTCAAGTCGATCGTCGGCCGCTTCCTCGAACACAGCCGCATCTATTGCTTCGGCAACGGCCATGGCCTGCCTTCCGACGAGGCGATCGTCTACATCTCCTCGGCCGACCTGATGCCGCGCAATCTCGACCGTCGTGTCGAGACCATGGTGCCGATCACCAATCCAACTGTGCATGAACAGATTTTGGGCCAGATCATGCTGGGCAACATCATGGACAATCAGCAAAGTTTCGACGTATTGGCTGATGGAACCTCCCGGCGCGTCGTGCTGGAAGAGGGCGAGGAACCGTTCAACGCGCAGGAATATTTCATGACCAATCCGAGCCTGTCCGGACGGGGTGACGCGCTGAAGTCGCATGCGCCCAAGCGCATTGCGCAGTTCAAGCGCCGCAAGAAGAACGCCGCAGCGTCCACCTGATGCTGTCTGATTCCCAGGGCCGGCTGCAGGACCGCCGACCGCTGTCCATCATCGACATCGGGTCGAATTCGATCCGCCTCGTTGTCTATGAGGGGCTGGCGCGCTCGCCGACCATGCTGTTCAACGAAAAGATGCTGGCTGGTCTTGGCCGCGGCATCGTTTCGACCGGAAAGCTCGACCCCGAAGCGGTGACCCGCTCGATGGAAGAGTTCCGCCGCTTTCGCGCGCTGTCCGACCAGGCTGGCTCCGAGCATATGTATGTTTTGGCCACCGCCGCCGCGCGCGAGGCCATCAACGGTCCCGATTTCATCCACCGCGCCGAGGACGTGCTCAAGACCGAAATCCGCGTCATCAGCGGGCGGCAGGAGGCCTATTATTCGGCGCTCGGTGTCATTTCCGGCTTCCATCCAGCCAATGGCATCGCCGGCGATCTGGGCGGCGGCAGTCTCGAACTGGTCGACGTCAGCGGCGAAGCCATTGGCGACGGCATAACGCTGCCGCTGGGTGGCCTGCGCCTGCAGGATATGGCGAAGAACTCGCTCACCCAGGCGCAGAAGATCGCGCGTGACGAACTGGCGCGGGCCAAGCTGTTGAAGGGCGGGCAGGGCAGGGCCTTCTATGCCGTCGGCGGCACCTGGCGAAACCTCGCCCGGCTGCACATGGAGATGAACAACTACCCGCTCGGTGTCATGCACCATTACGAGATGTCGGCCGACAGTGCGACGAACTTTCTCAAGCAGGTGGCCAAAGCCGAGATCGAGAAGGTCAAGGGTATTGAGGGCGTTTCGAAGAACCGCCGCTCGCTGCTGCCCTACGGTGCTGTCGTGCTGCAGGAGATCATGGCGGCGATGCAGCCGTCGAAGATCATCGTCTCGGCACTCGGCGTGCGCGAAGGCTTCCTTTATTCGCTGCTCGACGAAGCCGAGCAGAAAGCCGATCCATTGATCTCGGCATCCGAGGAACTCGCCCGTTTGCGCTCGCGCTCGGTCACCCATGCACATGAGCTGGTTGACTGGACGGCCAAATCCTTTGCCGCCTTCGGCATCGACGAGACCGAGGACGAGGCGCGCTACCGCCACGCCGCCGCATTGCTGGCCGACATAGGCTGGCGCGCGCATCCCGAATATCGCGGCAGGCAGTCGCTCAACATCATTGCGCACGCATCCTTCTTCGGTGTCGACCATCCCGGCCGTGCCTTTTTGGCGCTGGCGAATGCCTATCGTCATGACGGCATCTTCAACGAGTCCATCGCGCCGGAAATCAAGGCGCTGGCAACGCCGCGCTACCTCGAGCGGGCCCGCGTGCTGGCGGCGATGATGCGCGTCGTCTATCTGCTGACGGCCTCGATGCCCGGCATCATGCCCAGGTTGAAATGGGAGCAGCGCGCCAATGGCGTGCTGGCGCTGGTACTGCCGGCGTCGCTCTCCGACCTCTACGGTGAGCGGCCGGCCGGCCGGCTGGCGCAGCTGGCACGCATAACCAACCGGCGCCTGGTGCTGGCCGTAGAGGGTGGACCGAGCGTTTCGGTGAAGTAGGCGCGGCCGCGATATTAGACCAACTCAATTGCGCCACTTGTCAGCGGCTTCGCGATTGACGAGCGGCTTCCCCCAATCCGTCGCTGCTTCGCAGCGCCACCTTCCCCTCCGGAGGGAAAGGAAGGGAGCCTAGTTGGAAAAGCGTTGACGGCAAAAAAGCTTGGCGCCTTTCCTCTACCCCGTCGATCGGGGGAGAGGTGGCTCGGCGAAGCCGAGACGGAGTGGGGGTCGACCAGCTCGGGCGCGTTAAGCAAAGATATCAAACCGCGCCGCGCCCATCGGCCGACCAGGCGCCCGCACCGGCCATCGCCAGCGCCAGGAAGCCGCCTGATATCGCAATGTCCTTCATCAGCATCTGCTGGTGCAGGAAGGCGAGCGTCGCGTCGTCGGCCCCCTGGCCGTGATGGCCGATGAAACCGGCCACGACGCAGAAGGCCGCCAGAAGCAGCGCCACGATCCGGGTCTGGAAGCCGATGAGGATCAGAAACCCGGCGATCAGTTCGAACAGGCCCGTGCCCCAGGCGGCGAGCGCCGGCAGCGGCAGGCCGAGGCCGGCGAAATAACTGGTCGTACCGGCAATGTTGGCGAGCGCCTGGAAGCCCGACGGTACGAACAGCACGGCAAACAGCAGTCGCGAAACCAGAAGCAATGCGTTGCGGGTCATGGCCACCTCCCTTGCCGGCGCCCGGTTGGGCTCAAGCCGGCCACCGCACAGTCTACGCCTGCGCGGCGGCGGCCGAAACCGGCGCGCCCGCTATTCCAGACGACGAAAAAGCGGCGCGGAAAATTCCGCGCCGCTTCTGTCAAGCTTTGGGAGGCGGGCTTGGGAGGGAGATTCAGCCGCGCTTGGCGTCAATCGAATAGGCGCCGGCGCCCGACGAGGCGAGCAGCAGGAAGCCGCCGGTGATGGCGAGGTTCTTGAGAAACTGGATCATCTGCATCTGGTCGGCCCAGCCGGTGTGGGCGACAAGCCCGGTGGCGATGGTGAAGACCGCGAGCACCCAGGCGGCGATCCTGGTCTGGAAACCGACGAGGATGGCGAGGCCGCCGAGCAGTTCGATCAGGCCGACAACCACGGCCGTCACGGTCGGAAGGGGCAGGCCGAGGCCGCCGAAATAGGCAGCGGTGCCGGAAATGGCGGTGAGCTTGCCGAAACCGGAAAGCAGGAAAATGACCGCGAGCAGGATGCGGCCGAGGAGGATGGTGACAGAGCTGTTGGACGCGGTGCCGGCGCCGGCGGTGGAAGTGTTGATGGACATGGTGGCTCTCCGAATGGGTTGAATGACCCAGAGATAGACGATGCCGACTGTTCACCAAAGTCACCTATCCGGCGACACATTGTTCACAGGAGATGCATTTCCATGATCGGGCAAGAAGCGCGAAATTCGTGTCGGCTGATGCGGTGGCGGGAGTAAATTCTCCCGCTTAAAAACACCTTAGCCCGGATGCGTCATGTCCTCCGGCCGCACCAGCCGGTCGTAGTCGGCCTCGCTGACCAGTCCAGTGGCCAGCGCCTCCTCGCGAAGAGTCGTGCCCTTCTTGTGCGCCGTCTTGGCGATCTTGGCGGCATTGTCATAGCCGATGCTGGGCGCCAGCGCCGTCACCAGCATCAGCGAGCGGTCGAGCGCCGCCTTGATGTTGTCTTCGCGGGCCTCGATGCCGACGACGCAATTGTCGGTGAAGGAGACCGAAGCGTCGGCGAGCAGCTGCACCGACTGCAGGAAATTGTAGGCCATCAGCGGATTGTAGACGTTGAGTTCGAAATGACCCTGGCTGCCGGCGAAGGTCACTGCTGCGTTGTTGCCGAACACCTGCACGCAGACCTGCGTCATCGCCTCGCACTGCGTCGGATTGACCTTGCCCGGCATGATCGACGAGCCAGGTTCGTTTTCCGGCAGCGACAATTCGCCGAGGCCCGAGCGCGGGCCCGAACCGAGGAAGCGGATGTCGTTGGCGACCTTGAAGAGTGCTGCCGCCGCCGCGTTGATGGCGCCGTGCGAGAACACCATGGAATCGTGAGCGGCGAGCGCCTCGAACTTGTTCGGCGCGGTGACGAAGGCGATGCCGGTGATGGCGGCGATGCGATCGGCAACCCTTTCGGCGAAGCCGACCGGCGCGTTGAGGCCGGTACCGACGGCGGTGCCGCCTTGCGCCAGCTCCTGCAGGCCGGGCAGCGTCAGTTCGATGCGCTTGATCGATGAGGCGACCTGCGCCGCATAGCCCGAGAATTCCTGGCCCAGCGTCAGCGGTGTTGCATCCTGCGTGTGCGTGCGGCCGATCTTGATGATGTGGTTGAACTCCCTGCTCTTGGCGGCGAGCGCCTTGTGCAGGTGCTTCAGCGCCGGCAACAGATCGTGCACGATGCGCTCGGCGCAGGCGATGTGCATGGCCGTCGGATAGGTGTCGTTCGACGACTGGCTCATATTGACGTGATCGTTGGGGTGCACCGGCTTCTTCGAGCCCATGACGCCGCCCAGCATCTCGATCGCCCGGTTGGAGATCACCTCATTGGCGTTCATGTTGGATTGCGTGCCTGAGCCGGTCTGCCAGACGACAAGCGGGAAATGGTCGTTGAGCTTGCCCTCGATGACCTCCTGCGCGGCCGCGATGATCGCCTTGCCGATCGCGGGATCGAGCCGCTTCACCTCCATATTGGCTTCCGCCGCCGCCCGCTTGACGATGCCCAGCGCACGCACGATCGAAGCCGGCTGCTTCTCCCAGCCGATCTTGAAATTGCCCAGGGAACGCTGCGCCTGCGCACCCCAATAGCGGTCGGCGGCAACCTCGATGGGGCCGAACGTATCGGTTTCGGTTCTGGTCTTTGGCGTGCTCACGGCAAGTCTCCGGTCTGTCGATTTGGGCAAGGGCGTATCGCGTTGCACAAATGGCTTCAAGCAGAGATTGTGGACGGTGAGGATGCAAATCGGTTGAAGAAGGCTCTCCGGGAATGCGCTTCGCCTGCAGGTTCCCGCCGCGTGTTCGCGGAATTGTCTTGCTTGACCTAAAGGCCGCGGCGGCCAAATCCGGTTGGACCTGTGGGGCGCCTCGTTTGCGGCGCCGGAGGCGCGGGATCCCTGCTGGCTTGTTGTTCCAGCCTGGTGGATCGCGATTGCTGCTGAACAGAGCGTTCGGCCGTCATACGTGAAATGTGGGCGTTGAGATCGCTCCTCGAGTCCTCCGCGCCGGATGGCGGGCCATAGTCGTTGTTGCCGTCCGAGCCGGAGAAAAAGCCGCACTCGACGAGCACCCACAGCCCGCCGATATAGGGGAGGAACAACAGCAGGGACCATCGGCCTGATTTGTCCAGATCATGGTACCGCTTGATCGTTGCGGCGAAATTGACCCAGACCGAAAGCGCGGCGCCGATGAGCAGCACCAGATTGGCACTTAGCCCGTCCGAAGGAAACGCTCTGAGCCTATGCCCTGCCGATGCACCTCCGACATGGACGAGGGCGGCGACGGTCACCACCAACAGGGCCAGCACTACGAACTGGGCCAACCACCATTGCCCACGCCCAATGCGCCCGGAAAATCCAAACAAAAGATTCATCTAAATCCCCATCCGTAGTAAGGGCAATATTCATTGACTATGTAAAAAGTTACTAAAGATATTCTGGTGGAGTAGTGAGTACGGCGAACCGATTAGTTGGATGGTTAATTGATATGAAATGGTATATATATAAATAGAGCTTGGTTGATGGCCGGATTTTACCCGGTCCGGGCAACAATGCGCCGCACCTGTCTGGTCTCACGCAAGGCAACAGCCAGCGCTCATCCCGCAGTATATCCACCGTCGATCGCAAAGATACCGCCGCTCGTCCACGCGGCCTCGTCGCTGGCGAGATAAACCGCCATCCCGGCGAGGTCGTCGGGGCGGCCGATGCGCCCCAGCGGATAGCTGCGTTCGACATAGGCTTTCAGCTCCGCCTGTGCTTCGGCTGGCAAATTGTCGACGGTCTTGCGCCGCATGGCGGTGTCGACCGTGCCGGGTGCGATGGCGTTGACGCGGATGCCGCGCGGGCCGAGCTCGAAAGCGAGCGATTTGGTCAGCGAGTTCAATGCGCCTTTGGACAGGGAGTAGAGGCTGGATGGCCGCTTCGGGATCATCTTGTTGGCGAAATAGGAGGAGATGTTGATGACGGATGCACCGGCACCGAAATGCGGCAGCAGCCCCTGGGTGAGGAAGAACGCCGCCGTCACATTCAGCGCGAACGAGTGCTGGAACTGCGCCTCACTGACGGTCTCGAATGGCACGAGGTAGGCGACACCGGCATTGTTGACGAGAACGTCGAGCGGCCGGCCGGTCTCTTTCACGTGCCCGACAACTGCTGCGATGCCGAGGCTGGTGGCAAGATCGCCCGATACCGTCTCCACGGCGCCAGCCGGACCGTGAGCCGTCAGCTTCCGGCGCGCGGCTTCGAGCTTGCCGGCGTCGCGGCCGACGATCAGGACATCGGCGCCCTCGCGCAGGAATGCCTCGGCGATCGCCAGGCCGATGCCGTCCGAGCCGCCGGTCACCAGCGTGCGCTTGTCCTGAAGTCTCATCGGGCGCTCCGAAATCGTCTTGGCCAATGCCAGAGCACCGCATGGCCAACGCCCGGGTCAAGTCGCCGGCCTATCCCACGGTATGAACTTCGCCTGGGGCCGACGCTGGGATCGTCTGTCCCTTGCATCCGCCGCGCCAACAGGATAGCCGCGTTGATCGAAACGGGTCGCGGCGAGACGTCTTTTAAAATGGCACCACTCAACACCGGTCTGAAGGTGCTTCCGATGGATGTCGACGTCGTCGAGGTTGGCGCTTCCTGCCCGGCCTCAATCGCGGCGAGATCCACTGCCGTTTCGAAGGCGGCAAGCTCAAGGTGCGCTCCCGTGCCGCCTGGCTTGAAAGGCATGTGCAGGTGCTGACCTTGATAGCCGAGGCGTTGGCATCCCTGGGCGTCCGCAGCCTGCCACCGTTCTATATGCTTCTCGGCGACACGCCGTCGCGCCGAAGGCATCGCTATTTTCGCACGCGTTTCGCCTTCTCTCAGGCCGACGGCTATGGCGAGGTGGCGGCGCCCGATTTGGCTGGCCGGATGCGAAGTTCAACGACTACGACCAGAAGACGGGCGATGGCGGCCGCATCGGAAGAGCCGCCGCGCGACAACAGGTTGTTCTGGGCGGGGCGCTGCATGAACGGTGCCCGCAAAAGGATTGTCGAGATTGCGCCGGCCCGCCCGGACCTGATCGAGGCGTATGACACCGAGGCGAATTACGATGTCGCCACCAACCGGTATTCCACCAAATTCAGGACGATGGAAGACCAGGTCACCACCTACAGGTACATGATCGATGTCGAAGGGGCGGGTTATAGCGGCCGCTTCAAGATGCTGCTCCACACCAAGCGCGTCGTGCTGCTGCAGGATCGGCCGTGGCGCGAATGGTTCTTCGAAGATATCGAACCGTTTCGCCACTACGTCCCTGTGGCGCGCGACATGTCTGATCTCGCCGAACGCATCGAGTGGCTGCGCGCCAATCCGAAGCTGGAAAGCGAAATAGCCGAGGAGGCGCGGTATTTCGCGCAGACCCGCCTGACCCCGCGCGGCGGCGGTGGCGGCATGGGCAAAACTCCTTGGGGATCACATCGCCGTCGGTGGCAATTTGAAGTCCGGTCTTGAGCGGCGCAAGCGCGCGACCGGCTGGCCGCCCTGATAGCCCGCGCCTGGTAGATGGTATGAAATTCGGGCTGGCTTACGCGCCGGCAGTCGCATTCTGGCGCATGGCCAGTCGTGCAGCGACGAAATCCTTGACCTGTCGGATCGCCTGTTCGCGCGACACGCTGCCCGGCTCCAGGCCGAGGCGCAGCCAAAGCCCGTCGATCAGCGCGGTGACGCCAAGCGCGATGTCGTCGGCGTCACCCGGCGAGGCAAGGCCGTGCAGGCCAGACAACAGGTTCGAGCGCATGCGCGCGTGCAGCACCTTCTGAATGCGCGCCAGCTTTTCGTCGCGCGGCACCTCGGCGCAGAGCGAAAGCCAGGCATGGCAAAGAGGCGGCAGGAACAGGTGCTCCTCGAAATTGCCGTCGATCACCGCGTCGAGCCGCTCCATCGGCGTGCGCGCATGGCGAAGCCGGGCGACGACCGCGTCGCGCAGCACGGCGTTGGCCTCGCGCATCGCATGCTCGAACAATTCCTGCTTGTTGCGGAAATAGTGCAGCACGATGCCCTTGGAGGCGCCGGCATGGGCGGCCACCTTTTCCAGCGTCGCACCCGAAATGCCCTCGCGCTCCAGCACCGCGAAGGCGGCCTGCCGCAACTCCTTGCGGCGTATGTCACTGAGACGCTTGAGTTTCACGGCTTCGATCCAGGCATTGCGAATCCACGTTGACATTTTCGTCCGCCTAGATCAACAATTGACCAGTGGGACAATAAAAAGACCAGATGGTCAATTGAGCGATGACGAGGAGAATCGAAATGGTCCGCATGCTTGCAAATGGCGTCTGTCTTGCAGCCCTGATGCTGGGCGCCCATGCGGCCCAGGCGGCCGGGACCGACGCCGAGCAGTGCAGGGCGGTCCGCATGGCCGAGCCGGGCTGGAACGATCTCGCCTTCACCACCGGCGTCGCAAATGTCTTGCTCGGTGCGCTCGGCTACCAGCCGCAAAGCTCGGTGCTGGGCATCAACGTCATCTACGAAGGCATGAAGAACAACGACCTGGACCTGTTCCTCGGCTATTGGGATCCGGCCATGGTCACCTATTACGAGCCCTACAAGAAGGATGGCTCGGTCGAGAATGTGCGCGTCAATCTCGAAGGCGCCAAATACACCTTCGCCGTGCCGACCTATGTCTGGGATGCCGGCGTCAAGGATTTTGCCGACCTGCACAAATTCGCCGACAGGTTCGGCAAGAAAATGTACGGGATCGAGCCCGGTTCGAACCAGCTGATGATGGACGCTATCGCCGACCCGTCGCTCGGTCTCGACGGCTGGCAAGTGGTTGAGTCGAGTGAAGCCGGCATGCTTTCCGAAGTCGGCTACGAGATCACGGAGAAGCAGTTCATCGTCTTCCAGGGCTGGGCCCCGCATCCAATGAACACCATGTACGACTTCAAGTACCTGACCGGCGGCGACAAGTTCTTCGGCCCGAATTTCGGCGCCGCGACGGTGACGACGCAGGTGCGCAAGGGCTATCTGCAGCAATGTCCGAATGTCGCGCAATTCCTCAAAATCTCGCCTTCGACATCGATTTCGAGAATGTCGGCATGGGCTATCTCATCAATGACGGCATGAAGCCGGAGGACGGGGCGCTGAAGGCGATCACGCTGAACAAGAACCGCCTCGATGGCTGGCTCGCCGGCGTCACCACCTTCGACGGCAAGCCCGGCCTTGCCGCGGTCAAGGAGAAGCTCGGCCTGTGACGTCGGTCGCGCTGGAAGCGGCCCCGGATGCCTGGGCGGAGCAGGACGCCTGGGCCGGCCGCAAACAATCCATCAATTCCGGCGGCCTCGAGATCGCCTATGTCGAGATTTCGGGCGCCGAGCCGGCGCTGGTTCTGGTGCATGGCTTCACCGACACCAGCCGCAGTTTTTCGCTTCTGGCGCCGCATCTGGCCGGCCGCCGGCTGATCATGCCCGACCTGCGCGGCCACGGCGCGTCACAAGCGGGCAGGGGTTTCGGCATTGCCGACTTTGCCGACGATATTGCCGGCCTGACCCAGCATCTGCGGCTCGACCGGCCTGTCGTCGTCGGCCATTCGCTGGGCTCTATGGTCGCCATCGCCCTGGCTGCGCGGCATAACGAGCTTATCGGCGGACTGGTGGTCCTGGCCGGCACGTTGAAACCCGATTTCGCGCACGATCACCCGCTTGTCGCGGGTGTCCAGGCTCTGCGCGACCCGATATTACCGGCCGACCCGTTCTATGACTGGTGGCATGCCTGCCGGCCCGGCGTACCCCAGCCGTTTCTCGCCGGCCTGGCGAAGGACGCCTCGGCAATGCCCGCGGCGCGCTGGCGGGCCATTCTGGAAGAGATTTGCCGGGCTGACCTGATCAATGTCGCGCAAGCCGTGCGGACCCAAACGCTGATCATTGCCGGCGCGTGCGACCCGCTGTTCGGCGAGGCGCATCAGCAGGCGCTGTTGCGTTGCCTGGCGGGGGCAAGCCTCGTGCGTGCCGAAACGTGTGGCCACAACCCGCATTGGGAGGACCCGGCTTTTGTCGCGCGGGCGATCATCGAGGCATTCGAAATCTAACGCCCGACCAGGGATCGCGACGTGGGTGACAGTCGCAAAGTCTCCGTTGGTTTGGTCAGATCAGGCTGAGCGGCCTGCCAATAGGCCTGCCATGCCGGCGCGGCGGCGAGGGCGACTTCGTGGCGGGCATGCGTCTCGGTGCTGTCGAACCGGGTGACGGAAAGGAAGACGTTTTCGCGGGCCCTTACTGGCAGGCGCGGAAAACTGTTTTCGGCATGCTCCGTGATAAAGGCAGCGAGGAGATGGACGCCGGGCGCCTTCATCATAGGTGCCGCCTCGGCCGCGAAGCGACTGGCGAAGCCGGTCTCCGCTCCGGGCCTGAGATGATGAATCTGGATGACAACAATGCCAACCAGCGGCTTGTTTGGAATTGGCTTTTCGCCAGTGGCCACGGCGACGCGCTGCGTGCCCGAGAGGTCGAAGCCGGCACCCGGCCATGCCGGCTTCAGCAGCAGCACATCGTCGGAATCGATCATCGTCGCATTGGCGGCATCGCGATGCGCCACCCAGACCGGGCCGTCATAGAAAGCGGCCAGCGCCTCCCTGCGCGTGTCCATGCTGTCAAAGCCGCGCAGCCAGACGAACATGTCCGGGCGGTCGAGGTCGCGGAATTGGCCGATGATGGTCATCCCAGCTTCTTCCTGGCCTTCGATCAACTTACCGTCGAAGACGTCGATGAGTGTGTCGCGCTTGCCGGTCTTCAGCGTGTACTGCCGCAATTCGACGACAGGTGAGGCGAGCGCTGCAGCCTGCGGCGCGACGTTCAGGGGCAGGTTCATCAACTGGTCTCCAAAAACAGGGTGATCATCCTGTTTATAAACAAACCGGTTGTCCTGTTTTGTCAACTTGCTATTGTCGTGCAATGTCAGCAGAGATAACCATTCGATCAGGCCCAAGGCCACGAAACCGTATCAACGACCCCGAGGGCATGCGCCGAAAAGTCCTCGATGTCGCCGAGGTCGCGTTTCAGACACGCGGCTATCACGCGACCAGCTTCGGCGACCTGATGGCGGCGGCAGGCGTCAGTGGCGGCGCGCTGCATCATCATTTCCCGACCAAGAAGGCGCTGGCGCTGGCGGTAATCGAAGAGCGCGTGGCGGCGGCAGTCGAGGAGACATGGATCGCGCCGGTAAAGACGGCGGCTTCGGCGCGAGAGGGGGTGCGGGCCGTGTTCGAGGCCGTGGCGGCGGAACTGGAGCAGCAGGGTTTCGTGCGCGGCTGCCCGCTCAACAATCTGGCGCATGAATTGTCGCTCGCCGATCCCGATTTCCGAACTGCCCTGGCCGGCATATTTGGAGCATGGCGCCAGGCGATCGCCGACAAGATCACGGCCGACCAACAGGCGGGCAGGGAGCAAGGCACCGAGCCCCGGCATTTTGCGGCACTTGCCGTCGCCACCTATTCCGGCGCCATGTCGATGGCCAAGACAGCGCAGGACGCGACCGTGCTGCGCGACTGTCTCGCGGCTCTCGGCGAAGCCTGAGCCGCAGCCGCGCTACGCGCGCTTGGCTATGGCGTTTGACGGCGGGCCAACGGACCCGCGCTCGAAGATCGATGTTGGCAAAATGAGCCTTTCCGCCGGGCGCGGATCTCCCTTCAAGCGCCTGATAAGTAATTCCGCGACACTCTTGCCAAGCGCGTAGACGGGCTGGTCGATGACGGTAATGGGTGGGGTTGTCACGCTCGTCCAGTCCGCATCATGGAAGGTGATCAGCGAAATATCCTCGGGAACCCGCAAGCCGCGCTCGCGGATCACCCTGAATATCTCCAGTGCTATGACGCTGTCGGAGGCAAGGATCGCCGTCGGCCGGTCCGGCCCGGACAGCATCGCGTCGGCAACCCTGCGCGTTTCGATGGGGCTTGTTGCACCAAGGCGGACATAACGTTCTGGCCGATCAATTCCTGCATCCCGGCAGACGGTGAGGAAACCGTCGATGCGCTCGCGGACCGACGAGGTGTAGATTTGCCCGAGATCGCGGTACTCATGCCCTTCGGCGTCGACAGCGGTCACATAGGCGATGTTGCGGTGTCCGGCGTCGACAAGAATGCGGGTCGCCCGCATGGCGATGCCGCGATCGTCGACGGTGACGGTATCGACGTCCAGATCGGGCAGCGCCCTGTCAAGCAGGGCAAGCGGCCGGCCTGAACGATGGATGTCGCGCAGGTGTGAGATGTCACGCGATTCCGCCGGCGTGACGATCAGCCCGTCGACGCGCTTGCCGATCAACAGCCGCACGGCTGCCTTTTCAACCTCGATCCTTTCGCCGGAGTTGGCCAGAATGACGTTGAACCCGGCTGCCCTTGCCGCGTCGCTGATGCCGCGCACCGCGAGGCTGAAGAACGGGTTCTCGATGTCGCCGACAACCACTCCGATGATGCCGGACCGGCCGGTCGTCATGCTGCGCGCCAGCTCGTTCGGACGGTAGTCCAGTGCCTTGGCTGCGGCCATGACGTCCGCACGGATCATATCGCTGACGACGCCGTATCCGCCGAGCACGCGCGCGGCTGTCGCTTTCGATACGTTTGCCGCGCGGGCGACATCGCTGACCGTTATCGACGGGGTCTTGGGCGCGGTTCTTTTCATCGGATGAACGACTACAAGAGTTGTTGACGGAAGGTCAATCTGGCGATAACGATTATCAAAGAGACCGGTCTCAATCAATAAGAGACCGGTCTCTTTTAGAAAATTGCGAGTCGAGAAGCATGGCGAAACGGCTCGCGCATGCCGCGGTCGCGATGGCGGGCGATGTCAGGTGCGAGGGTGCGGGCTCGACGTAATACCAACAAGAACAGACCTTCAAGTGGAGAGAAGACATGAGCAGGACAGGAATTCTCAAGTCGTTGATGTCACCGGTCCGGACCGGCGCAATGGTCCTTATGGCCGCGTGCATTGGCGCCGGGTTGGTTTCGGGAGCAGCCGCCGCGGATGACAATCCCTATGGTCTTATCGATGCGAAAGTCATCAGCGTTGGTACGATGGGCGATGCCAAACCCTACGCTTTCACCCAGGCGGATGGCACGTTCACCGGCTTCGACATCGAATTGTTCCGCAACGTCGCGAGCCGCCTTGGATTCAAGCCGGACCAAGTGATCTTCACCGGCCAGGAATTCTCGGCGCTGATGCCTTCGGTTGCGAACGAACGCTTCGACGTCGCGGTCGCGGCAATCGGCACGACGGAAGCGCGCAAGAAGACCGTCGACTTCTCCGACGGGTATCTTGCGGGCTATCTCTCCGTCCTTACCTCCGACAAGGCGATCACGTCGGCGGAGGGACTCAAGGGCAAGCGCCTCGGCGTCGTGCAGGGCACGCTCCAGGAAATCTACGCGGCGAAGAACTTTGTCGGAACCGATCTCGTCAAATTCCCAGACAACAATTCCGCCGTTTCGGCGCTCAACAACGGAACCGTCGACGCGCATTTCCTCGATTACGAGGCCGCCAAGGACTATGGCGTTCGCTATCCGAACCTGAAGATCGCGGTCAATATTCCTTCCTTTGACGCGCCGGCCGGCTTCGTGGTGCGCAAGGGTAACGACAAGTTCCGTGGTGCCTTGAACACCGCCCTTCACGCGGCCATGCAGGACGGAACCTGGAAGACGCTCTACGAGAAGTGGTTCCCCGGTTCGCCAATGCCCGACCAGTATCTCCCCAAGAAGTAACCGCACCTGGCCGCCGGCTTTCGCGCCAGCGGCCGGATCTTATGCTGCCGTGCTTGATGGCGGACGATGCGGACAGCGCAACCGAAAGGCGGGCGAATGAACTGGCTTGAAAACCTGCGGCGCAGTTTCCTCGACTGGCAGGCCATGGCGGACGTGCTGCCGAGCATGATCACCATCGGATTGAAGAACACCTTGATTCTCGCGGCCGCGTCCACGGTACTGGGTGTCCTACTCGGCATGATCCTGGCGGTCATGGGCATTTCGCAATCGCGCTGGCTGCGCATTCCTGCCCGGATTTACACGGATATTTTCCGTGGCCTTCCGGCGATCGTCACGATCCTGCTGATCGGCCAGGGCTTTGCCCGCATCGGCCGTGAAATCTTCGGGCCTTCGCCCTTTCCGCTCGGCATTCTCGCCCTCAGCCTGATCGCCGGCGCCTATATCGGCGAAATCTTCCGCTCGGGCATCCAGAGCGTCGAGCGCGGGCAGATGGAGGCCTGCAGGGCGCTCAGTATGAGCTATGGGCAGGGCATGCGCCTGATCGTGATACCGCAAGGCATCCGCCGCGTCTTGCCGGCGCTGGTCAACCAGTTCATCGGCAACGTCAAGGATTCGAGCCTTGTCTACTTCCTCGGTCTGCTCGCGTCGGAGCGCGAGATTTTCCGTGTCGGCCAGGACCAGGCGGTGGTCACCGGAAACCTCTCGCCATTGCTTCTGGCCGGCGTGTTCTATCTCGTCATCACCGTGCCGTTGACCCATGTGGTCAATTACATCGACAACTCGCTGCGGGTCGGAAAGCAAAAGGCCGGCCTCATCACCAGCGGCCTTGCCGAGGTCGATGAACTGGAAAACGCCATCAGCAATCCACCTGCGCAGACCAGTCTTGAGGGCAATTCCGCGCTTCCCCGCTTCAAGGGCGGCAGTCTCGCCATCACCGATCTCGACATGGCCTATGGCAATCTCGATGTCCTCAAGGGTGTCAGTCTGGCGGTCAAGCCAGGCACGGTCACCTGTGTCATCGGTCCGTCAGGCTCGGGCAAGTCGACCCTGCTGCGCTGCCTCAACCGCCTGGTTGAGCCCAAAGGCGGTGACGTGCTGCTCGATGGCGAGAGCATCCTGGCGATGAAGCCGGAAAAACTGCGCCGGCGGGTCGGCATGGTTTTCCAGCAGTTCAACCTGTTCCCCGACCACACAGCCCTGGAAAACGTCATGCTGTCGCTGACCAAGGTCAAGCACCTTCCGGTGCAAGAGGCCGAGCGTATCGCCGAGGCGCGCCTTGCCGATGTCGGGCTGGCCGCCCGCAAGAACCATCGTCCCGGTAGCCTATCTGGTGGCCAGCAGCAGCGTGTAGCGATCGCCCGTGCGCTGGCGATGGACCCGGAAGTCATCCTGTTCGACGAGGTGACGAGCGCTCTCGATCCCGAACTGGTGAAGGGTGTGCTCAACCTCATGGCGGACCTCGGCCGGCGCGGCATGACAATGGTTGTGGTGACCCATGAAATGGGCTTTGCCCGCAAGGTCGCCGATCAGGTCGTCTTCATGGATGAAGGCCGCGTCATCGAGGTCGGCACGCCTGCCGCGATCTTCGACGCTCCGAACAGCATGCGTCTGAAGCACTTCCTTGCCGAAGTGCTCTAATCGCACCATCCGCATGACCCCT
This sequence comes from Mesorhizobium huakuii, assembly GCF_014189455.1. Taxonomy (NCBI): domain Bacteria; kingdom Pseudomonadati; phylum Pseudomonadota; class Alphaproteobacteria; order Hyphomicrobiales; family Phyllobacteriaceae; genus Mesorhizobium; species Mesorhizobium huakuii. Next base: position 5,400,692 of record NZ_CP050296.1, read on the forward strand.
GAGATGGCCGCCCAATCCAACCTCCACCCGTGAAAGAATATCCCATGACTACAGCACATTCCGTCTCAAAGGTCGTTGTTGTCGGGGGCGGCATTTTCGGTGTCTCCTCGGCCGTCCATCTGGCAAGGCTCGGCATCCAAACCGTTCTGGTCAATGATGGAACGCTCGCCAAGGGCGCTTCCGGCCGCTCGCTCGCCTGGCTCAATTCAGCGCGCAAGCGATCGGCCGAGTATCATCGCCTGCGCATGATCGGTATCGACCGCTACCGGACGCTGTCGGCGAGATACCCGGATGCCGCCTGGCTGCGTTTCGATGGTGGCCTGACATGGGATGCGGACAATGCCTCGAACGAGATCGTCGATGTCTTCGCTCATGAAAAAGCCCTTGGCTATGACGCGCAACATCTGTCCGCGCACGCCATAGCCTCAGTCACGCCAGGGGTCGCAGCAAGCGCCGTCACGCCTCAAGGCGCGATCTTCAATCCGGGCGAGGGCTGGGTCGATCTGCCGTCGCTGATCGAGATATTGATCGCGGAATTCGTCGAGCGTGGCGGGCAAGTCGTCACCGATGCCGGAAGCGCTGCGGTCACGGTCGTCGACGGTCGCGCCGCCGGCGTTGTCACGACAAGCGGCATCAGCCTTGCTGCCGATGCTGTACTCTTGGCGACCGGTGCCGATGTGCCGCGAATGGTTGCGGATTCCGGCCGGCATATCGACGACGGGACGCCGATCGCGCTGCTCGTCAGGACCAAGCCGGTGAGCTTACCGCTTCGGGCCGTGCTCAACACGCCGCGCGTCGCCATCCGGCCGACGCCGGACGGAGCCCTCGCGCTCGATTCCGCCTGGTCGGAAGAACAGGTGGTCGTCAATTCGGATGGCACATATAGCGTAAAGGCTTCGACCATTCAGGGGCTTCTCGACGAAGCCTCGAATGTTCTCGAGGGTCATCCAAAGTTGGAATTGCAGAGCTACGGTGTCGGCCCCAAGCCGATTCCCGGAGACGGCGAGCCGGTCTTCGGCCAGTTGAAGGATATCCAGGGATATTACGTTGCCTTCAGCCACAGCGGTGCAACGCTTGGCCTGATCGCCGGCGAACTGCTCGCCGGCGAGATTGCCAGCGGCACTGAGCATCCGCTGCTTGCGAACTTCCGTCCAAGCCGCTTTTGATCAGACCGGTCCAAAGGCTTCCTGCGCACCATAGACCGTCTATTCGGACAGCGGCTTGATCGTCTCGTAGCCGTTGACCGATTGCGCGCTGGTGCCTTCATCATAGCGCCGGGCGAGAGCAGCCTGCAGGTCAGGCGAATAAAGCGCTGTGAATGCATCGAGCGTCTCGCCGGCCCCGTTCTTGAAGGTCTCGTTGACGGCCAGCACATTGTATTTGCAGTCGCCCAGGCTGAAGGTCTCCTTGCCCTTGACGACCAGGGTCAGCGTCGTGGTGGCCTTTGGCTGCTTGTCCGGCGACAACTCGACAAACTCGATCGTGCTCCTGGCTCCCGTCTTCAGCGGAAACAGTTTTCGCAGATCGGAAAACGGGATCATTGCCAGCCGGCCGGTGTCGCTGTCGCGAAAAACCTCGATCAGGCCGGCAAACAGGAACTGTTTTTGCGGTGATTGCGACTCGTAGGTGTTGGTGACGGAGGTCATCTCGCCGGCCACGGGCCGAAACTCGCTTTTGATGCCGGGCCGCGCCAGGATGAACCCATTTTTCGCGGACTTCGCATCGACGCATGGACCGGCAAACGCAACACTTGCCGGCAGCAAAACCGCCAATGCCATGCCGATAAACGCGCTCTTCATGACGCTCCCCCGTTTCTTCCAAATCAAATGCAAGCGCAGGTAGACGTGGCAGACGTTCATTGCGATGTCGATGGTCAAGGCAGTCGCGATTCGTGGCCGTCGCGATATTGCCGAAACTGGACCGACGGACGTCGCTTGTGCTGAAATTCCGCCGATGATGAATCACCGGCCGCCAAAATTGTTTTCACGACGCAGCTTTCTGGTGCAGGCTGCCGGTCTTGCGGCGGCTGGTGCGCTGTCACGCCCGGCGTTCAGCCAGACCGGGCAGCGCATCCAGCCCATCGACGCCACCTTCCTGTTCATCGCCGATGTGCATGCCTGCCGCATGGCGAGCGGCCTCAGCCCCAACTGCCAGCAGGAGGGCAAGACCGACGCCGCATTGCTGCGCAACGTCGCGGCAATGAACGCCATCGGCGACAAGGACTGGCCGGCCGAGATCAACGGCATCGCCACCGGCTTGCGTTCGGCCGGCAACCGGATCGGCATGCCGCTCGGCCTTGTCGTCGGCGGCGACATCACCGACGATGGCGGCGGCCAGATCGCCCAGCCAAGCGAGGGCACGCAATTGCTGCAATTCAGCCAGCGCTACAGCCAAGGCGTCGGCCCGGATCGCGTCCACATGCCGGTCTATGTCGGGCTCGGCAACCACGATCTCGACCAGAACGGCCCGCCGCACCATGTCGACTGGTACCGGCGCGAGCTGCGCGACTATGTCGAGGTCAACCACCGCGCCGGCGTCTTCTTCAAGCCGCCCGTGCCGGCCACCGACTACGATGTCGACACCGACTGCTATTCATGGGACTGGGGCGGCCTGCATCTCGTCCAGACGCATCGTTTTGCCGGCGACACCGGCCATGGCGCCGAGAGCAGCCTGCCATGGCTGAAGCAGGATCTGGCGACCTACGCGGCGGACGGCCGCCCGGTCATCCTGTTCCAGCACTATGGCTGGGACACATTTTCGACGGAGCGGTGGAATCCCGCCAAGAAAACCTACGACGACGATGGCTCCGGTGCGCCGCACTGGTGGAGCGAGGCCGACAGGCAAGCGCTGCTGGCGGCGCTGAAGGGCTACAATGTCGTCGGCATCTTCCACGGCCATCAGCATGACGCCTCGCTGATCTATCGTCGTGACGGGATCGACCTGTTCAAGCCGAAGGCCGCCTATATGGGAGGGTTCGCCGTGGCCAGGGTGACCAGCGATGGCATGGACGTCGTGTTAGGCGAGGCGACCGATGACCATGGCGAGGTCATCTTCACCAACGCTTTCAGCAAGGGCTGGAGCACGTGAAAAGGCGGCCTTGGCGGCCGCCTTTTCCGATAGGAGCGTTTCTGGATGCGCGATCAGAACACCTTCTTGACCTTGTCCTTCACGTCGCCATAGGCCTTCTGCACCTTGCCGGCGACCTTGTCGGCCATGCCTTCAATCTGGGTCCGCCTGTTGCCGGTCGCCTTGCCGGCCGCCTGTTTTACCGAGCCTTTAATTTGCTTGGCCATACCAGCAACCTGATCCCTGTTCACCACTTTCGCATCTCCTGGGAGTCTTTGAATTCCGGGGAATTCATCCGCGCGGATAAACGGACTGGCATCATTTAGGTTCCAGGCACCCAACCGGAAGCAGACGAAACGCGCGAGGCGGCTTCCGGCGGCTGGGCAGGCAGGCTAGGCTGTGGATACGCGCCGACCGATCGTGCGCACGGGGAGAAAAATGGCGGAATTCACACTCTACATCGGCAACAAATGCTTCTCCTCATGGTCGCTACGGCCCTGGGTCGCGATGAGGCATCTGGAGATCCCGTTCGAGGAGGGCTTTGTGCGGCTGCGCACGCCCGAGACCTTTGCCAATCTGGCGAAAGTGTCGCCAACCGGTCAGGTGCCCGTCCTGAATCACAAGGGCAGAATTATCTGGGAAACCCTTGCCATTCTTGAATATCTTGCCGATCTGTTTCCCGAGAAAAAACTCTGGCCGGCCGATATCGGCGCCCGTGCGCTGGCACGCGCGGCGGCGACCGAGATGCACTCCGGTTTTCGTGAGGTCCGCTACGGCTGGCCGATGAATTTGCGCCGGCCGAAGGGGCACAAGCCGCTCGACGCCGAAGGCGAGGTGCAGCGCGCCCGCATCGAGGCGTTATGGCGCGAGTGTCGCGAGAAATACGGCAAGGGCGGCCCGTTCCTGTTCGGTCACTTCACCGCGGCCGATGCCATGTATGCGCCGGTCGTCACCCGCTTCGACACCTATGGCGGCGAGCTCGCGCCCGACACCAGGGCCTATGTCGACGCCGTGCTGGCAATGCCGGCGATGCGGCACTGGTATGTGGAGGCGGCCGGGGAAACATGGCCCGAACCCGGCCCCGACGAATAAGCCGAGCAAGGGCGGCAATAAGGTTTCGCTCCTGGAGGAGGACCGATGGCCAGCAACAAAGCACCGCATGAAACCGCAACGACAAAAATCTTCCATTGCCGGCTGATTCCGCCGCGGCCGGATTTCACCTTCACCATGACGAAGGAGGAGAGGGAGCTGATGGGCCGGCATGCCGACTATCTGCGCGGCAAGCTGCGCGAGGGCGTGATGATCATGGCCGGCCCGGTCGCCGATCCGGCCGGCCCTTGGGGCCTGCTGATCCTGCGTGTCGGCAGCGAGGCCGAGGCAAAGGCGGTGACCGATGGCGATCCAGTGGCAAAGTCAGGCCGCGGCTTTCGCTATGAGATCCTGCCGATGATCAGCACGATCATGTAGGCGGCCGGCATGGCCACGGGGCCGGCTCCGGCCACGACCTCCTGGCATCCATCAGATACAAGAACGCCCCTCGCACCGGTTATTGTGCGGGAGGCGTCCTTTTGTCAGCATTCCTGAGATTGCTCTCCAAAATTGCTGACACCGTTAAAATGCGCTGGCGCTGAATTGGTTCCGGGCTCGGTGCTTTTTTTGACGCGCGGTCTTTCAGCCGGTTCGTCAGTTGAGGCCGCTGCCTCGAGCAACCCAGAATTGAATTCTGTTCGCTGGAAAACCAGAAATTGACTCGGCGCCAAAAGCAGTCTAAAAGAAACATGTCGATATTTGTTTGACCGACTTTTGTTATCCGCGCACGCAAGCGTGCCTTTGACGAACTTCCCCATCAAAAATCGAGACAAAAATCGTTGTGCGTTCGCACCGCGATTAACGAATATTTGCCATGGAAAGGGTTCGTTTATGAGCACCGGCACAGTTAAATGGTTCAACGCCACCAAGGGTTTTGGTTTTATTCAGCCTGACGACGGCTCGGCCGACGTTTTCGTTCACATCTCGGCCGTAGAGCGCGCCGGCATGCGCGACATCGTCGAGGGCCAGAAGCTCGGCTACGAGATGGTTCGCGACAACAAGTCGGGCAAGATGTCCGCCGACCAGTTGAAGGCGGCCTGAAGAAAGAATTCAGCCGTCCCGGTGACCACGGATGTACTGGCACTGGTGAATGGCGAATTCGAGCGCATGGCCGCGGAGACGTGAGTTTCCACGGCCTATGACGCGCACGGGGAGTTTGCCTTGTGCATCCAATTGGATGCGCGGTGCTCCTATGGAAGGTCAGGCGGTGCCTGGCCTTTTTCATTTTACGCTTGTTGCCGCCGAAAATGCGCTGCGCGTCGGGCTGAACGTGCTAAGGAACGCCTTAGCAATTTGAATCCGCTGCCGTATTGCCCCAATGCAGTGTTGCTTTGTGCGTGGTCCTGACCGAAGACCCGGTCTCGCCCTATCGGCACCAGGCTCCTGACAGGAGAAAGATTTTGACCGCCAATCCGAAGACCGCCGCCGATCCGGCGGTGTCGCTTTTCAGCAAGACGCAAACCCAGTCGATGTCGCTCGGCCGCATCCTATCCGAGCGCGATGCCGTCAGCGAGGCGCGGGAAGCCAAGACCGCCCGCTTGCGCGAACTGCGCCTGGAAAAGGAGGCGGACGAGATGGCGGCGGCCGCAGCGCTCGCGGCGCTGCCGAAACGAGCCGGAAAACGCTGATGGCCACCAAGCGCGTACCGCCAACGCCGATCGCGGCCGATGCGACCATCGCCGACATGGTCGAAACCTTGGACAAGCCGGTCGAATATGTCCGGCGCGTGCTGGAAAAACTCGAACGCTGCAGGCGCGCCCATGGCGATGCCCAGGTGCGTGTCGGCGTGCGCGGCCGCGCCGAAGCCCCGAACTACCTGATCGAATATGTCCGCGAGGATAAAAAGACCCTGGAGCGGGTGACCTACCAGGACGCCGCCTACAGCGGCAGCACGCATCGAGAGCTGGCGCCGCATCACATCGCGGAAGCCAGGAACTGGTCGCCCGAGGAAATGAACATCACGGCGGTTTCGGCACTGATCGGCCGCTTGCGCAATCCGCGCGCACCATCATCGCGCTTCGCCGACGAGGACTGACATGGCCATCAAATTCTCCGCCAAGGACCAGCCGGCTGCGCCGGCTCCCGCTGCAAAGCCTGCGAAGCCGGTTGCCGCGAAGGCCGGCGAACCTGCCGAAGCCGCGACCGATCTGTTCAAGTCGCCGGTCGAAGCGCCAGCGCGCAAGACAGGCAAGAAGAAATAGCGCCTTGCCGCAGGACGCCGATCGCAATCCTGCCGCGCCAGGGCTGCTCGCCCTGGCCGCTGCCGCAAACCTTTCGTCGTCGCAACACGGGACCGCTCCGCTCTTCGACTGCCAGAGCTGTGGTGCGTGCTGTTCCTATTCGGCCGAATGGCCACGCTTCTCCACCGAGGATGACGCGCAACTCGACCGCATCCCAGAAAAATATGTAGCGGCCGACCTGTCCGGCATGCGCTGCGAGGGCGTGCGCTGTTCGGCCCTGTCCGGCGAAGTCGGCAAGTCGACGGCATGCGGCGTCTACGAATTGCGCCCGGATGTCTGCCGCGCCTGTATGCCTGGCGACGAGGAGTGCCTGATGGCCCGTCGGGCGGTCAGATTGCCGGTGTAGCTGCCAATCTATCCTATGCGGGAGTACGCCGATCAGCCCGCTTGTGCGCCGACCCGCAGCCCGATACTTTCCCGGCCGGGCAGGCCGCTGGAGGAAATCATCGTGAGTATCGAATTTCTGTTGACGTCGCTGATCGTCGTGGCCTCGCCCGGCACCGGCGTTCTCTACACGCTGAGCGCCGGACTTTCGCGCGGTGCGCGGGCTTCTATCATTGCCGCCTTCGGCTGCACGCTCGGCATCATCCCGCATATGGCAGCCGCCATCACCGGTCTTGCGGCGCTGTTGCACACCAGCGCCGTCGCCTTCGAGACGCTGAAATATCTCGGCGTCGCCTATCTGCTTTACATGGCCTGGAACACGCTGAAGGAGAAAGGTGGCCTCAGCGTCGAGGACAATGTCGCGCCGCGCTCGGCCGGCAAGGTGATCGCCACCGGCATCCTCGTCAACGTACTCAATCCGAAACTGTCGATCTTCTTCTTCGCCTTCCTGCCGCAATTCGTCAGCACCACCGAGCCCAATGCACTGTCGAAGATGCTGGAACTCAGCTCCGTCTTCATGCTTTTGACCTTCGTGGTTTTCGTCGGCTACGGCATTTTCGCCGCTTCGATCCGCAGCCATGTCGCCTCGCGGCCGATGCTGCTGACCTGGATGCGCAGGACGTTTGCGGGCGCCTTCGTCATGCTCGGCGCCAAGCTGGCATTGGCTGATCGGTAGCGACGATCGGCCGACTATCCCTTCACATAGCCCATCGCCTCGACGATGCGGCCGTCCTGGACGCGCATCAGATTGACGCCGCGGACGGAGGTGTGGTCGGCCATCCAGTAGCGCCAGCGTATCGTCGCCCGGTCGCCGGCGACAAAGGTCTCCTCGAGGTCGAAGCGCGTGCCCGGCTGGGTGGCGATCGCCGACCACAATTCGATGCAAGCCGCCTTGCCGGCGCGGCGCGCGCCGTCCGGCGCCGGCGTGGTGTTCTCGATCACGCAGTCTTCAGCAACCAGATCGGCAAGCGCCGACGGGTCGTGGTGCTGGAAGACGTCGTTGAAGCGTCGCATTATCTGTGCCGTCTCGCCGGAGCGCGCGACAGCGGTGCTGTCGATGATCAGTTCCATGGGACTTGCTCCTTCCGTTTCAGTCGTCGAGGTGTCAGGTCAGCGCTGCCTTGAGCGTGATGCTGGCGACGCCGGCCAGCGCCCGCGAGACCAGGCAGGCCGCCTTGGCCTTTTGCGCCAGCCGCTCGAAATCCTCGGCGGCAATGCCTGCGACGCTGGCTTCCGTGTCCAGTTCGATGCGGGTGATTGTCGGCCCGGCTGCGGTCGCGCCGAGATGCGCCTTCGCGATGGTGCGGATGCTGTCGGGCGTGTGGCCTTCGCTGCCGAGGATGGCGCTCAGCGCCATCGAGAAGCAGCCGGCATGGGCAGCCGCGATGAGTTCTTCCGGGTTGGTGCCGGGACCGTTCTCGAAGCGGGACGGGAACGAGTAGGCGCCTTCGAAGACACCGCTGCCCAGCCTGAGCCGGCCGGACCCTTCCTTGAGTGTGCCGCGCCAGTCGGCCGATGCATCGCGAACAGTCATTGCTTGCTCTCCTCTGGTTGATGGAATGCGGGATCACGCGCCGTCGATGACGACCTTGCCGAAGACATCGCCCTGCATGAAATGCCGATAGGCCTCGCGCGCTTCGGCGAACGGAAAGATCTTGTCGAGGATCGGCTTCAGCTGGTGCTTGCCGACTGCGGCCAGCATCGCCTCCAGCCCACTGCGGTTGCCGACGAACACGCGGCCAATGGTGGCGAGGCTGCGCTGATATATAGCACCCGGGATCTCGATCGAATTGCCCTTGGCATCCTGAACGGTCAGCACAACGATGCGGCCATAAAGGGAGCTTGCGATCAGCGATTGCGCGAAGGTCGTCGGACCGCCTGTCTCCACCACCAGATCGATGCCGCCGGTCGCCTCTCGCAGCTTCATGCCCCATTCCGGCGTCTCGGTGGCCGCGATGACGATATCGGCGCCAAGTGCGCGCAGCCGGTCAGTCTTTTCGGCGCGCGAGGTGACGGCGGCGACACGGCAGCCAAGCATCTTGGCGAACTGCAGCGCGAACAGCGCCACGCCGCCTGAGCCGATGGTCAAAACCCATTGTCCGGGCTGCGGAATCTCCGCTCCTGTCAATGCGCTCCAGGCAGTCAGCCCGGCGCAGGTGAAGGTCGCGGCTTCCTGCCAGGAGAGATGCTCAGGCAACCGTACCGCCCATTGCTCGTCGAGCAGCGCAGCATGCCGTCCAGCGTGCAGCCCAGCTGGTCGATGATTTCGGGATGAAGCCGGCCGTCGATCCAGCGCGCGAAATAGCTGCCGGTGACACGGTCGCCGACCGCAAAGCGCGTGACACCGTCGCCGATCGCCACCACTTCCCCGGCGCCGTCGCTCAATGGAACAATGCCCGCGCGGGGTGGCAGCGGGTATGTGCCCTTGAGGATCATCGCGTCGCGGCGGTTAAGCGACACGGCGTGCACCCGCACCAGGATTTGATGCGCGCCGGGCTCGGGGATTGCCTCTTCGCGCGTTGCCAGCTTCTCGATCCCGCCAAAACCCTCAAGTCGGTAGCGCTGCATTGTTGCCTCCAACGTATGTAGACCGATCTACATATTATGTAGACCGGTTGTCATATTCGGAGCAAGGCCTATAATGCGTGTTCCTGACAGAGGCTGACATGGCGACAGACACACGCACCCGCATGATCGAAGCGACGGCGCTGCTTTTGCGGCGGCGCGGCTATCACGGCACATCACTGAACGACATTTTGAGCGCCAGCGGCGCGCCGCGCGGCTCGCTCTACTTCCATTTTCCAGGCGGCAAGGACCAGCTGGTCATCGAGGTGACACGCGACAGCGTGGCCGGCGTGACGGAACGTCTTGGCGCGGCGCTGGCGGCGGAACACGATCCGGCGGTCGCCGTGCATCACATTTACCAGTCGGTGGGCCGCATGCTGGAGGAGAACGAGTTCTCCCTCGGCTGCCCGATCGCGCCGGTAGTGCTCGACGCGCCGAACGACGTGCCGGACCTGGTCGAGATCTGCCGCGCGGCGTTCGAGCAGTGGATAGGCCTGCTGCGCGAGGCCTTCATGCGGGCAGGGGTGCCCGAACGCCGTGCCCACGCTCTGGCGCTGCTGGTGGAATCGTCGCTGGAAGGGCTGATGGTGATCGCCCGCGCCACCCGCGACCGCGCCCCGCTACAGGCGGTGGCCGATGAGGTCGCGGCGCTGATCGAAGCCGCGGTGCTTGCCGGCGAGGTGCGGCGACGCGCAGACGCCGCTGTCTGAAGTCAGGCCCCCTGGTTCGGAAAGCATGCGCTGGCGCTGAGGTTCGGGCCATTCGCCAGCGACGATCAGGACGGGCATCACCAGTGCCGAGATAATCAGCACGTTACCGTCGCGGTTCCGCAAAAATCGCCGGATAAATTGCATCGATCGGTACCCGATACGCCACACGCTGGAGCAACCTCGCCTTGCTCCAGCCCTTTAGTAATCGCGAATGTGTTAGAAAATATTGTCCGACAAATCGCGCGGCGTCGCCAGGATGCAGCCGAAGTTGCTGATTTTGCTATGAAATTTCTCAAGAAAGAGGCGGCTGCACGATCTAGCGCCGCAGAACCCGATGGTCGCCATTGCCTTCTGTCTCACACCTTCATCGCATCGATGACAGCGCGCAGCCCGGCCGACATGTTCCGCCGGCTCGGATAATAGAGGTAGAGCCAATCTTCAGGGGGACACCATTCGTCCAGGCAGCGGATCAGCTTGCCGTCAAGGATATCGCCTTCGGCTCGGTTCTCCCCAGACATAGGCCAGCGCTACACCTGATAGCGCGACCCGCACCATCAGCTCATGGTCGTCGAGTGCGATCGGACCACTCGGATGAAAGGCGATGGTCTCACCCTTCAACTCGAATTCCCAGGGGTAGTGCGTGCCGTTTGGGTACATGTTCTGCACGCAGACATGATCGCCGAGATGGCGCGGCGTAAGCGGGATCTTTCGGTTGCGGAAATAGTCTGGCGAGCCGATCACCGCGAAGCGCAGTCGCGGCTTGACCTTCACGGCGATCATCCCTTCCCGAAGACTCTCGCCCAGCCGGATGCCTGCGTCGAAGCCCTCTTCGACAATGTCGACCAGCCTGTCGGTCGCCGCGATCTCGATCTCGAGATTGGGATTGTTTGTGATGAGTGGTCCGATGATGCCACCGAGCACGAAAGGTGCGATCGAGTTCGGCACGTTGATGCGCACTTTGCCGAACGGCGTGTCGCGGAACTGATTGAGGGCATCGAGTGCCGCGCCGATATCGCCGAAGGCCGGTGCCAGCCGCGCTTGCAGCATCGCCCCCGCATCGGTCAGCGACACGCTGCGCGTGGTGCGATTGAGCAGTCGGATGCCGACGCGCTCCTCGAGATTGCTGACTGAATGGCTGATCGCCGAAGCCGTGACGCCGCGCTCCTCCGCCGCCCGACGAAAACTGCGGTGGCGGGCCACTGCATCGAAGGCGGCAAGTTCAGAGAGGTCGGTCGTTCGCATTGATGATTTTCACTCAGGAGTATCGATAGAATTGTCACTCTAATGCGCGCAATTGAATTGCGCCATCTTCTCCTCATCGCCGCAGGCAACCACTCCGCGGCTCACGATCAAAAGGAGAGACTGAGATGACTGACTTCCCGATGCCCGCCAAAAACACCGCTTCGGTCTTTGCCAACATGCGCGGTCATCACGTGGCGCTGCGCGTCCCCAACTACGAGATCGCCAAGAGCTGGTATGTCGACAAGCTCGATTTCCGTGTCGTTCGCGAATGGTCATTCGCCGACGAGCAGCTCGCCTATCTGGCGCCGGCCAATGACGATCATTTCATGATCGAATTGCTGGGCGGCGGTGATCCGCTGCCGATCGATGCGCCGGCCTACAAGGATCTCGCCGACAGCCTGCGCTATTCCGGCTATCATCATTTCTGCATCAACGTGGCCGACATCGAAGCGACGGTCGCCGAACTCCGCAAGCGCGGCGTCACCATCGTCACCGAGCCGTTCAAGCTCGACGACATCAGCCGCAAGCTGGCTTTCTTCGCCGACCCGTTCGGCAATCTGATCGAACTCGCCGAGGTCGTTTGAGGGCGACATGCCCACCAGAAACAAAAAGGGCGGCATCGCTGCCGCCCTTTCGTATGCAAAAGCCGGGTAGGCTGGATTAGAAGTCCATGCCGCCCATGCCGCCCATGCCGCCGCCGCCCATGCCGCCAGGCATGCCGCCGCCAGCCGACTCCTTCTTCGGAGCCTCCGCGATCATGGCTTCGGTGGTGACGAGCAGGCCGGCGACCGAGGCCGCGTCCTGGAGAGCCGTGCGGACAACCTTGACCGGGTCGACGATACCCATGGCGATCATGTCGCCATATTCGCCGGTCTGGGCGTTGTAGCCGAAGGTCGCGCCCTTGTTCTCAAGGATCTTGCCGGCAACGATCGAAGCTTCCGCACCGGCGTTCGAGGCGATCTGGCGGGCCGGAGCCTGCAGCGCACGACGCACGATGTTGATGCCAGCAGCCTGGTCGGCATTGGCGCCGGTGGCCTTGATGTTGGCCGAAGCGCGCAGCAGGGCCACGCCACCGCCAGCAACGATGCCTTCTTCCACGGCCGCGCGGGTCGCGTTGAGGGCGTCATCGACGCGGTCCTTCTTTTCCTTGACTTCGACTTCCGTCGCACCGCCGACGCGGATCACCGCAACGCCGCCGGCGAGCTTCGCCAGACGTTCCTGCAGCTTCTCCTTGTCGTAGTCCGAGGTGGTCTCTTCGATCTGCTGCTTGATCTGGGCAACGCGGCCCTGGATCTCGGCCTTCTTGCCGGCGCCGTCGACGATGGTGGTGTTCTCCTTGGAGATCGACACCTTCTTGGCGCGGCCGAGCATGTTGAGGCCGACGTTCTCGAGCTTGATGCCGAGGTCTTCCGAGATGACCTGGCCACCGGTGAGGATGGCGATGTCTTCCAGCATGGCCTTGCGGCGATCACCGAAGCCCGGAGCCTTGACGGCGGCGATCTTCAGGCCACCACGCAGCTTGTTGACGACCAGCGTGGCCAGGGCCTCGCCTTCGACGTCTTCCGAGATGATCAGCAGCGGCTTGGAGGTCTGCACGACAGCCTCGAGAACCGGCAGCATCGCCTGCAGGTTGGAGAGCTTCTTCTCGTGGAGCAGGATGTAGGCGTCCTCGAGATCGGCAACCATCTTGTCGGCGTTGGTGACGAAGTAGGGCGAGAGGTAGCCGCGGTCGAACTGCATGCCTTCGACGACTTCGAGTTCGGTCTCGGCGGTCTTGGCTTCCTCAACCGTGATGACGCCTTCGTTGCCGACCTTCTGCATCGCTTCCGCGATCATCTTGCCGACCGACTCGTCGCCATTGGCCGAGATCGTGCCGACCTGGGCAACTTCCTCGGAGGTCTTGATCTTCTTGGCAGCCTTGCCGAGCGCCGTGACGACTTCGCTGACGGCGAGGTCGATACCGCGCTTCAGGTCCATTGGGTTCATGCCGGCGGCAACCGCCTTGTGGCCTTCCTGGACGATCGACTGCGCCAGAACGGTCGCGGTCGTGGTGCCGTCGCCGGCGATGTCGTTGGTCTTCGAAGCAACTTCACGGACCATCTGCGCGCCCATGTTCTCGAACTTGTCTTCAAGCTCGATTTCCTTGGCGACGGTGACGCCGTCCTTGGTGATGCGCGGGGCGCCGAACGACTTGTCGATGACGACGTTGCGGCCCTTGGGGCCGAGGGTCACCTTCACCGCGTCGGCGAGGATGTTGACGCCGCGCAGCATGCGCTCGCGGGCATCACGGGAGAATTTTACGTCTTTAGCAGCCATTTTTAAGCTCCTGGCAGGGGCTTGGGGTAAGCCCGGAATTCAGTTGACGGTGAGGCCGATGATCAGCCGATGATGCCCATAATGTCGGATTCCTTCATGATCAGAAGGTCTTCGCCATTGAGCTTGACTTCGGTGCCCGACCACTTGCCGAACAGGATGCGGTCGCCAGCCTTGACGTCCAGGGGGACCAGCTTGCCGCTTTCGTCGCGGGCGCCGGAGCCGACGGCGATGATCTCGCCTTCCTGAGGCTTTTCCTTCGCCGTATCCGGGATGATGATCCCGCCGGCGGTCTTGGATTCGGATTCGACCCGGCGAACGACCACGCGGTCATGAAGCGGGCGGAACTTCGACTTTGCCATTTTTTCTTCCTCGAATGAGAACGGTGAGAAACAGTTCCTCCGTCCGGTGAAACCGGACAACCTACAACGCCCGGCGGCGCCGGAGCTGTGGTTAGCACTCACCGAGGGCGAGTGCTAACGTGGCGCTGAAATAGGCCGCCGACCTGCGAGAGTCAAGGCGCGCGGGAAGGGGTGATCGCGGGAAATTTTTCTCGTGCAGCCGTGCGATCGCGCAAAATAAGGGTTGCCGCTCGAACGCAGCCCGAATGCTGCCCTGTCAATCGGAAGTCAATGTCGCAGAGGCAGGCCGATCTCACGAGTTTCAAGTTCAAGCATTAGGCGATCCAAGCACCAGCAGGGGGCACCGTTCCGCCAGGGGGATAAGAGCCGCTCGGTACGACGCGTACATCGCGGAACCAGGTGCTCGCCTCGTCGATCAGCATGGCCAGCGTTGCGAAGCTGTAGCTTATGTCTGAGCCGGCATAAACGTCGACCGTGTTGATCGACGTCATGCTCCATCCTGTCCGTGCGGCAAGGCCTTCGCGGTCGGGGAACAGGCTGTCGAATGTGTCGCGGATCGTCCGCACCTTGATTGTGAAATCGCCGTCGTCCGTCGTGCAGGCCATCGCGATGCGCCATTTGAGCGCGTGAAAATTCTCGACGCCGCCGGCCAGGACCGAAGCTTCGATGCTGTGCAGGTCATCCGCCGTTTCCGGCCGTGCAAAAACGCGGATCGCCGCATGCCTGCCGGGCTTCAGCACCCTTGCGATTTCGCTGAACAGCAAATTGCGTGCGGCCTTGGAATCGACCGCCGAGAGGCATCCGTCGCCGATGATCGCGTCGAAACTTGCCCGCTCCAGGGGGAGGCTGAGCCAGTTTCCCGCCATCGCCCTGCGCGAAGCGTTGTCGCCGGCCCAAACCCCGGAAATCATGGTTGCCGATTGATCGATCGCCAGCATCGATCTGCCCAGGACTGCCAGTTCGGGCGTCACACCGAGCAGAAGGACATCGGCATTTCCGAGATCAAGTTCGCGATCGAATATGCCGACGGTTTTCGCGGTCGGCCGCAGCGGAGCGTCCAGAAGCTTCCAGTGCCGATGATAGTTATCCCAATGATTTGTCATTCAAACCCGTTGCAGACCAGGAAAGTCTGGCATCGATCGATCAGAGCCGCTTAATAGAAGCGGGCATTGAAGCCAAGGGGAAAGCCGTGTCGCGCATAGTCGTCATAACGCATGAGCATGACCGGTTCCTGGGCAAGCGCAACCTTCTGTTGCGCAGGGGCAGCCCCTATCTGCTTTTCGATGTTCTGGAGGACCTGAAAAGGCGTGGCCATTCGGTCCGGATTCAACAGGGTCCGGCAAAGACACAAGATGCCGATATCGCGGTTCTGCATGTCGATGCGACAGTGACGCCTGCTGACCATGTCGACTATGCCAGGCGTTTTCCGATCTGCCTCAATATCGGGGCGTCCGACATCTCCAAACGACGGATCAGCGGGGCTCTGCTATCGGAAGGCGACGCCTGGCAAGGCCCGGTCATCGTCAAAAGCAACCTCAACAATCTGGGCATTCCGGAGACACTCCTCAACCGGCGATCGAAGCGCGCCGGCAGACCGCCGCCTTTTCCGCATCTGCCTACCCTGCGGCCCTATCAGGTCTATGGATCTCTTGGCGAGGTTCCGGATGGCGTCTTCGAGAATGGTGATCTGGTCGTCGAAAAATTCATTCCGGAAAGAGAACCCGACGGTTTTGCCGCGCGTTTCTGGGTGTTTTGCGGAGAGCGCGAGCGTTGCACTCGCTACGTCTCGCCAAACAGCCTGGTCAAGGCATCGGAAACGATCCGGCGTGAGCCCGTCCCGGTTCCCGACGAAATGCGCCAGCGGCGGCGTGAACTCGGCTTCGACTATGGGAAATTCGATTTCGTCATGCATGAGGGCAGGGCCATCCTGCTCGATGCCAACAAGACTCCCGGCCGTCCCCAGAACCTGGTGAAAATGTTCGCGGCCGGCGCTGCCGAGCTGGCCGACGGCTTCGAAGGTCTTATCCGCCGGGCGAGATAGGTCACAACGGACCGACCGCCATCGTGCCGCTCTAAAGAAACAGCCGCAACTGGGTGTGGATGATCGACCGGTAATCCTCGATGGTCCGGCGGCTTTCCGCCTCGCCCTCCGCAAGCGCCAGGCGCACCACCCCACCGGCGAGCTGGAAGATCAACAGAACCATGCGTTCGAACTGCTCGTGCTTGCCCGGGTCGAGCAAGGCGATGACATGGTCGCAGAACATCTTGGCCTGATGCCGGGTTTCGGCGATGTCGAGATTCTTGAGCGCCTTGTCGGCCTGGATGGCGTTCTGCAGATCCTGGATGGCCGGATCGCCTGCAACACGGCTGAGGTAGTCGTCAAGCAGCCGGTCGGCCGCAACGATGACGTCCTTGGCTTCGCGGACATCGGCGATGATCGCAGTCAATCGCGCGCGGCTGACCTCCGAGAACCGCTCGTAGAGCATTGCCAGGATCGCCGATTTGTTGGGGAAGTAGTGGTAGACGGTGGCGATCGGCCCGCCTGCCAACATGCCAACCTCCTTCATGGTGACGGCATCGATGCCCTTCTCGCCGATCAGCCGCATGGTCGTCGACAGGATGGCGTCGATGCGCTCACGGCTGCGCTCCTGCTTGGGCTTGCGCCTCGGTTCGGTCGCTGTTCGCCTTGCTTCCGTCATGCACCGGTCTTTCGCACGAACTGCCAAATTCTGGTTGACAAAAAATATGATCAAGTATCAGTTTCTGAAATGCTGACAGAGTGTCAGTTTTTTTGCCGTGCGGCAAGGACGTTGGGAGGCGCCTTTGACTTCGACAAGCACCGGTCATGTGGGCGACGGCGACTGGCTGGTCGGCAATCCGACCGGTGGACAGCTTGCCTCGGCCCTGTGGATCGGCTCGGTCGGCCTGCTCATTCTGGGTCTCCAGCCCGTCCTGCTCGGCGCTCTCTACACCGAGGGCCATGTCAGCGGCGATGAGCTGGCGCTGGTCGCCACCGCCGAGATGATCGCCATCGCGCTCGGTTCAGCTGTTGTGGCGATGCTGCTGTCAGCCCGCAACATGCGCTGGAAAAGTGCAATCCTCCTCGTCCTGCTGGCGCTGGCGAATGTCTGGACGGCCTATGCCGCCGGCGCCAATACGCTGATGGCGGCGCGCGCTTTGGCCGGGCTTGCCGAAGGCGGCCTGGTTGCGGTGGCCACCGAATTGATCGCCCGATCGCGTCGTGCCGAACGCATCGGCGGTTTTTTCGTCACCATGCAGACCTTGGCGCAATGCGCGCTGGCGCTGCTGCTGGCGCTCTATGTCATCCCGGCCGCCGGATCGGCTGGCGGCTTTCTCATTCTCGCGGTCGTCTGCGTCCTGTCGCTCGTGATCGCTTTCATCGTCCCCGCTGACTACGCCGATCTGCCGAAGGACGAGAACCTGGCCAATGTGCTGACGGTTCCTTCGATGACCGCACTGTTGTGCGTCTTCTGCTACTTCATGTTCTTCGGCTCCGTCTGGGCCTTTCTTGAGCCGCTTGGCGCGCAATTCGGCATCGATGGCCGCACGGTCGGCCTGATCGTCTCGGCCAGCCTCGCGGTGCAGGTTCTGGGCGCGATGACGGCGACCGTGTTCGAGGCGCGTATCGATTATCGCATTGCCATTGTGGTGATCGGTGTGGTGGCGCTTTTGTGTTCGCTGGTTCTCGCCAGTGGACCTGGCCTTACAACATTCTGGGTCGCCGCCCTGATCATGGGTTTCATCCTCCTGTTCATCGTGCCGTACCAGATCCGGCTGGCGATCACCGCCGATGACACGCGCACCGCCGTGCTGCTGGTGCCGGCCGCGCAGCTCTTCGGCCTGGCGATCGGGCCGGTCGCGGCGTCGCTGCTCATCGACGGCAAGGATTTTCGCCCGGTTCCGGAATTCGCCGCAGGTAGTGCCCTGGCCAGCGTGCTGCTGCTCGGTCTGTTCGTCCTCGTCTCGCGGCGCCGCCGCGTGGTTGCCTGAGCGGAGCTAACATGTCCAACTGGAGCAACTGGTCCGGCTATGTCACCGCCGAGCCGCAGCTGATCGCCAGCCCCGCCAATGCCGGCGAACTTGGCGATCTCGTGCGAACGGCACCAGGCCCAATCCGCGTCGTCGGTGCCGGTCACTCCTTCACCCCGCTGGTGAAATCTGAGGGCACGATCCTGTCCCTGGAGAAGCTGGAAGGGCTGGTCTCGCATGACGCAGAAAAGCATCAGGCGCGCGTGCGGGCAGGGACGCGGCTTGGTTCCCTGATGCACATCCTGCAAGGCATCGGCCAGGGCCTGCCCAATATGGGCGACATCGACCGCCAGGCGATCGGCGGCGCGCTGGGCACCGCCACTCATGGTTCGGGACCGACGCTCGGCGCCTATCACACGCAACTGGAGACGGTGCAGATCGTCGACGGGCTCGGCAAGGTTCGCGACTTCACCAGGGTAGGGGATCAGGACACGATCCACGCCATCGGCGTCGCGCTCGGTGCCTTCGGCGTCTTGAGCGAAGTGACGCTGAACAACATTGCGACCTACCGGCTGCGCCGCCGTAAATGGGTGCTGCCGATCGCCGACATGCTGCGCGACTTCGAGAAGATGATGACCGCGCACCGCTCGGCCGAATTCTACTACATTCCATTCTCGGGCTATGCGCAGTTCATCGCCAGCGACTTCAGCACCGAGGCGACCACCACGCGCCCGACCGAGGATGATGAGGGCTCCTTGCGCACGCTGCGCCGGTTACGCACCGGGCTCGCGTGGCTGCCGTCGCTCCGCCGGCGGCTGATCCTCGGCGCGGTCGCGAAAGTGCCGGCCGAGGACTATGTGCAGGACTGGCTCAACGTCTATGCCAGCGACCGGCAGACCAAATTCAACGAGATGGAATATCACCTTCCATTCGAGGAAGGGCCAAAGGCCCTGGCCGAAATCATCGAGCTGACCGAAAAGCACTTTCCGGAAGTCTATTTCCCGATGGAGGTGCGCAGCGTCGCGGCCGATCAGTTCTGGCTCTCGCCCTTCTACAACAGGCCAACCTGCTCGATCGCCATCCACCATGATGCGGCCAGCGACCCCTTGCCCTTTATGCAGGCGGCCGAGCCGATTTTCCGCGGATATGGCGGCCGGCCGCATTGGGGCAAGATGCACAGCCTGAAGGCGGCGGACTTCAAGAAGCTCTACCCGCGCTGGGACGATGCCATGGCGGTGCGCCGCGACATCGATCCGCAAAACCGCTTCGTCTCGCCCTATATGGCCGGGCTGTTCGGCATCGGGCCATGAGCGCCTATTTTGCCACGCTTTCTCAGGCGCTAAAACAAGCCGGCATCTTCCAGCCTTGCCTGCTGCTCGACCTTGACCGGCTGGATGGCAATATTGCCTTGGTGAAAGCCAGGCTTGATCCGGGCCTTGCCGTGCGGTTGGTCGACAAGTCGCTCGCTTGCCCGCCGCTGCTTTCGCATATCGGCAAGGCGCTCGGCACGGATCGCTTCATGACCTTCCATCCGCCGATCAGCGCGGCGGTGCTGGAGGCGTTTCCGGATGCGGATCTGCTCTACGGCAAACCGATGCCGGTCAGCGCGGCAAGGGCGGTGCTTTCCAGAGGCGATGTGGCATGGTCGCGGGTTTGCTGGCTGATCGATACGCAGGAGAGGCTGGCTGAATATGGCGCGCTGGCAGCCGAGCTCGGCATCGAACTGCGCATCGCCTTCGAGATCGACGTCGGGCTGCATCGTGGTGGGTTTGCCAGCCCCGAGGCCTTGTCTAAGGCATTGAGTGCGCTGCCGGCGCACAAAGGGCTGCGCTGCGCAGGCGTCATGGCCTATGAGGCGCATGCGCCGCATATTCCTAGCCTGTTCGGTGGCCCGGCCAAGGCGTTGGCGCAGGCCTCGGAACGAGCCGCCGCTTTCGTTGCGCGTCTCGGCGCCGACCAGCGGAGCATTCTCAACATTGGCGGCAGCAAGACCGCGCTGCTCCATCACGGCGGCGCTGCCAATGAAGTGTCGATGGGGTCGGCCTTCGTGCTGCCCAGCGATTTCGACACAGCTGGTCTCGAAGGCTTCCAGCCGGCGGCCTTCATCGCGACGCCGATCCTGAAAGTGGTCGAGCCGATGCTGCCGGGTCCGCCAGCCGTTTCGCGCCTGCTGCAAGCGCTCGGCCGGTTTCCCCGCAAGGGCTGCTATCTCTATGGCGGCAAATGGATGGCCGAACCGGTGTTTCCCCTGGGCATGAAGACGAACGGCCTGCTCGGCCTGTCTTCCAACCAGCAATTCATGGGCCTGCCCGCCGATGCCGCTGCCAGGCCAGGCGATTACGCGTTCCTGCGGCCGACGCAGAGCGAGGCCGTGCTGCAGCAGTTCGGGCCGATCGCGGTGTTTTCCCAGGGCAAGATCGTCGATCGCTGGCCGGTGTTGCCGATGATGTGATCAACTCGGATAATTGACTCAGTCAACTAAATGGTTGATCCTGTGCAGACAGGAGATGCCCATGACGATTCACCATCAGCCCAGCAACGATGCGCCCAACAAGCAGCTGATCGATGCGGTGCGGGCCTTCAATCGCTTTTACACCCGCCAGATCGGACTGCTCGACGAAGGGCTGCTCAAAAGCGCCTTCTCGCTGACCGAGGCGCGCGTGCTCTACGAGTTGGCGCACCGCGACGGCCTGACCGCGACCGACCTCGGGCGCGACCTCGGTCTCGATGCCGGCTATGTCAGCCGTCTGTTGAAGAAGTTCGAGGCCCTTCACCTCATCTCCAGGTCGACGCTGGTTTCGGACGCCAGGCAATCTTCGATTGCGTTGACCCCGGCCGGCCGGAATGCCTTCGCGCCGCTGAACAAGGATTCGCACGACCAGATCGCGGCGCTGCTCGGCCGGCTGCCCGCGTCGGAGCAGGATCGGCTGGTGAAATCCATGCGCACGGTCCAGGCTCTGCTGGGCGAAAGCGCCGAGCCAAGGATCCCTTATCTATTGCGACCGCTTGAGGTCGGCGACATCGGCTGGATTACCCGCCGGCAAGGGATGCTCTACGCGCAGGACTATGGCTGGGACGAAACCTATGAGGCGCTGGTCGCCGAAATCCTCGCGGCGTTCGTCAAATCCTTCGATCCGAAATGGGAACGAAGCTGGATCGCCGAGCGCGATGGCGAGGTGGTCGGCTCGGTCTTCGTCGTGCGCAAATCGGATCAGGTGGCCAAGCTGCGCCTGCTCTATGTCGAACCCTCGGCGCGCGGTCTCGGCATCGGCAAGCGGCTGGTCGAAGAATGCATCGGCTTTGCCCGCGCCAAGGGTTACAAGTCGCTGACCTTGTGGACCAACGACATCCTGACCGCCGCCCGGCACATCTACCAGGTGGCTGGTTTCAAACTGATCGAGGAAGAGCCTCACCATTCCTTCGGCAAGGATCTGGTCGGCCAGACCTGGGATCTCGACCTTTAGCGAAGCCTGTCCGACATCCGTTGCCATGATGCGCGGTTGTTGGCGGCTCGCGCCGATGCTATGGAACACGGGTCGAAAAGGACCCTGGAGCGGCAAACGGTAAGCCCGCTCCCTTCCACCGGCTGGAAGCTCCGTTCCCATGCAATATGGGAACCCACGGCAAGCCCACGGCGTGCTTTTTACGCCCGGCTTGGCGTTCGGGGTTTTCGCTGATCGGCGTTCCTTCGTTTGCCAGGCGCCAACGAAGGAGAAGAAGGATGCCCATCATTCGCGCCGAGACCGGCGTCATCACCCAGATCAATGTCTTCACCGTGCCCGAAGGCGGACAGCAGGCGCTGATCGACCTGCTGCACGAGGCGGCAATGAGTTGCCGCGGCATTCCCGGCTGGATGTCCGCCAGCCTGCACCGAAGTCTCGACGGCACGCGTGTCGTCAATTACGCCCAGGCGCACGACCATGCGGCCATGCGGCAGGTCTTCGAGCATTTGCGCAGCAACGGTTTTCTCGATCGCAACCAGGCCTTGGGCCAGGCCCATCCCGGCCTCTATGAGGTCGCCTGCACCGTGGAATAGGCGGAGCGGCGGACCGTCTCTTGGCCCATGCCAAGGGACGGTTGCTCGATATCTATGACTTGACCGGTATCCAGATCTCCAGCCCGCCATTGCCGCTGCGCGGATCGAACTCCGGGCCATAGCGTTCGAATTCCGGCGCGTCCGCTATTTCGTGCCCGGAGGCCGGCAGCCATTTGTTCCAGATCGTGTTGACGCTGCGGCGGATGGTCGAGATGTGCTCGCGATGCGCGAACACCGCGTATTTCTGCGCCGGTATGCGCACGCGGCTGAATTCCCTGGGAAGGTCGGAAAAGTCTGACACCTCGACGCCGGCGATGTAGTCGAAATTGCCGGCATCGTCGCCATTGACGCAGACGCCATAGGCAACGTCGCCGGTCTCGCCCGGAATGTTGCCGATATAGGGGCCGAAGCGCTGCCATTGCATCGGAATGGCAGCACTGGTCTCGCAGCTGTAGCGCTCGCCGAGCCCGGCGATCAGGAATGGCCGGCTGGTCTCGAAGCGTGGTGGTTCGAGGTTGGCAAGAAAGGACTGGTCCATCAGGATCGGCTCCACGAGGTCGAGGGTTTTGGTCGAGCCCTGCGCGCGCACCAGCTCCGGCGTCGTGCCGAACTGATCGCGGAAGGCACGGGTGAAAGCCTCATGCGAGTTGTAGCCGGCATCGAGCGCCACCGACAGGATGTCGGGCGCCCCGCCGGCCAATCTGCGCGCCGCCTCGGTCAGCCGGCGCGCACGCGCGTAGCCCATGACCGACCGGCCGGTAGCGGCGCCGAAGGCGCGCGTCACATGAAAGCGCGACACGCCGCTGCTTTGGGCGACGTCGTCGAGCGAGATTGCCTCCGGCAGATGGCTCTCGACAAACCACAGTGCTTTCTCGGTCGGGTTCATGGCTGTCCTTCTCGCATCGGCCGGATCATATTGCCACCTCGCCACGCCGCCAGTTTGATCGAAATTGCGCAGCACCTAGATTTGGCCGGGAGAGCCATCGAAGCGATTGCGCAAACGTTTCGATGGCACTATGCTTCATCAAAATCCGCCAAAGCCAATGAGAGCGGACTGGAACACATCATCAGGGAGGAGCGCTTGCCAGCACTCCGTTTGTGCCGCCATGCCGACAATGGCTGAGGTCGCGCGCCGCGCTGGCGTGTCGGTTTCGACCGTCTCGCATGTCATCAACCGCACCCGCTTTGTCTCGCCGGAGAAGGCGCGGCTCATCAATGATGCAATCGCCGCGATGGGCTATCAGCCCAACGAACTGGCGCGGTCGCTGAAAGTGGCCTCGACCAACAGCGTCGGCCTGGCGATCTCGGCGATTTCCAACCCCTATTTCACCGACATAATCTGCGCAGTGGAGGCCGAATGCGCGCGCCTCGGCCTCATGGTGTTCCTGTCCGACACGCAGGAAGACCCTGACCGCGAGCTTTCGGTGGTGCGCGCCTTCCACCAGCGGCGGGTCGACGGCGTTATCCTGGCGCCGTCGGGCGCGCCGCAGCGGGCCATCGACTACCTGGCCGAGAAGAAGCTGCCTTGCGTGCTCATCGACCGTTTCGCCGACGAGCGCTTCGACCAGATCGGTGTCGAGAACCAGTCGTCGATGCGCGCGCTCATCGACCACGTCGCCGCCTTCGGCCACAAGCGCATCGGCTATATCGCCGGCCAGCCGGGCCTGGCGACGACGCGCGAACGCATCGAGGCCTTTCGCGCCTCGCTGGCCGCCAATGGACTTGAATGCCTGCCGCACTATGTTTCGCCGGATAATGTCGACACGGCGAGCGCGACGGCATCGACCCATGCGATCCTGTCCCTGCCGTCGCCGCCCACCGCACTGGTCACGGGCAACAACATGACGACGATCGGAGCGGTGCGGGCGATTCGAGAACGCGGCCTCTCAATACCGGGAGACCTCTCGCTCGCCGGCTTCGACGACTTCGAATGGGCTGATTGCTTCGAGCCGCGGCTGACGCTGGTCGCGCAGCCCTGCACCGAGATCGGACGGCAGGCGGCAGCCTTGCTGTGCGCCCGCATCGCATCGACCGGCTTGGAGCCGCAGGCAGTACGGCTGCAGGCGGCGCTGCAGGTCCGAGAGTCCTGCGCGAGGCCGGCCCCATGAGGTCAGCCCCCACGAGGTCAGCATGAGCGCGCCGCTGCTTTCCGTTACCGGTGCTGTCAAACGCTTCGGCGGCGTTCAGGCGCTGCGCGGTGTCGACTTCGACTTGAAGGCCGGCGAGATCCATGCGCTGCTCGGCGAGAACGGCGCCGGCAAATCCACGCTGATGAACCTGTTGTCGGGTGTCTACACGCCCGATGAAGGTACCATCCACATCGACGGCAAGCCGGTCGCCTTCAACAATCCGCGCGAGGCGCAGGCGGCCGGTATCGCCACCATTTTCCAGGAGCTCGACCTCGTGCCGACGCTCGACGTGGCGGCCAACTTGTTCCTCGGCCGCGAATTGATGCGGCCTGGCGGCTTCCTCGACGTGCCGGCGATGCGTAGCGAGGCTCGTAGGCGGCTCGAAGCCATCGAGTTGGCCATCGACCCGGCCAGCATGGTGGCGAACCTGTCGATCGGCCAGCGCCAGGTCGTGGCGATTGTCAAGGCGCTGTCCTACGCCTCGCGCGTGCTCATCATGGACGAGCCGACGGCGGCGCTCACGGTGGGTGAGGTCGACCGGCTGTTCGACATCATGCGCAAGCTCGCCGCCAGCGGCGTCGGCATCGTCTACATCTCGCATCGCCTGGAAGAGGTGCCGCAGATCGCCGACCGGGTGACGGTCATGCGCGACGGCCGCGTCGCCGGCGTCACCGAGCCGCACGCCCCACAGGCCGAGCTGGTCCGGCTTTTGGTCGGGCGGCCGCTGGACGAGCTTTATCCCGAACGGTCAAGGGCGGCCGGCAAGACGTTGCTCAGCCTGCGCGATGCGCGCTTCAGGCTCGCCCATGAAAGCGCTGGTTGGCAGCCGCCGGCTGGCGTCTCGCTCGACGTCAAGGCCGGCGAGATCGTCGGGCTGGCCGGGATCATGGGGGCGGGGCGCACCGAGCTGCTCAGCGCGCTCTACGGCACCGGCCTGTCCGGCCGCTGGGAAGGCGAGGTCGCCATCGATGGCCGGTCGGTGAAACTCGATTCCATCAAGGCCGCGCGCGACGCCGGCATCGCCTTCGTCACCGACGACCGGCGCGGCAGCGGGCTGATGCTGAGAATGGCGGTGGGCCTCAACCTGGTCATGTCGGTCATCCGCCGCATCTCACCCTTCGGCCTGATGTCGTCGCGCCGCCAGGCGGATGCGGTGAAGCAGTCCTTTGGCCAGTTCGATATCAGGCCGAAGAATCCCGACATCGCTGTCGGCGCGCTGTCCGGCGGCAACCAGCAGAAGGTGGTGCTGGCCAAGGAGATCCTCGGCAATCCCCGGCTGTTGCTGCTCGACGAGCCGACTCGCGGCGTCGACGTCGGTGCCAAGGGCGAAATCTACGCGCGGCTCAGGCAGTTGGCGGCGCAAGGGCTCGGCATCCTGGTCGCCTCCAGCGAGATGCCGGAGCTGATCGGTCTGTGCGACCGGATCGTCGTGCTGCGCGAAGGGCGCAACGTGGCGGAATTCATCGGCGGCGTCGACGAGCACACGGTGCTTGACGCGGCAAATGGCAGGGAGGCCTGATGTCTGAACAGAAGATCTCGGAGGCAAGCGGTCCGGTGGCCGCGGCACCGGTGCATCGCGATCCGCTCGCTTTGGTGGTGCGCTTCCAGAGCCTGATCGGCCTGGTCGTGGTGGCGATCGGCGGCATCATCTTCTCACCGCGCCGGCATGGCCAGATACTGTTCCTCGACCCCGACAACATCGCCAACATCGTGCGCGCCGTGTCGGAGACCGGCATCATCGCCATCGGCATGACCTTCGTCATCATCACCGCCGGCATCGACCTGTCGGTTGGCGCGGTGCTCGGCCTGTCCAGCGTCGTCACGGCATCGATGATGATCTCGGGCGGTTTCGGGCTCATTCCCACCATCCTCGCGGTGCTCGTCATGGGCATCGTCTTTGGCGCGATCCAGGGCACCATCTCCACCCGGTTCCGGCTGGAGCCGTTCATCGTCACGCTCGCCGGCCTGCAGGCGGCGCGCGGCCTGGCGCTGGTCGTGTCGGGCAACCAATACATCAACATTTCCTATGGCGACGGGCCGGGCCTGGCACCGCCGGTGTTTGCGATCCTCGGCGAGCGGCTGTTCAACAACACCGTGCCGGTCGCCACCATCGTCTTCATCGTCTTTGCCGCGATCGCGACGATCGTGCTCAACACCACGCGCTTCGGCCGCTATGTCTTTGCCGTCGGCGGCAATGAGCGCGCGGCGCGCATTTCCGGCGTGCCTGTCTCGATGGTGAAGATCTCGGTCTATGCCATCACCGGCTTTGCCGCCGCTCTTGCCGGCATCGTGCATGCCGGCCAGTTCAATTTCGGCAGCGCCAATGACGGCATGGGCTACGAACTCACCGCGATCGCCGCCGTGGTCATCGGTGGCACCAGCCTGTTCGGCGGCGCCGGCTCGATGGTGGGCACCGTCGCCGGCACCATCATGCTGGGCGCGCTCGCCAATATCCTGCAGCTCAACAACATCACGCCCGCCATGCAGTTGCTCGCGACCGCCGCGATCATCGTGCTGGCCGCAGTGCTTCAATCCCTCGTTCGCCGCCGCGAGGGTTTGGGTCGTTAGGAGGAAAGCGGCAGCAAGTTGAAGTCAAACCAAGGTCTGGCCCCCGGCCCGACGAGGAGGAGAGTGAGTATGAAAACCATAAGACAAGGAACGAGGCGCGCGCTTCACGCCATGCTTCTGGCAGGCGCTGGCCTGTGCATTGCGGGAGCCGCCCAGGCTGCCGAACCGTTGGTCAAGGCCTGCGCCAAGGACGGCCAGTTCATCATCGGCTTTTCGCAGGCGAACAATGCCGAGCCCTACCGCCAGCATGTCAATGACGAGCTGACGGCGGCGGCCAAGGAAGTACCGGGCTTTACGCTGCAGATCGCCGACGGCGCCGGCAACGTCAACACGCAGACCTCGCAGGTCGACAACTTCATCACCCAGAAAGTCGATCTGCTGCTGATCTCGCCCTTCGAGGCGGCACCGCTGACGCCGGCAGTGAAGCGCGCCATGGATGCCGGCATCCCTGTCATCGAGCTCGACCGCAAGACGGTCGGCGATCCCGGCAAGGACTACACTGCCTTCATCGGCGGCGACAATTACAAGATCGCGCTCGAAGCCGGAAAATACACCGCCAAGACCTTGCTGCCGGACGGCGGCGAGGCGGCGGTGCTGGAAGGCTTGCCGAGCTCGACGCCGGCAGTGGAGCGGCTGAACGGCTTCAAGGACGGCGTCAAGGAGAATGCCAAGATCCAGGTCGTGGCCGAGCAGGCCGCCGACTGGGTGCCGGACAAAGCCCAGACCGCCTTCTCGGCCATGCTCCAGGCGCATCCCGATATCAAGGTGCTCTACGCCTCGAACGACATGATGGCGGCCGGCGCGTTGCTTGCCGCCAAGGGCGCAGGCAAGCAGGTCAAGATCATCGGTACCGACGGCTTGCCAGGCCCGGCAGGCGGCATCGAGGCGGTGGCCAAGGGCGACTGGGCGGCGACCTTCACCTATCCGACGGGCGCCAAGGAAGCGATCGAGATGTCGAAGAAGATCCTGCTCGATTGCGCTACTTCGGTGGATACGACGGTCACCGTCGACACGACCGCGATCACGCCGGAGAACGCCAAGCAGCTGGCGGGGAAGTAAGCCCGTCTGCCTGTAGACCATCCGATCCAGGGCGGGTTCACGCGAACCCGCCCTGTCTACGTTCGCAACCTTCTCCGGCACTCGAAGGGTGGTGGCAAGGGATTGACAGCGGCAGAGGATATGTCTTTAACAGTTCTGTTATTACATAACAGACGGAGATGTTGTATGCGCCTTCTCTGACGAGGTCGCAGGCTGCTGGTGCCACGATGGTGACAGGACCAGTCGAAAAGAATCGTTGCGATGCGTCCGGGGCAAAACTACGATTGCCCGGTGATGGTCCCCGCGCCGAAAGGCAAGGGGTGAAAAGGGAACACGGTGAGACCCTCAAAGGTCGAGACCGTGGCTGCCCCCGCAACTGTAAGCGGTGAGCAAGATCCGAAATGCCACTGGCCGGCAAGGCTGGGAAGGCAGGATTGCGCCGAGACCCGCGAGCCAGGAGACCTGCCATCACTGAGTTGACCGGACGGGGTGTGCCGGGAGGAAACGTGGACGTCGGTCTTGTCGGCCGGCTCGCCAACATCCTTCCGTCGCCAGTTTTGGAAAGTGACGGAAAGTTGGACGGCTCCATCGATCATCGCATCATCGTGTGCACGCTTTGCCGTGACGTCCCGACCGGCATCAGGTCGGGCGAAAGCCTGTGCGCCGATTTGCGCTCCCGGCTCTCGGCCCATCATCAGCCCGCCGTGGCGCATGGCTTCACGATCGAAGGCGTCGAGTGCATGGCGGGCTGCGCGCGGCCGCTGACGGTGGCCTTCCAGGCGCCGGGCAAGGCTTCCTATCTTTTCGGCTCCATCGACGCCGAGGCCGACGCCGGTGATCTCGTGCGATTTGCAAGGCTATACGCCTCGCTCGCTGACGGCTGGTGCAATTCCGGACAACGTCCGCCGCGACTGGCGGGCAAGACGCTGGCCCGTATCCCCGGGCCGGGCAAGTTTGCGGGCAACAGCCGATGACGATGCCGCTTCTCGAAGCCCGCGACCTCTGCGCGACGGCGAACGGCCGGGATCTGGTCCATGCGGTCAGCCTGTCGGTGGCATCAGGCGATCGTCTCGCCATCATCGGCCCCAATGGCGCCGGCAAGACCACGCTGCTGCGCATGCTGTCGGGCATGCTCCGGCCAAGTGCGGGCGAGGTGAAGCTTGGCGGACGCCGTCTGGACAGGATCTCGACCGCCGAACGGGCCCTGCACATCGCCGTCGTCGGCCAGACCGACCAGCCCGATCCGCGGCTTGCGGTGATCGACTATGTCGAGCTTGGCCGCGTTCCGCATGCCGGATTGAGGTGCAGGAGCGAGGAACGCGACATCGTCGTCGACGCGCTTCGCCGGACCGGCCTGTTGCCGCTGCTTGGCCGCGCCATCGGCTCGCTGTCAGGCGGCGAACGCCAGCGTGCCCAGCTGGCGCGCGCCATCGCACAGCAACCGAAAGTGCTGTTCCTCGACGAGCCAACCAACCATCTCGACCCGCGCGCCCGTGGCGAGCTGCTCGAACTCGTGGCCGGCTTCGGCATGACGGTGATCGCGGTGCTGCACGATCTGGCTCTGGTGGCGCCGTTCGCCACCAGGGTCGCGGTGATGAACGAAGCCCGGCTGCATGCGCTGGCCGCGCCGCGCAAGGCGCTGACCCAGAAACTGATCCGCGAGATTTTCGGCGTCGACGTGTTTCGCCTGCGCCATCCGACCGAGGACCGCGAACTGACGGTGTTCGATGTTCCGAACCGCGCCGCACCCCCTTCCTGATCGAAACCCATCCGTCATTCGACACTGTTCAACCAAGGAGCAAAATCCGTGAAACGTCTCGCTCTGTCGCTTGTCTTCTCGCTGCTGGCCTCAACAGCCTTCGCCTTCCCCGTCACCGTCGATAGCTGCGGCAAACCGCTGACCTTCGATGCGCCGCCCAAGCGCGCCGTCATCCATGATCTCAACATGGCCGAGATGGCCTTCGCGCTGAAGCTGCAGCCGTCAATTGTCGGCCTGACCGGCATCACCGGATGGTACAAGGTCGGCGCCGAATTCAAGGCCGAACAGGGCTCCATCCCGGAACTGGCGCCCAAATACCCGACGCTCGAAAACCTCGTCGCAGTCGAACCCGATTTCTTCTTCGCCGGCTGGTACTATGGCATGAAGCCGGGCGGTGACGTGACGCCCGACACGCTAGCCCCGCACGGCATCAAGACGCTGGTGCTGACCGAGAGCTGCGTCCATCTCGACAAGAACCGCCCCGCCGCCTCGATGGACCTGCTCTATGGCGACGTCGAAAAGCTCGCCAAGATTTTTGGCAAGGAGGCGGACGCGGAAAAGCTTGTCTCCGGCTGGAAGGCGCAATTGGCTGACATCACCGCCAAGGTCGGCAGCGCCAAGGGGACGCGGGTGTTCCTCTATGATTCCGGTGAGGACAAGCCGTTCACCGCCGGAAAATTCGCCATCCCCAGCGCCATGATCACGGCAGCCGGCGGCGACAACATCATGGCCGACATGGACACCAGCTGGGGCAATACGGACTGGGAAACCGTGGCGTCGCGCAATCCGCAATTCCTCATCCTGCTCGATTACCAGGACGGCGGCGGCTACAAGAAATTGCTTGAGCTCCTGAAGGCGCATCCGGCAATGAAGGAAACGGACGCGGTCAAGAACGAGCGCTTTGTGGCGCTGCGCTATGCCGAACTGACAACTGGACCGGCGAACATCGAGGCGATCGCCAAGATCGCCAAGGCGATGCATCCGGAAGCGTTCTGATGCTTCTTGCCCCTGGGCATAAATCCGGTGCGCTTTCAGGGCACAAGGCATTCGGGCTGGCGATAGTGGCGGGCGCGGTGGCGGCCGTCGCCCTCGTGCTGCTGTCGATCGCGTATAGTTCGACGCTGATCCCGCTGACCGACGTCATCGCCTCGCTTGGCCATGCCGTCGGGTTGAACGAGCACCAGGTGTCGGGCCCGGTCGGCAAGATCGTCGTCGATCTCAGGCTGCCACGCACCATCGTGGCGGTCTGTGTCGGCGGCGGCCTCGGCACAACAGGTGCCTTGCTGCAGACGGTGACCCGCAACGATCTCGCCGATCCCTTCCTGTTCGGCCTGTCGTCGGGCGCCGCTGCAGGAGCTGTTTCCGTCATCACCGTCCTCGGCGACAGTTTCGGCATCTGGACCTTGCCGGTCGCCGCGTTCACCGGCGGCATATTGGCCGCCTGCATCGTTCTGCTGCTGGTCGCGCGGGTGCGGGGGCAGGGGCCGGAACGGCTGATCCTCGCCGGCCTTGCCGTCTCCTTCCTGTTCACCGCCCTGACCAACTATCTGGTCTTTGCCGGCGACCAGCGCGCCGCCCATTCGGTGCTGTTCTGGACGATGGGCGGGCTCGGTCTGGCGCGCTGGGACAATGTCTGGCTGGGCGCCTTGGGAGCCGGCGCTATTGCGGTTTACGGGCTGTGGAACCACCGCAGGCTGGATGCCTTCCTGGCCGGTGAAAGTGCCGCAGAAAGCCTTGGCGTGCCGGTGGCGCGGATGCGCAGGACGACGTTTCTCGTTGCCGCCTTTTCGACGGCAATTCTCGTCTCGGTCGCCGGTGTCATCGGCTTTGTCGGATTGATGATCCCGCATCTGTCGCGGCCGCTGGCCGGTCCCTTGCATCTGCGCCTGATCGCCAGCTGCGCGTTGTTCGGCGCGGTGCTGTTGCTGGCCAGCGACCTTCTGGCGCGAACCCTGCTGCCGCCGCAGGAACTGCCCATCGGCATCATCACCAGCTCGCTCGGTGCCTTCTTCGTCGTCACGCTGGTCGTGCGAAACCGGCTCTGAGCGCGCTAGGCCAGAGCTTGCCGGTTCAGACCGTCCAGAAATAGCGCACGATGTGAAAGAAGATCGGGGCCGCGAAGACCAGGCTGTCGGTACGGTCCATCATGCCGCCATGGCCTTCGATGAGATGCCCCCAGTCCTTGACGCCCTGGTCGCGCTTGATGGCCGAGGCGACCAGCCCGCCCAGAAAACCCATCGAGCATGCGACGAAGGCGACACACGCCGCCTGCAGCGGCGAGAACGGCGTCACGAACGACAGAAGCGCGCCGAGCAGGCTTGCCGACACCAGCCCGCCGATCAGGCCTTCCCAGGTTTTCGACGGCGAGACGGTCGGCGAGAAACGGTGTTTTCCGAACAGCTTGCCGAAGATGTATTGCAGTACGTCGCTGCCTTGCACGACGATGATCAGGAAGGCGATCAGCAACAAATTGCGGCCTTCGAAGCCCGGCACGTCGAGCGTCAGCAGCGCTGGAACATGGCTGACGCAATAGACCGAGATCATGACAGCCCATTGCTGCGCGGCGATCCGCTCGAGAAAGCGCTCGGTGTCGCCATGCAACGCGGTGATGGCCGGCATCAGCAGGAAGCAATAGACCGGAATGAAGATGACGAAGAGGCCGTACCAGGCGGTCCACACCAGCCAGTATTGAAACGGGATGATGATGCCGAACATGCCAAGCAGCACCCAATGATCGCTGCGGCGGGTATGCGTCAGCGTCACGAATTCTCGCAGCGACGCAAACGAGATCAGCGCGAACAGGATGGTCAGCCCGTAACGGCCGAAGAAGAAGGCGACCGTCATCAGCGCCACCATCACCCACCAGGCGTTGATGCGCTGGGTGAGATTGATCAGTGTCGAACTGAGCGGCTTCGGCGCCCGCGCCGAAAGTATTGCGGCGACGATGCTGGCAGTCGTCAGCACCACCAGCAGGCCGATGATCAGGATCGAGATGTCGTGGCGCATCAATCGTCTCGTTCGGGACGCGGGTTGAGCGCCAGAAGCGTGGCGTGGGCTCGGTCGAGGAAGGCGCGGCGCTCTTCGCCCGGGGCCACCGTCACCGGCGCGCCGAAGACGACGCGGCACAAAAGCGGCACCGGCAGGAACTGGCCCTTGGGCAGCACGCGCGACATGTTCTCGATCCAGCACGGGATCAGCTCGACCTCAGGCCGCGCCATCGACAAATTGTAGAGCCCGGAGCGGAAGGGCAGCAGCGGCTCCTCGGTCATGTTGCGGGTGCCTTCGGGAAACAGGATCAGCGAGTGGCCCTGGTCGAGGACGGACAGCATGATCTCGATCGGGTTTTCCTCGGGCTTCGTCCATTGCCGGTTGATGAGCACGGACGACAGCATGTCCTCGGCGATAAAGCGGCGCAGCCGCGATTTTCCCCAATACTCGCCGGCTGCCACGGCATGGGTGATCGCGCGCTCCTTTTCGCTGAGGCACGCCGACAAGAGGATGAAGTCGCCATGGCTGGTGTGGTTCGCGAAGTAGATGCGCTGCCGGTCCGACGGCATGCTGCCGTTCCAGATCGGGCGCACCCCGGTCACCACCCAGGCCAGCGCCGAGAGTCCGACGGAGGTTACCGTCTGCAGCAGCGTAAAAGTCTTTAATGCAAGCTTGCTCATCGCGGTGCCCAGAATCCGGCCGCCAAAAGCATCACCACAAACAGGCCAAAGGCTATGCGTTGCCTGGTCAGCAAACGGCGCGTACCGGCCATGCGCTCGTCCAGCGAACGTGTGGAGGACGGCAGCGGTTTCAGGCGCATGCGCGCCAGCATGCCGTCCACCGCGGCACCAGCGGAAGCCTCGTCGTCATGGCTGGCCATCAGCCGGAACAGCAGCGCATCGAATGCCAGCAAAGCCGACAGCGCCAGCACGGCGACCGCGCTCACGGCAGTGAGCGACAGCGCGAGGGCCGCGGGCAAGGTCTCGAAGGCGCCGCGCGCCGAGGCGGCCAAGGGCGCCAGCACGTTCGCGGCCACGACAACCGCCGCCGGCCATGCGGCCTGCCGCATCAGCATGCGAGCGAAGCGATCGGTGCTTTCCTGATAGGCATTGCCGGTCATGATGCCGCCCGCTCGGTGGTCTCGACCAGATGAACCGGCCGGCCGGCGGCCTTAAGCATCTCGCGGGCCAGGGCCGGTGTCCTGGCCCTGCCGGTCGCCACCAGCCATTCGGCGACAACGCAGGCGCTGCGCTGGAAACCGAGCGCGCAGCAGACCAGCACCGTGCCGTCGCGGCGCGCTTTCTCCAGCGCGCCGGCCGCCTGTTGCCGCATCATCACGGGCGGCGGCAACAGGTCGACCATCGGCAAGCTGATCCAGCGGCACGTCGCTCCCGCCGGCCTTTCAAGTTCGGCGGCGAGGTCGATGACCGTGCCGAAGCCGTTGGCCTCGCTTGCCGAGGGAAAGCGTCCGAGAAAGACGCCGTCGGCCACCGCGACCTGCGGAACAAGCTCGCGCGTCCATGCCCATATGTTTGCCCTGGCGCCGAGACGGTAAGGCAAGAGCAGGATGCGGCTTGCGAGCGTGATGCTGCCATCCACGGATTTCTGGAACACTTTTGCGCCGGCTCCGGCATAGGCGAAGGCAACGATGGCCAGCGCCAAAGCCGGCCAAAGCAAGATGAGTGCGACGGCGGAAAGGAAGGAGCCGAACGCGGCGCCGGCCAGAGCAAGGACGCTACCCAGTCCATAGAACAGCGCCAGCCGGCGGGCTTTCGCGTCGCTGGTCAGCCGGAAGCCCGAAAACGGCAATTCGCCGCCGCGCGGAAACAGCCAGAGCGCGAAAAAGCCGAGCAACGCTCCGGTCGGGATATCGATGAAATGATGCTGCCAGGTCGTCAGCACCGAAGCGCCGATCAGGAAGCACCAGCCATGCCAGAGCGGCAGCAGAAAGCCACCGAGCCGGTGGCGCCAATGGTCCCAGATGATCACCAGCAGGGCGATGTGCAGCGAGGGTGCCTGGTTGAATGGCTTGTCGAAACCGCCAAGCACGGCAAACATGAAGCCCGGCAGGCCGGTCGTTTGCGGCCGCACGAATGTCGCGGTCAGCGGGAACAGGATGAAGCAAGTGACGGCGACGATCTGCGCGGTGAGATAGCGGCCGGCCAGGCGGTCGACCCCTTGCCGGTTGTCGTTGAGCAGCAGCGACAGGCCGTAGAACAGATTGATCGACCAGTAGGGCACGATGGTCCAGGCGACGAACGGGATGCTGTGCTCCCAGGCGAACACGATGCTGCCGACGTCGTCGCGCCGCGACGCCAGCCAGTTGGCGAAGCCATAGGTCAGGTAGAAGAACGGCGCCAGGAACGCCAGCCACAAAGCTGCCCTGACGACCACCCGGCTGTAGGGTTCGGCGGCGACGATGGCTGCAGATTGCGAAGCGTCAGGGTCAGTCGGCATGCCTGGTTGGTCCTACAGGCGCCGTGCGACCGAGACGGTGAAGATGCCCCACTGGTCGATGCGCTGGTCGAGTTTCTCGAAACCGGCGGCTTCGACGAGCTGGTCCATTTCACCTTGCGTGCGCCGCCGCATGACCCAGGCCTGGCCGCCGCGATGCGAGGTCAGGCTGCGCGCGATCATCTCGAGCTGCGGATGCCAGGGCTGGTTGGTGTAGAGGAGCAGGCTGCCCGGCTGCATGGCGCGGGCCAGTCCGCCGAGCGAACGGGCGATCATCGCATTGTCGGAGAACAGTTCGTAGAGGCCGGAGACGATGGCGAGGTCCGGCGCCGGATCGATCGCCGCGAGCATGTCGGCATCGAAAGCGTCGGCGCGCCGGAACGAGACGCTGGCCGGCAATTGCCGCTCGGCGATCAGCTTGCGGCCAAGCTCGACATTGAGGTCGGAATAATCCTGCAGGCGTACGCTTGCCGGCTGGTCGGGGCTCTTCACGATGGCATCGAGGACATAGCGGCCGTGGCCGGCGGCGATGTCGAGAATGTGGGCCGGCCGGCTGGCGGCCTTCAGCGTCGTCAGCGCGGCGCCGATGAGTTCTTCGAGATGCAGCTTGCGCTGGCGGATGCCGCGCCAGCCGATGGCCTCCAGGAAGATGCGGTCGACGAAGCGGCCAAGCGGCGTCAGCCCGCGGGCGTCGTTCTCGTAGACATAGTCCAGCGTCGAGCCGGAATCGAAACCGGTGGTGACGCCGGCCTTCATGCCCGACGAGACCCAGGCGCCCATGCGGATGGAGGCGCGGCTGAAGGCCCAATAGAGGCCTTTGGGCGACAACAGGTCGAGAGGCGAGGCAAGCCTGTCGGCCTCGTCGCGCGTGTAGCCGGCAATATCCGCCTGCCTCAGGTCGACCGGTGCGTCCGGCGCCGTGAACTGCCTGGCCAGGAACGGCCGGATCAGGTCGAGGGCCTGCGCCCGATCGCGCTCGCCCAGCGTGTCGTGGAAGAAACCCGGCAACACATGGCGTTCCTTGGTCCGGCTGCCGAGATTGACGAAGAATTCGTGCTGCGGGCCGTGGCGCACCACCCAGTCGCTTCCCGAAAGCAGAAGCTGCGTCGGCACGGTGATGGCGCGGGCGTCGGCAACGATGCGGGCGGCGTGCTGGTAGAGTTCGACCAGGATGTTGGAGGCGATCGGCCGCGTGATCAGCGGATCGCTCTCGAACGAGGCGATGCGCACGGGGTCATGGGTCAGGAATTTCGCCTTGACGTAGGAGTTGACGAAAAAACGGCCCTTGAGCCTTTGCCAGAGCGCGATGCCCTCCTTGGCGAAGGGCACGTAGAGCTTGACCGAAAAGGCCGGCGAGGCCAGCACCATGGCGCGCAGTTTCGGCGCATAATCGTGCACCCAGGCGGCGGCAAGCACGGCGCCGAAGGACTGCGCGATCAGCGCAATGTCCTGCATGGCGAAGCCGTCCCTGGCGGCGATCTCGCGCATGAAGCAGTCTATGTCGCGCACCAGCGCCGAGAAGGACGGAGCATAGCCGCGTTCGCCGGATGAACGGCCGTTGCCGCGGGCATCCCAGGCGTAGAAGGCGTGATCCGGCATGTGCAGTTCGTCGACGAGATGGGCCATGCGGCCGCCATGTTCATGGCCGCGATGGAAGAGCACCACCGCGCCGTTGGCATCGGCGGAGGCCGCCGGCCAGAACCGGTAGAAGATCTCGGTCCCGTCATGGCTGTGGAAGACACGCTCTTGTGCCTGCCGGCCAAGGTTTTCGGCAGCCGCTGCAATCGGTCCGTGCATCATGGTCTTTCCCTCTGGCGGCATGGCGAGCCCCTGTGCTCAGCTGGCGCTGCCAATAAGACCGGCGCGTATCCGGTTTATGGCGGTCAGCAGTGAAAGCGTTGCCATGGCCGGAAACACAAACGCCGCGATGGATGATGGCCACAGCCCGGCGGCGCACAGGACCGCCACCACGCCCAGCGCCAGCGCCCTGTCGCTCTTGCCAAACGGCCCGGCATAGTTGCGTCCGATGCCGGCGGCGATGCCGAGCACACCGGCGAACTCGGTCAGCACCGCGGTGATGGCGAAAGCGATGACGCCCCATGCGCTGAACAGCGTAAAGGCGGCGAAAGGCAGGATCAGCGCCAGGTCCGAAACGACATCGCAAATCTCGTTCAGATACATGCCGAGTGTCGAAGCTTGGCCATGTTCGCGCGCCAGCATGCCATCCACGGCGTTGAGCGCCATGCGCACGAACAGCACCACGGGAATGAGCAGCAGCGGCCAGCGCCATTCGTGCAGGATCGCGATGGCCGCTCCTGCCGCGATCGACATCAGGGCCGCCAGTATGGTGATGCTGTTGGCGGTGACGCCGATTGCCGCCAGCCGGTTGACCAGCGGCCGCAGTCTTCCCTGGAAAGCCGGCTTGAGCGCGTAAAGCGTCGGCATGGCGTCGATCCCCCGATCCTGACTTGCGGCTGTACATGAATATGTCATACGCGACCAGCGGCCGCAGCGCCCAAACGGGTACTCGCGGCCTTGATGGGGCCGGTATTTGAACGTCGCCTGGCGATGCTCGGTCGCTGCGTACCCCATCTCGGGTCACGGCCCTCACCAGTCGCTAACCATGATCATGCCATGCACATTTGCCGGCTTCCGGGGCGACGCAGCCGCTTGAATAGTAAGCACGCTTATTATATATACCGCTCATGGTTTCAGATGGCATCGACAGATTGGGATTTTTGATCCACGACGTGCAACGCCTGATGCGCAAGCGTTTCGAGACGCGCGCCAGTGGGCTTGGCCTGTCCTCGGCGCAATGGCGCCTCATGGTGCGTGTCGCCAAGGAGGAGGGAGTCACCCAGGCCCGGCTCGCTGAACTGCTCGAAATCGAGCCGATCAGTGTCTCGCGCCTTGTCGACCGGATGGAAGAGGGCGGCTGGATCGAGCGCCGCGCCGACGCCGCCGACCGCCGCGTGCGCATGATTTTCCCGACCGCCAAGGCAAGCGCTGCCTATGCCGAGGTCAAGAGCCTCGCCGGCGAAGTCTATGAGGAGTCGCTTGTCGGCGTTTCTCCGGAGGACCGTCGCGTCCTGATCAGGGCGCTCGATGCGATGGCACAGAATCTGGCGGACGGCGATACCTCGGAAAAAGTCGAGCCTACGAAAGGCGCAGCAGCATGAACGCGGTAGCCAAGATAGACGAAAACGCCGCCAAGGTGGAGATGGAGGCGCCGGCCCAACCGGTTGCCGTTCCTGTTGCGGTCGCTCCTCCCATGGAGCCGGTCCCGGCGCCGAAGAAGAAGCGCCGCATGGGCCGCTTCTTCTTGATGTTTGCCTTGCCGGCGGCGCTGATTATCGGCGGCGGCTATGTCTGGGTGACCGGTGGACGCTATCAGGAAACGGAAAACGCCAATCTGCAGCAGGCCAAGGTGTCGATCGCCTCGGACACGGCGGGCCGCATCGTCCAGGTTGCGATAGCGGACCATCAGATGGTCAAGCAGGGCGATCTTCTGTTCACAATCGACCCCGAGCCTTACCGGATCGCGCTTGCCCAGGCCGACGCCGCGGTTGCCGCGGCGCGCCTCAACGTCGAGCAGCTGCGCGCCGCCTACAGCCAGTCGACGGCGCAGGAGAAGTCCGCCAGCAGCGAGGTCGACTACGCCCAGTCGCAATATGACCGCGCCGCCGATCTCGCGCAGAAGGGCATCAACGCCAAATCGTCGCTGGATGAAGCCCGCAACGACCTCGACAAGGCAAAGCAGCAGGTCGCCGTCGCCCAGCAAGGCATCATCAGCGCCAAGGCCGCACTCGGCGGCAACCCCGACATCGAAACCGACAAGCATCCGACCGTGATGGCCGCGCTCGCCGCGCGCGACAAGGCCGCCTACGACCTGGCGCGGACTACGGTGAAGGCGCCCGCCGATGGCGTCATCTCCCAGGCCTCGTCCTTCAAGGTCGGCCAGTATGTCGGCTCCGGCACGCCGCTGTTTTCGCTGGTCGAGACCAACGACACCTGGATCGATGCCAATTTCAAGGAAACCCAGCTCACCAACATGAGGCCAGGCCAGAAGGCCGAGATCGTCGTCGACACCTATCCGGGCAAGACCTTCGAAGCGACGGTCAAGGCGATCGGTGCGGGAACGGGTGCTGAATTCTCGCTGCTGCCCGCCCAGAACGCCACCGGCAACTGGGTCAAGGTCACGCAGCGCATTCCGGTGCGCCTGGAGCTGACCGATCCCGACGCCAAAATGGCGCTGCGGACCGGCATGAGCGCCTCTGTCACCGTCGACACCGGCGTCGCCCGCGGTTTTCCCGCAATATTCGGTCACGCCACGGCTGGCGAGCCCGCGCAGTAAAGTCAGCGGAAGCCCGCGGCGGCCAGGCGGGTGGAAGTGGATAGCAGGGATTGGTCTGATGGGAGGAGTGGGAAGGATCAGCGTTTGGTTCGGGCCGCGTCGCGGCCAGGCCGAAATCTGAAATCTTCGTGACGGACCCTTCGGTCCTCATGTTTCCGGGCGGCAGGCATCCGCTCATCAGAGACTTTCGATCGATGTAACCCCCACATCGATAATCGCGTCCCACCGCGATGAGGGTCTTCAACGGAAGGCGTTGCCGCCCGGACACCCTATGTACACGTTTTTGTTACCTGCTGGAAGTTCCGCATCATGAGCACGCCAGAACCTTTCAAGGAAGTGCCGCATCGCGGCCTGATCACGGTTGCGCTCATGCTGGCGACGATCATGCAGGCGCTCGACACCACCATCGCTAACGTCGCGCTGCCGACGATGACCGGCGATCTCGGTGCCTCCCCGGACAACATCAACTGGGTGCTGACATCCTATATCGTGGCAGCCGCCATCATGACGCCGGTCACCGGCTGGCTCGCCGACCGTTTCGGCCGCAAGGAATTGTTCCTGACGGCGGTGGTCGGCTTCACCATCTTCTCCATGCTGTGCGGCCTGGCATGGAGCCTTGAAACCATTGTGCTGTTCCGGCTGATGCAAGGCGTGTTCGGCGCCGCCATCGTGCCGCTGTCGCAGACATTCCTGCTCGACATCAACCCCAAGGAGCGTCACGGCCAGGCCATGGCCATCTGGGGTGCCGGCATCATGCTGGGACCGATCCTGGGCCCGACGCTAGGCGGCTGGCTGACCGACAATTTCAACTGGCGCTGGGTGTTCTTCATCAACCTGCCGGTCGGCATCGTCGCCTTCCTTGGCATGGCGGCCTATCTGCCGGCCGTTGCCCGGCGGGTGCGCAGCTTCGACTTCTTCGGCTTTGCCATGATATCGCTCGGCGTCGGCGCGCTGCAGCTGATGCTGGACCGCGGCGGCGAGGTCGACTGGTTTTCCTCGGTCGAGATCTGGATCGAACTCGGCCTGGCCATCACCGGCTTCTGGGTGTTCATCATTCACACAGTGACGGCGGAACATCCCTTCATCGATCCGAAGATCTTCCTCGACCAGAATTTCGTGACCGGCCTGGCGTTCATCTTCGTCATGGGTGTGCTCATCCTGGCCTCGATGTCGCTGCTGCCGCCAATGCTGTCGACCATTTTCGGCTATCCGACCATCACCATCGGTGTCGTCATAGGTCCGCGCGGTATCGGCACGATGGTTTCGATGCTCGTCGTCGGGCGGCTCATGGGCAAGATCGACGCCAGGATTCTCGTCGTCATCGGCTTTCTGCTGACCGCCCAGTCGCTCTACACCATGGCGAGCTTCACCCCGCAGATGGATAACTGGCTGATCATCAGCTCCGGCGTCATCCAGGGCCTGGGGATGGGAATGGTGTTCGTGCCGCTGTCGACGGTTGCCTTCGCCACGCTCGACGCACGCTACCGCACCGACGCGACCGCGCTGTTCAGCCTGGTGCGCAATCTTGGCTCGTCGATCGGCGTCTCGGTCGTGACGGTGCTCTTGGTACGCAACACGCAGATCAACCACGCCGAGCTTTCAGCCTTCATCAACCCGTTCAATCCTAACCTCTGGGCGGTCTCGCCGGCGGCCGCGGGCGGCGATCCGATGGCGCTGTCGGAGGTCGATCGCATGGTCAATCTCCAGGCGATGATGATCTCCTACGTCAACGACTTCAAAATCCTGATGGTGATGACGCTGCTCGCCATCCCGTTCGTCTTCCTGCTGCGCAAGCCGAAGGCTGCGCCGGCCGGCGGCGGCGCACCTGCAGCGCATATGGACTAGGCCCTCGGGCCGCCGCCGCGGTGCCTGCGGTCAAATGCGGCTCCCCGACGCCGGGTCGAAGAAATGCACGGTCGACTTTCGCAGGGAAAGCATGACGGTCTCATCCGGTCTCAAAATGACGCGCTCGCGCAGCACGCAGACGAGTTCGTGGCCCGCCATTTCGACAGAAAGATGCGTCTCCGCGCCCGTGGGCTCGACGACAATTACCCTGGCCGCTGCGCCGGTTGCGCTGTCGATGTGAATGTCTTCCGGACGCACGCCCAGCACGAGGCGCCGCCCTGCGGCTGTGGCAGGAATGGCTGACAGCGGGATAATCGATCCGTCGTCCAGTTCGAGGCCGGGATGAGGATTGTCGCGCGCTGTTCCTTCGATGAAATTCATCGCCGGCGATCCAAGGAATCCGGCGACGAACATATTGACCGGCCGGTCGTACAGGTCGAGCGGCGAGCCGATCTGCTCGATCCTGCCGCCATTGAGCACGACGATCTTGTCGGCCATCGTCATCGCCTCGATCTGG
Organism: Mesorhizobium huakuii; assembly: GCF_014189455.1. Classification (NCBI taxonomy): domain Bacteria; kingdom Pseudomonadati; phylum Pseudomonadota; class Alphaproteobacteria; order Hyphomicrobiales; family Phyllobacteriaceae; genus Mesorhizobium; species Mesorhizobium huakuii. Next base: position 5,442,341 of record NZ_CP050296.1, read on the forward strand.
TCGTGTGTGACATAGACGATGGTCGATTTGAGACGCTGGTGCAGCGCCTTGATCTCGGAGCGCATCTGCACGCGCAGCTTGGCGTCGAGGTTGGAGAGCGGCTCGTCGAACAGGAATACCTTGGGATCGCGCACGATGGCGCGGCCCATGGCGACGCGTTGGCGCTGGCCGCCCGACAACTGGCGCGGATAGCGCGCGAGCAGCGGCTGCAGCCCCAGGATCGATGCCGCCGTGTCTACCTTTTCCTTGATCTCGGCTTTCTTGGCGCCGGCGAGTTCGAGGGCGAAACCCATATTTTGCGCGACGGTCATCTGCGGATAGAGCGCATAGTTCTGGAACACCATGGCGATGTCCCGTTCCTTCGGCTGCAGATGATTCACCACTCGCTCGCCGATCGATATCTCGCCGCCCGAGATGGTTTCGAGCCCGGCAATCATGCGCAGCAGGGTCGATTTTCCGCAGCCCGAAGGGCCGACGAGGATGACGAACTCGCCATCCTCAATGTCGACGCTGACCCCATGGATCACGGGGGTCGCACCATAGGACTTCTTCACGTCGACGATCTGGACAGAAGACATCTTGTAGCCCCGTTTACTAGCGCCGTGGCCTGGCGCGGATGGCTTGATATGGCTTGCCGGGTAACTCGACCCCGAAAGCAGCGTCCGCCTTGCCCCCCGCGCACGACCGAGCCATGGCGTGTTGGATGCGGGATCGGCGCCGCCACTTTCCTCGCCGGCGTCACGGTCATCTCCCAGGCGTCGATCACATCGACGTCGTAGTCGCCATCTTCCAGCGGCAGGCCGGTCGACCAGATGACCGGCTGATGCTCGCCAAGATAGATGTAGCGAAGATCGCCGTCTCTGGCGCCGGAGACCCGACTCCACGGCCAGGCACCGTTGTGGCCCATCGGCTCCAACCCATTGCTGACGTCCTCTTCGATGAGGTTGCGCAGGAAGCCGATCCGCTTCCACGCCTCGCCGTGAAGCCGGCCGCCCTTGGCCCACCAGATTAGATCCTGGGGGGTGCATGTAGGTTTCGCCATGCCCGGCATAGCCGCCGCGCATGACGGTGAGCCAGAAGCGGTGCACCAGTTCTTCGGCACTGATGTTGCCCCATGGGAAGACGATGTTGCCTTCATATTCAGGTTCGTCGTTGACGACCGGCTTGCCGTAGGCGTCGCGCCATTCGGGCGTGCGTTTCACATCCCAGTTCTGGATGCAGACATGGCTGACCCATGGCTTGCGGTGGTCGAAATTCATCGACTGCTCACCATTGTGGATCGATTTCAGATGTTGGTAGGGGTCGTTTTCCTCGAGGATATGGAAGTAGCGGTCCCACTGCGCCATCGGCTTGGTGTCGAGCAGGAAATCGTACTCGTTGGCCAACGACCACCAGACGTTGCGGTAGGCGGCAAGCCGTGCGGCGAGGTAGGCGACATAGCGGAAATCCTGGGCCGCGCTCATGTTGGCGTAACCCCAACGGTCATAGGGATGGAAGATGATGATATCGGCTTCGATGCCGAGATCGCGCAACTCGCCGACCTGCGTCTCGAAATGGCGGAATGCAACAGGGTTCGGCCGGTCGAAGTCTTCCTTGCCGTCCGGCCCGGTCTCGAAGATCGCATACAGTGCGGGATTGGTGTTGAAGGGATAGTCCTTCGGGAAGACGCCCATGCGTAACTTGTTGAAACGTGCCGTCTTCAACGTCGCCAGCGTCTCGGCCTGCATGTCGAGCGGCTGGTGCGTCCAGGCATAGCAAGTGGTGCCGAACGGGAAGTAGGGCGTGCCGTCGGCGTAGGCGAAATGGAATTTGTTGCGCACGTGCACCGGGCCGTGGTTGCCGGACGAAGGTGCCACCGCCTCGAAGGCGCCGCTCTTGCCCGCCAGTGACGGAATGGTGGAGTGCGTGATGTAGCTCCAGCTGCCTTCATTGTCCGGCATGAAACGGATGCGATAGGTGCCGTCGCCATCGTAGAAGCCGGGAACCGCGACGCTGCGGCTGGCTTGCGAAAAACTGGCGGAGAACTCGATCTCGGCAAAGGGATTGCCACCCGCGGGCCCCTTCAGTTCGATCTCGAATATGTCCCATTTCTCGACTGTCGTGCCGTCGGCCATGCGTGGTTCCTTGCGTTGTTATTCCTTGACCGCGCCCGATGTCAGCCCCGAGACGAAGTAGCGCTGGAAGATGAGGTAGACGATCGCCGCCGGCAGCACCGTCATCACGATCGCCGCGTTGAGCTGACCGTAGTCGCGGGCGAATTGGCTCTGGAACGACATCAGGCCAAGCGGCAGCGTCCAGCGATCCGGATCCTGCAGGATGACCAGTGCCATGGCGAATTCGTTCCAGGTGGCGACGAAGTCGAGGATCAGCAGCGCCGCAAGCACCGGCAGCGACACCGGCAGGAAGATGCGCCGGAACACGGTGAAATGCGACGCGCCGTCGATAAGCGCCGCCTCGCTCAGTTCCTTCGGCACGTCTTTGAAGAAACCGTGCAGGATGAACACTTGGTAAGGGACGCCGAAGGCGAGATAGGGCAGGATGATGCCGACATAGGTGTTGATCAGCCCGAAGCTGTTCACCTGCTTGAAGATCGGCGCCAGCATCACCTGGAACGGGATCATCGTGCCGAACACGATGGCAAGGAAGACCACCTTGTGTCCCCGGATCTGGATGCGGCTCAGCGAATAGGCGGCCATGGCCGATATCATCAGCCCGAGCGGCACCTTGATGACGGTGATGATGGTGCTGTTGACGACCGTTGTGCCGAAATCGCCGCGCCGCCAGGCATTGGTAAAATTCTCCCAGGCGATGCTGGTCGGTGGCGAGAACGCGCCGCTCCCCATCACCGTCGCGTTCGATTTTAGCGACGTAAAGATGATGAATACGAACGGCGCGATCCAGATCATGGCGACGATGATCAGCGCGATCCACAGTGCCACCAGCAGCGGATCCACCCGCTCCGCGCCGGCCTGGCGAAAGGGGCTGGCGACGCCGCTCATTGATAGGCCTCCTGCCGCTTGAGCGTCCAGCGCAGGTAGGGGATGACGACGGCGACGGTGATGAGCAGAAGCACGACGGAAATGGCGCTGCCGCGCCGAAGTCACCGAGTTGCATGGCTTGTGTATAGGCCCACATGGCCAGCATCTGCGTCGATTGCGCCGGTCCGCCGCCGGTCATGCCGTAGACGATGTCGAAGGCTTTCAGCGAGTTGATCAGCGACAGGATCAGGACGATGGTGATGGTGGGCCTCAGCGCCGGCAGCGTCACGTAGCGGAACAGCTGGAAGCGTCCTGCGCCATCGATGCGGGCGGCTTCGATCAGCGTCTGTGAGACCCCTTGCAGCCCGGCCAGGAACAACACCATCGAGAAGCCCGCGACCTCCCAGACATAGCCTATGAAGACCGAATAGAGTGCGACGCTGCGGTCACCCAGCCAATCCTGGATCAGGTTGGCCCATCCGGCCGCGGAGAGCAGGCTGTTGAACAGCCCGAAGAAAGGGTCGAACATCCAGCGCCACATCGTTGCCACCGCGATCGGCGCGATGATCACGGGCATGTAGAACAGAGCGCGCAGCGGCGAGCGACCGGGGATGTTCTGGTTGAGGCCGAGCGCCAGCCCAAAGCCGATCAGCGGCGGGAAGATGACCGACAGAAACGTCCAGATCAGCGTGTTCTTGAAGGCGACCCAGAACACCGGATCGTCGTGCAGCACGTAGCGGTAGTTGTCGAGCCCCACCCAATGCTTGTCCGCGTTCAGTCCATTCCATTTCATGAAGCTGAGCTGGATGACGTCGATCATCGGGTAGAAGGCAAAGACTGCGTAGGCCAGCACCGCAGGCGCCAGCAGCATCAGTCCCTGCAGGGTCGGATCCTGCAGTTTCCGGCGAAGCTGACCTGACCGGGTCGGCATTCGCGCATGGCGATCGGCGGCGGAAATGTTCACAGCCATGTATGGTCCCAGGAGCGGTGCGAAAAAATCGGCTGGCCGGCCCCGGCCTTCGGCTTGTCGGGCCGGCCATCGCGAGGTTCAATATCAGCTGCGGTTGCCGATGAATTTCTGCAGCTCGGCAGCTGCCGCCTTGGGATCGAGATTGTCGCTGGCAACCTCGTTGATGACCCGGAAATATTCGGTCGTGACATCGAGCGGGAAGGCCTGGTCGCCATTGACGAATGTCGACGGGAACTTGCCGAAAATCTCGATCCATTTCTGGTCGAGCGGTTCGGTGCTCGTGTACTTTACGTTCTTGTTGACCGAGATCGAACCGAAATCGCCAAGGTGCTTTTGCTGCACGTCGGTGGATTCCAGATAGTTCAGGAATTTGGCGGCGATGTCGGGAACTTTGCTCTTGGTCGAAATGTAGTTGTACTCGGCGAAGCCATAGAGGCGGTCGGTGCCGGTCGGGAACGCGAACAGGCCGAAATCGGCTGTGCGGTTTTCGCCCTTGAGCTGTCCCACCAGCCAGTCGCCTTCAAGCATCATGGCGGCCCGATTGCCGAGGAAGAGATTGAACGACTGCGCCTGATCGATGCCCATGAACGGCTTCAGCGTGTAATTCGATGTCCATTTGTGGAACTCCTCGAAGGAGGCCGTGGCGCAGGACTCGTCGGCCCAGCTCACCCGCATGCTCATCAGCTGGTCATGCTTCTCGACGCCGCATTTGGTTTCCAGGATCATATCCATGAGACGCATGACGTGCCAGTTGACGGTTCCGCCAAAGGTGATCGCCGGAATGCCGGCGGCTTTGAGCTTCTCGGCGTCGGCGATGAGCTCATCATAGGTCGCGGGGGCCGTGGTGATGCCGGCCTTCTCGAACAGCGCCTTGTTGTAGTAGAGCGCCTCGCCGTGGAATGTGTAGGGTACGCCGTGCCTGCCACCCTCATACTGCTTGGAAAAGGAAAGCGCCGGTGAGAGCAGTTCGTCGTCCCATTTGTATTCGGCGTAGTATTTGTCGAGCGGTAGGCTAAGTCCCGCCTTGACGAATTCGCCGCCAAGGCCGAGGCCGCCCCACATGAAATAGATGTCTGGTCCCTGGTCGGAACCTGAGGCGACGCGTAGCGCCGACTTGTGTTCATCCGTGCCGCGGCCCTCAACCTTGATGGTGACGCCTTGATTGGCGGCCTCGAACTCCTTCACGATGTCAGCCCAGGCCTTGTTTGCGGAATCGTTGGCGAAGGTCAAAGTCCAGACCTTGATCTCCTGGGCCGACGCCGCGCCGGCGACCATCATGGCGATACCGCTCAAAAGCGCTATGCGCCGAATTTTCCTCGACGTTTGCATAGTTTCCTCCTCGTCGGGCTCCCTCAAGATGCGCTGAGCCTTCGAAGCCGACCCTAGTTATATTAATCATCATGTCAACTGGTATAATGAGATGAAGAGTGGTGCTCGACATCTTCGGTATCGGCGGCACGCGCCGGAACGCAGGCTCTGCAAAGATCGGTGCGGCCGCTTGGTCGGCGGCTACTTGCCCAAGGCCAAGTATCGCAGGTCGGGGTCGCGCCTTTGGCGCATATGGACTAGGACGGACAGGTCGGTTGGGCCTAGCCTATTGCCGAACCCGACTGCATCGTCCCGGTGGGCGACCATCTGGATGCGAGAATGATGCAGGCGACATTTCCGGTATTCGACCTCAAGCGGTTCGAAAACGCGGGCGCGCGGGAGAAAAAGACGCTCGGCGCCGAGGTCGACCGCATCTGCCGCGACACCGGATTCCTGGCTGTGACCAACCACGGCATTCCGCAGGCGGTGATCGACGCGGCATGGTCCAAGGCACGTGCCTTCTTCGATCTACCGCCGCAGCAGAAGCAGCGCGCGAGGGCGCCCTACAAGGGATACCCCTACGGCTATCTCGGTCCGGAGTTGGAGGCGCTGGCAAAATCCCGCAATGTCGAAACGCCGCCCGACCTCAAGGAGAGTTTCAACGGCGGACCGCTCGGCGTGCCGCAAGGCATGTCGGATCCCGAAGCGCTCGCCTTCTGTTATGCCGAAACGATCTGGCCTGAAGAACCGGACGGATTCGTCGACGCCTGGAAGGCCTACTATGCCGCGCTCAAGGATCTGGCGCTGCGCGTCATGCGGGTCTTCGCCACCGCGCTTGGCCTGCCTGAAAATCATTTCGACAGCTATCTCGATGCGCCGATCAGCGCGCTGCGGGCGCTCAACTATCCCGAACAGCATGTCGCGCCGAAGCCTGGACAGATCCGCGCCGGCGCCCACACAGACTATGGCAGCCTGACCATCCTTTTGCCGCAGGCCGGATCACGTGGCCTTCAGATCATCACGCCGGATGGAGAATGGACCGAGGTGCCGCCGATCCCGGGAGCCTTCGTCATCAACATTGGCGACCTGATGGCGCGCTGGACTAACGACCGCTGGGTCTCCACCGTGCATCGTGTGGTCAATCCGCCTGCCGATCAGGGCGGCAGGGACCGGCGCCAGTCCATGGCCTTCTTCCACCAGCCGAACTGGGATGCCGAGATCAAGGTGCTCGACGCCTGTCTTGCCGATGGCGAGGCGCCGAGATACGCACCGGTGCGCTCCGGCCCTTATCTGATGGAAAAATTCAAGGCGACGACGAAGTAATGCATGTCGCCCAAAAGTGCGTAGCGGTTTTGGGATAACGACATGCATCAAACAGGAAAATGCATGCCGCCCAAAAGTGTGTGACGCTACCTGCCGAGAACCAGCGACCAATAGCGCAGGTTGGGGTCACGTCCGTCGCGGACATAGGCGAGCCCGAAGCGGCTGAAATCCGCATCGAGTATGTTGCGCCGGTGGCCCTGCGAATGCATCCAGATGTCGAACAGTTCTTGCTGGTCGAAGCGGCCTTCGGCGATGTTCTCGGCCGCGCTCCCCGCACGCCATTGTCCTTCATGCGCGAGGCGAAATCCTTGCCCCAGCCGGTGGTGTGGCTCATGCGCTCCCGCGACGCCATGTAGCCGGCCTGCTGCAGCGCCGCCTGCTCGAGTTGGGTGTCCGGCGTCAGCGGGCCGAGCCCGGCTGTGGCGCGCAGGCCCGCCAGAGTGGCAGTGGCCGAGGAAGAGACGCCTGCGCCTTCGCCCGTCGGGACTGAGACGGTGCTGCAGGCGGAAAGCACGGCAAGGGCCGCGAGGCCAGCTACCATGAGCAACGTGTGCCTGTTCGGATTCGGGATCGGGGAGTTTGCAGTTTTCGCGATCATCATGCCCACCTGACATAATGGCGATCATGGCTTTTGCCGGGCAGGGCGGCAGAATCTGGGATGGAAATGAGAGGCTAACCGCTCATTTGACAAGCGTGATCATCCGGCTGGCATACATTTCGCGATTTCCAAACACGGCCGAGCAGTCGGTTTTGATGGATGAGTTTCCCGTCATCTGCACGGTCAAGCCAACAAGCCTCAGACAGTCCCCCCTGACCGCTCATATCTGAGTTGCCGGCAAAGGAAACCGCCGCGTCAGGCGCGTAGACGAAACCGCTGATCACGGAATTTGCACCGCCATTCAGCGTCAAGGCCGATGTGTTGCCGCGGTTCTCGAATATGGTGATGCCGGCGTAGGGACCGCTGGTGGGTGGCGATAGGTTCACCTGTTCATTGGCATTTATGGTGATCTGTGAGCCCTCCATGAGGAACAGGGTCACGCCTTGACCGGTCAGGCTGCCGTTGCCGCCGGGCTTTATGGTGACGCCACGGAAGATGTAGACGCCCGGATTGAGCGTGATGTTTCCCGACAACGTCTTGTCGCAATAGGTTCCGGGCGACAGCGTATAGGTTTTGCCGTTCGGGACCGGCAGGCACAATGTGGAGGGGGAGGGACGACGTCCGCCAGAGGATCGAAAGATGCATATTGATGTTCGAGCGGGGCTCCGCAGGTAAGATTGGCACTGGGCGGCGAAAGCCCGTAAGTGCCGCCGACGGTCGAGACGCAGCCCGCTGAAACCTGTGCGGAACCGCCTCTGCTGACGGCATCGGACGCGTCCGAGTTTGCCGCGATGACGCAGCTGGTCATAGAGACATTGGTCGAGCCCTGCAGGCTTACGGCTGACGACGCATGTGGATCGAGCGCCAGCACACAGGCCTGCGCACCGGGGTTCATCTTGACCGTGGCCGAGCGGTGAGCTGGCCAGGGGGCCGCGCCATTGATGAAGCTCGGATGGTTGATGCTGGATGAAAGCGAGATGTAATAGGCGCTCGGGTCGCCGCTGGCGGTTGTCGAAAAAGCGGAGACGCTGTCGGAATATTCCTGCTGGTCGGCGAGGCTCAAATTGGCCGCGAAGAATGTCAGCCCAAGTCCCTGGACATCACTCGCGGCCATGCTGGGCAGGTACTTCGTGCCGACGGCAAGCCCTGCCGCGTCCAGCGAGTTCTGCAATTGCGCGGCGTCGTCACTCGTGCCCGTCAGATCGATCGTGCCGGCCACGACAACCATTATCGGCAGCATCGCTATGGCGGTCGCCATGGCAAAGTTGCCCCGCTTCGAAGGCCAGAAGCCCCTCAATGTAAACATCGTCCGCCGCCAAGGTTTGCAATGCCTAGGTGATACGCTTGGGGTCTCTATGAGTAATTTAAGCAATAGCTAAAATGCATAGATTCTGAAATGAGGCGAGGTGGCTCGCCAAACGAAGGCCGTCCGGCACGCTCAATGAGGGGCAATAGCCGGAGATGAACACGACAACGACTGGTTCCAGCCATTGACGCGGCGACAACCGACGCCAGATCTGCTATCGTCACTCTCGTTCTTGCAGTGGCAGCTACGGGCGGCCTCACCGCGTGACCGCCCCCGACACACGGGAGGATGGTTATGGCCGGCTTTCATGTCATGGCGGACGCGTATGGGATGCATGTGCAGCCCACGGTGCGCCGCATCACCACGACGGATCTCTGGGACGCGCTCAAGCTCGGCGCCGAGGATTTCTGGGCAAAACCGTCCCACTACGTGTTTCTGTGTCTGATCTATCCGATTGTCGGCCTGATCCTCACCCAATGGTCGTCGGGTTCCAACGCCATTCAACTCGTCTATCCCTTGATGTCAGGCTTTGCCCTGGTCGGGCCTTTTGCCGCGATCGGGCTCTACGAGATCAGCCGCCGGCGCGAACTCGGCATGAACACGGATTGGCGCCATGCGCTGGATGTGCGCCGTTCCCCGGCGCTGCCGTCGATCGCGGTCATCGGCATCATGCTGTTTGCGCTGTTCCTGCTGTGGCTGTTCACCGCGCAATCGATCTACACCAGCCTGTTCGGCGACCAGCCGCCGGCTTCGATCGGTGCCTTTGCTCGCGACGTGCTGACGACCGGCAAGGGCTGGACCTTGATCTCTGCTTGGCAATGCGGCCGGGTTTGTCTTTGCCGTGGTGGTGCTGGCCACAACGGTGATCGCCTTTCCGTTGCTGCTCGACCGTGATGTCGGTGCCGTCTCGGCAATCGAAACCTCGGCCCGGGCGGTGATGGCAAACCCGCTGCAGATGGCGCTGTGGGGGCTGCTGGTTGCGGTGCTGCTGGTGATCGGCTCCATCCCGCTGTTTGCCGGACTGGCTGTGGTCATGCCGATCCTCGGCCACGCCACCTGGCACCTCTACCGCAAGGTGGTCGAGCCGGCACAGATCCGGCCGATCCGCCGGCCGATGTAGGCCAAGGCATGATCCCCAAAAGTGGGAACCGGTTTTGGGAAAAGATCATGCTCAACTAAGGCATGATCCCCAAAAGTGGGAACCGGTTTTGGGACCATGCTCTGCCGGAAGGGCTCAGCGCTGAGCGTCGGTCGCCATCTTCAGCGCCAGCGCCGTCAGCACGCCTCCCATCATCCAGCGCTGGATGACCAGCCACAATGGCCGCCCGGCAAGGAAGGTGGCGATCGAGCCGGCCGTCACCGCGATGATGGCATTGACGGTCAGGCTGATTGAGATCTGCGTCGCGCCCAGAACCAAGAGCTGCGACAGGACGTGGCCTTTGCCGATGCTGATGAATTGCGGCAGCAGCGACAGATAGAGCACCGCCACCTTGGGGTTGAGCAGATTGGTCATCAGCCCCATGGCGAACAGCTTGCGCGGCCGGTCTTTCGGCAGGTCGCGCACCTGGAACGGCGAACGTCCGCCAGGCTTCACGGCCTGCCAGGCAAGCCACAAGAGATAGAGCACGCCGGCAAAGCGCAGCGCGTCATAGGCATAGGGCACGGCGAGCAGCAGCGCGGTGATGCCGAACGCCGCCGACACCACATAGAACAGGAAGCCGACCGCGACCCCGCCAAGCGAGATCAGTCCGGCCTTCGGCCCTTGCGACAGCGAACGCGAGATCAGGTAGATCATGTTCGGGCCTGGCGTCAGCACCATGCCGAGGCAGACCAGCGCGAAGGCGATATGATTGGCGGTATCGGGCATTGTTCGTCCCCTAAGCGTGCCGCGATGGATGCGCGATCCCGCGAGCGGCTCCTCTGTGCCCGTGATCGCACGCGCCTGCAAGGGCTTGGCGGCGCCAGGCGTTGCGCCAGACGGCTTTAGCCGACTACCCGCAGGTTCGACAGTTCGTTGCCGATTTCCTTGAAATCGTTCGACAGGCTGGCGCCCGTCGCATTCCAGAACAGCTTCACCGGCTTGGTCGGATCCGTCGGGTCCTTGCGGAAGCGCGAGTCCGACGAGCAGGATTTCAGCGCATCGATCGCCAGCTTGTCGCTTGCCTTGGTCGTCGACAGGTCGAGCGCCACCGTCATCACCATGATGTTGGCTGCCTTGGCGTTGTTGCAGAGCGTTGCCATCTGTTCGTTGAGTGCGTTGGTGTAATTGCCGTTCGAATAGTCGAGCTGACCGATGGCGCTCGATGTGCCCATGAACATGCGGCCGACCGAGGTGCCGTTATAGCCGGGGTTGAGATAGCCGTAGGACGCATAGGTCGATTTCGAGTTGGCGGGATCTGAATAGCCCAGCGAGGAGGGTGTGTAGTAGGTGTTGGCGCCGTCGGTCAGCACGATCACCACCTTGTCGTTGCCCTTCTCGGTTTCCGGGCGCCCTTGCGTGAACGGTTCGCCGCTTGAGACCACCCGCCAGCCCCACGCCAGGCCCTCGGGAACATTGGTGCCGCCATTCGGCTGCATCAGGTCGATCGCGGCCTTGATCGCGGTGGCCCCATCGGTGACGCTGACATCGGTCAGCGGCGTGATCGGGTTGGTGGTGCAGCTGTAGTTCGGGCCATTGCCGGAGGGCAGCGCCGGCGCATCGATCGGCCGCAGCTGGAAATATTTGGCCATGTTACGCAGCCGCGTTTGGCCGGTGCTGCTCGAAGGATCGTCGTTCCACCAGCTGTTCACCGCGCCGTAGGTCACCGGGGCGGCTTCGTCGGGGTCCTGGGTGAGCTTCCAGTGATTGCCGGGCTCGTCGGGAGCGAACATCGGCACGAACATCGTTGCCGGATCGCCGACGCCTATGCCCGTGTTGGCCGAGCCGCCGGATGGCGGGGTGTCGTTGACATTGTAGGGGTAGGGCCGGGCCTCCACGCAGCCCTGCCAGCTGGCAAACGGACCGTAGGAATCGATGTAGTCATATTCGTCGTGGCTGCGTCTGCAGGTGTTGTTCGAATTGTACTCGTCGCAAACCACCCGCTTGCTGTTGACGACACGCTCGTGGTTGGTGACGACCTTCATGTCCCGATACAGCGAAAACCGGGTCAGCATCTGGCCTTCCTCGGTGCCCCAGCCAGTGCCGCGCTTGTACCAGATGCCGTTGGTCTGCTGGGCGTATTTGTTGGCCGCATTCAGCGTCGACCAGTCAAAATTCTCGTTCGACACCGGCGACAGGCCTTCGGTGTCCATCCACGACGCGTTGCCATTGCCGGGGCCGACATTGACCGAAGCGGCAAAGGGCACGAGGCCGAACTGCACCGGCTTGTCGACCTGCTTGATCATGACCGCCTGCTGGGCCAGCGTGTCGACCAGCTGCTTCGACGCAGTCTTGAGAAGATCGATGCGCTTTTGTCCAGAGCCGGTGCCGAGTGTGGTCATCGATCCGGAATTGTCGAGCACCAGGGCAACTTCCAGCGTGTTCTTCAGCCGCACCTGGGAGGTGACGTTGAAGCTGATCCTCTGGTTCGCATCGGTCGCGGATTTGCCGACCATCTGGGCGAAGGCAGGATAGAAATAGGGCTTGTAGGCAAGCTGCGCCGTCATCGTGAGCAGGCCACCGCCGCTGGTGTTGCTCGGCAAAGTGACGTTGAGCGTCGTGCTGGCGGGATCGACATCGTTCAGGTTGGCATTGAAGAAATCGAGCGCATAGGCTCTCAACTGGTCGTCGGTCGCGCCTTCCGTCAGCCGGCGCGCCGTGGCGAAGTTGGCGGCATCGAGCGCATTCGTCACCATCTGCTTTTCGCGGTTCATTTCGGTGAAGTCGACCGCGATCGCCAGGCCGCCCATCAACGGCACCATCGCCACGACTGTCATAAGAGCATAGTTTCCGCGTCTGTCGCGGCGGAACTGGCGCCAGATTTCATGCATGTCTTGCAGCGGCCCCCGCCGGCGGATTCTCGATTTGACGCCAACTTTTCACAAAACGCTGAAGGACGGGTTTGGGAAACCGCTCTATTGCTTGGTTGGCGCTTCACCAACCGCTAACCAATGCGAGGGCAGCGGGCGCGATGCGGTTCAACACAAAACGCCCTGCTTAGTCAGGGGAACTTGCCGATCAACTGACGATGCGTGAAAGCTGGTGACAGCATGGATCGGTTCGGATAATTCGAACCCGCTGCGGCGAACCGTCCGGCCGGGGCACTCGCAACGCTCATATTGAAGGAAACGGCATGGCGGATTCGCCTGAAATCGTCGGCTCGCTCGAAGACGTCTCGAAAGCCTATTCGGCAATTCTTTGCGATGTCTGGGGCGTGGTGCACAATGGCGAATGGCATTTTCCCGCTGCCGCGGCGGCGCTGGCCAAGGCAAGGGCAGCCGGTATTCCCGTTGTCCTCATTACCAACTCGCCCCGCCGCAACACCGATGTCGTGGCTCAGATGAGCGCAATCGGCGTTCCGCCGTCAGCCTACGACCGTGTGGTGACCTCGGGCGACGTGACCCGTGACCTGATCGCGGAGGGGCCACGCAAGGTTTTCCACATCGGCGCCGACCGCGACCTGACCCTCTATGACGGCCTCGATGTCGATCTCGTCGAGGAATTCGAAGCCGCCGGCGTTGTCTGCACCGGGCTGTTCAATGACGAGGTCGAGAAGCCTGAGGATTATGCGGAAATGCTGCGCCGATTGCGGGCCAGAAACCTGCCGTTCATCTGCGCCAATCCCGATATCATGGTGGAGCGCGGCGAACGGATCATCTGGTGCGCCGGTGCCCTGGCGCGCGACTATGCCCAGCTCGGCGGCCGCACGCTGATCGCCGGAAAGCCCTATGCGCCCGTCTACGACGTTGCGATGAAGGAGGTGGCGGAGGTGCTTGGCCGGCCGGTTGAGCGTTCTCAGGTGTTGGCCATCGGCGACGGGATGATGACCGATGTGAAGGGCGCGGCCGACAATGGTTTCGACGTTCTCTATGTTTCCGGCGGCATTCATGCCCGCGACTACGGCGATGCATCCCGGCCGGACCCGGCAAAACTCGGGCTCTTCCTGGAACGGCACGGCTATCGTCCGGTGGCCGTCATGGTCAGACTGCAGTAGGTGGCAATGGTAGCCTTCCAGCATCTCTCGGCAACCGCGCCGCTGCCCGCCAACCTGCGTGGCGGCGTTGTCGCGATCGGCAATTTCGATGGCGTCCACCGTGGCCATCAGGCGGTGCTCGAACTGGCGCTGGCCGAGGCTGTGCGGCGTGACGTGCCGGCCCTGGTGCTGAGCTTCGAACCGCATCCGCGAAAGGTCTTCAGGCCTGACATGCCGCTGTTCGTGCTGACGCCGCCGCCGATGAAGGCGCGGCTTCTGTCATTGCTGGGCTTTGCCGCACTCGTCGAGCAGCCATTCACGCGCGACTTCGCCTCGCTGTCGGCGGAAGCGTTCGTCACCGACGTGCTGGAAAGGACGCTCGGCATCACCCACGCCGTGACCGGTTTCGATTTCCATTTCGGCAAGGATCGCCAGGGCGGACCGGCCTATCTGATGGCGGCCGGCGAACGCCATGGCTTTGGCGTCACACTTGTCGACGCCTTTCGCGACGAGGGCGCCGAGGTGGTTTCATCGAGCCGGATCCGGGCCTTGCTCTGCAATGGCGAGGTGGCCGAGGCCGCCGGTCTGCTCGGCTATCGCTTCACTGTGGAAAGCGAGGTCGTCGGCGGCCAGCAACTCGGACGAACGCTCGGCTTTCCCACGGCGAATATGCGGCTTCCCGCGGAAGCCACCCTCAAGGAAGGAATCTATGCCGTCCGCTTCCGGCGCGCCGACGGCACGCTGCATGACGGTGTCGCCAGCTTTGGCCGCCGCCCGACTGTCGATGACAATGGCGCGCCGCTTCTGGAAACCTTCGTCTTCGATTTTTCCGGCGATCTCTATGGCGAGACCTGCCAGGTCTCGTTCTTCGGCTTCCTGCGCAGCGAGATCAAATTTGATGGACTCGATGCCTTGGTGGTGCAGATGAAGCGCGATGAAGCCGAAGCACGCGCGCTGCTTGCCGGCGTCAAGCCGCTATCCGGTCTGGACGCTTCCGTGGCGTTCTGAGCTACTTCTTCAGCGCAAGGCCGACCGCGATGAAGGTCCAGCCCTGGAAGATCAGGTCGATCGCCAGGAACAGTCCGAGCACCCACAGGCTGTTGACCGGCCAACCCATGGCGATGATCAAGCCCGCAAGCACGCTGATGATGCCTGCCGCGACGATCCAGCCCCAGCCCTGTTCCGGGCGGTGACTGTAGCCGACCCAAGCCCGCAGCGCGCCGGAGGCGACGAGCGCAACGGCGAGCAGGAAGGTCAGCACCGCCGAGGCCAGCAGCGGATTGTCGAAAGCGAAAAATCCGGCGACCGCGTAAAGCAGTCCGCTGAGCAGCCAGTATAAGAAGCGGCTCCAGGTCTTGACCCCGAAAGCATGCATGATCTCTATGATGCCGGCCACCAGCATCAGCCAGCCGACGACATAGACGGAAGCCACCGTGGCGATGAACAGATTGCCAAAGGCAATGCCGCCGAGGATCAGCAGCAACACGCCCAGTCCGACAAACCATCCCCACTTCGCCCGGGTCTCCCCGATCGCGTTCTTCAGTGTATCGCCGTGCAAGGTCATGATCCATCTCCCTCCACATCTGGCCGCGCATCCTGCGGTTGAAGGAAGATAATCCCAATGGCACTACCCGTCCAGCGCGGTGGCTATTGCAAAGGCGCGTCGAAGCTGGTGTCATCCCCCTTTGCACCAGGGAGGTATGACAATGAAGCGATCCCATGGGCTCGCCCTGTTTTCCTCAACTCTCGCCCTGCTCGCTGCCACTGCGGCTTCCGCATTCGCAGCGCAGCCCGGCGATCCGCCGGATGGCATCACCAAGATAGAAACGGTGGTCGTCATCTTCGCCGAGAACCGCGCCTTCGACAATCTCTATGGCCATTTTCCCGGTGCCGAAGGCATCGACAAAGCCAGCCAGGAAAGCCTACAGCAGCGCGACCGTGACGGCTCGGTGCTGTCCGAACTGCCGCCGGTGTGGGACGGGCTGACCGCCAAGGGCGTCACGCCGCCGGTGACGCAGGCGAT
This sequence comes from Mesorhizobium huakuii, assembly GCF_014189455.1. NCBI lineage: Bacteria > Pseudomonadati > Pseudomonadota > Alphaproteobacteria > Hyphomicrobiales > Phyllobacteriaceae > Mesorhizobium > Mesorhizobium huakuii. Next base: position 5,457,958 of record NZ_CP050296.1, read on the forward strand.
GACCGAGCACCTTCCAAACGCGCCGTTCACCGTGAACGACGCGAAGGGTTTCAACGTGCAGCTCAGCGTCACAACGCGCGATCTCTGGCATCGCTACTACCAGAACCAGATGCAGATCAACGGCGGCAAGAACGACATGTTCGTTGCCTGGGCCGATTCAGGTGCCATGCCGATGAGCAATTGGGACGCTTCCAAGACCGACATGTGGTCGGTCGCGCAGAAATACGTGCTGGCCGATCATTTCTTCATGGGTGGGTTCGGCGGCTCGTTTTTCAACCACCAATGGCTGATCTGCGCTTGCGCGCCTTACTACGCCGATGCCGACAAGAGCCCGGCCAAACCGTCGATTTCGGTAACGGATGATAGCGGCACAGCGCTGAAGATCGCCGACAATTCGCCGAAATCGGCGCGCGACGGCATTCCGAAATTTGTCTCCGATGGCAATCTGACGCCGGACTTCCACGCGGTGAACACGATGCAGCCGCCTTACCAACCGAGCGGCACCGATCCGGCGCCTGGCGGCGATCCGCTCCTTGCGGATCCGGCCAAGCCCACCACGCTGCCGCCCCAGACGGAGCCGACCATCGGCGACATGCTTAGCCTCAAGCACATCACCTGGGCATGGTATTCGGGCGCCTGGCAGTACACGCTCGACCACGGCAACAACTCGCCGATTCCGAATTTCCAGTACCACCACCAACCGTTCAATTATTATGCCAATTACGCGCCGGGCACCGCTGCCAGGCGCGAACATTTGCGCGACGGCGGGCTGGGCGGCGTTAGCTTCATCCAGGCGATCGACGACGGCGCCCTGCCACAGGTCTCCTTCTACAAGCCACAGGGCAATCTCAACGAGCATTCCGGCTATGCCGACATCGAGGCCGGAGATCGCCATATCGCCGACGTCGTCGCCCATCTGGAGAAAAGCCCGCAATGGCCGCATATGCTGGTCGTCGTCACCTATGACGAGAATGGCGGCATCTGGGATCACGTCGCTCCGCCCAAGGGCGACCGCTGGGGGCCGGGCACACGCATCCCCGCCATCATCGTTTCGCCCTTCGCCAAGCACGGCTATGTCGATCAGACGCCCTATGACACGACTTCGATCCTGCGCTTCATCACCGAGCGCTTCGAACTGCCGGTGCTGTACGGCATCGTGGTTCGCGACAGGGCCGTCGCCGCGCACGGCGAACCACCGCTCGGCGATCTTACCGCCGGGCTCGACCTCAATTGAAGGCCCGTGTCCGCAGGAAAACGATGAACGTTGACGGGATCGTCGCCCTTGTCACCGCTGCCGGCATCGAGCTTATCGACCGCCGCCGCAACGCCAAGGGCGACGGCTGGTCGCTAAGCTTTGCCAACGGTGCAACGGTGGAGGTGGGTGACGACGGATCGGCGCGCATTGCCGGCAAGGGCAGCAAGACCGTGAGAGGGCTGCTGGACTTGCCGACCGCGCCGCGCCGCGCCTGATCCGGCGCGGCCGGACACAAGGTTGGCCGACGCAACTGTTACGGATGTTAAGTCAAATTTTACCGAACTGGCGCCATGGCTTGAGCGATGCCGGGTGTTTGTTCCGGCGTGTTTCGCGTAAGGGGTATCGATGCGTATTGTCCGAGCGATTCCGCTGCTTCTGACTGCCTCCTTGCTGGGCGCCTCCGCGGCCGAGGCCGGCGATGGCGCTTTCGGCTGGCTGTCCGGCGACTGGTATCTGACGGTTGGCGCCACTGGCCTGGTCGCGCCCAATTTCGAGGGCGGCAAGAAATACATGCTGAGCGCCCAGCCCATCATCTCCTTGGGCAAGGCAGGCCCCCAGGCACGCTTCACCTCGCGCAACGACAACATTTCGCTGGCGCTTGTCGATGACGGCAGCGTCCGCGCCGGCCTGACCGGCAAGTTCCTGTTCTCACGCGATGACAGCAATGCCGACGAGCTCAAGGGTCTCGATCCGGTCCGCTGGGGCGGCGAAGTCGGCGGCTTCTTCGAATTCTATCCGACGGACTGGATGCGCGCGCGTGCCGAATTGCGGCATGGCATCCGTGCCCACAACGGCTTTGTCGCCGATATCGCCGCCGACGCCTTCTATGATGTGACGCCAACCGTCAGGATTTCGGGTGGCCCGCGCGTGTCCTTTGCCTCGGCCAACTATTTCGACGCTTATTATGGCGTCAACGCACAGGAAGCCGTGGCCTCGGGCCTGAGCCAGTACAATCCCGGCGGCGGCCTGAAATCCGTCGGTCTCGGCGGCGCGGTGACCTGGAAGGTGACCGATCCGATGACCGCCAGCCTGTTCGGCGAATATTCACGCCTGAAAGGCCCGGCGGCCGATTCCAGCCTGGTCAAGGAGCGCGGCGACCGCAACCAGTTCATGGTCGGCGTGTCGACCACCTATCGCTTCGACTTCAAGATGTAGGCGAGATCGAACGAGACGCTTTATTCCTGCGCCTATCTCCGCTAAAAGCCACGCCATGATGAGCTTTTCGCGCCTTTTCGCGATCGCGATACGAATTACTGGCCCGGTGTTCCGGGTGGCCTGAGCGCCGCCGGAGCCGCCGGGAGTTTCGCGTGCGCCCTCGCGCTTTTTCCAGAACATCGACGCATATCGCCCAAAAAGTGGGTCCGGTTTTGGGAAAACGATAGGCGTCAACCAAAGACTTCAACGCCCGGGCTTTGTGCCGACGGGCTACGCAGATGGCAGATCAATGACCGACACAGTTGAAACGATCGACTATTCGAAGACGCTTTATTTGCCGCAGACGGATTTCCCGATGCGCGCCGGCTTGCCCGAGAAGGAACCGGCGCTGGTCAAGCGCTGGCAGGACATGGACCTCTACCGCAAGCTGCGCGAGAGTGCCGCCGGCCGCACGAAATACGTGCTGCATGACGGCCCGCCCTACGCAAACGGCAACATCCATATCGGCCATGCGCTGAACAAGATCCTCAAGGATGTCATCACCCGCTCGTTCCAGATGCGTGGCTATGACTCCAACTACGTGCCTGGCTGGGACTGCCACGGCCTGCCGATCGAGTGGAAGATCGAGGAGCAGTACCGCGCCAAGGGCAAGAACAAGGACGAGGTACCGGTCAACGAGTTCCGCAAGGAATGCCGTGAATTCGCCGCGCACTGGATCACGGTGCAGGGCGGCGAATTCCAGCGGCTTGGCGTCATCGGCGACTTCAAGAACCCCTATACGACGATGGCTTTCCATGCCGAGGCGCGCATCGCCGGCGAACTGTTGAAATTCGCTTTGTCGGGCCAGCTCTATCGCGGCTCGAAGCCGGTGATGTGGAGTGTCGTCGAGCGCACCGCGTTGGCCGAGGCCGAGATCGAGTATCAGGACTATGAGTCCGATACGATCTGGGCGAAGTTTCCGGTGGCCAATCTCGTCGTTGCCAGTGTCGTGGACGGGCAGCCTGCGGAACTCAATCCGGACCTGAGCGGGCGGTCGCTGGACTTGCTGGATGCCCATGTCGTCATCTGGACGACGACGCCCTGGACCATCCCGGGCAACCGCGCCGTCAGCTATTCGCCGCGTATCGCTTACGGGCTCTACGAGGTGACGGCGGCCGAGAACGCGTTTGGCCCGCAGCCGGGTGAGAAGCTGATCTTTGCCGACGCGCTCGCCGAGGAAAGCCAGGCCAAGGCCAAGGTCACCTTGAAGCGCCTTCACGGCATCAGCGCCGAACAGCTTGGAAATCTTGTGCTTTCGCACCCCTTCAAGGGCCTCGGCGGCGGTTACGAGTTCCCGGTGCCGATGATCGCGGGCGACCATGTGACCGACGATGCCGGCACCGGTTTCGTCCACACCGCTCCCAGCCATGGCCGCGAGGATTTTGACGCCTGGATGGACGCCGCGCCCCAGCTGCGCGCACGTGGCGTCGACACGGTGATCCCGTTCACGGTCGATGATGCCGGCTTCTTCACCAAGGAGGCGCCGGGCTTCGGCCCGGATCGCGAGGGCGGACCTGCGCGTGTGATCGACGACAACGGCAAGAAGGGCAACGCCAACCAGGCGGTCATCGATGAGCTGATCAAGCGCAACGCGCTGTTCGCGCGCGGCCGCCTGAAGCACAGCTACCCGCATTCCTGGCGGTCGAAGAAGCCGGTCATCTTCCGCAACACGCCGCAGTGGTTCGTCTACATGGACAAGGACCTCGGCGACGGCACGACGCTGCGCAGCCGCGCGTTGAAGGCCATCGACGACACGCGCTTCGTGCCGGCCGCCGGCCAGAACCGCATCCGCGCCATGATCGAGGAGCGCCCTGACTGGGTGCTGTCGCGCCAGCGCGCCTGGGGCGTGCCGATCGCCGTCTTCGCCGATGAGGACGGCAACGTGCTGAAGGACGCGGCGGTCAATAAGCGTATCATGGACGCCTTCGAGGAAGAGGGCGCCGATGCCTGGTTCGCCGCCGGCGCCAAGGAGCGCTTCCTCGGCAACCATGATGCCTCCCGGTGGCGGCAGGTGATGGACATCCTCGACGTCTGGTTCGATTCGGGCTCGACGCATGTCTTCACGCTGGAAGACCGGCCTGACCTGAAGTGGCCGGCTGACGTCTATCTCGAAGGGTCCGACCAGCATCGCGGCTGGTTCCATTCCTCGCTGCTCGAAAGCTGCGGCACCCGGGGCAGGGCGCCTTACGACACCGTCGTCACCCACGGCTTCACCATGGACGAAGACGGTCGCAAGATGTCGAAGTCGCTCGGCAACACGGTGGTGCCGCAGGACGTCATCAAGCAATCCGGCGCCGACATCCTGCGCCTGTGGGTGGTGACGACGGACTATTGGGAAGACCAGCGGCTCGGCAAGAACGTGCTGCAGACCAACATCGACGCCTACCGAAAGCTGCGCAACACCATCCGCTGGATGCTGGGCACGCTCGCCCATGACGATGGCAAGACCGTGCCGCTGGAAGCCATGCCGGAGCTGGAGCGGCTGATGCTGCATCGGCTGGCCGAACTCGATGAGGTGGTGCGCCAGGGCTATGATGCCTTCGAGTTCAAGCGCATCACCCGAGCGCTCATCGATTTCATGGTGGTCGAGCTGTCGGCCTTCTATTTCGACATCCGCAAGGACGCGCTCTACTGCGACGCGCCGTCGAGCGTGAAGCGTAAGGCCTCGGTTCAGGTGGTGCGCCATCTGTTCGAGTGTCTGGTGAAATGGCTGGCGCCTATGCTGCCCTTCACCATGGAAGAGGCCTGGCTCGACCGGCATCCCGATGCCGTTTCGGTGCATCTCGACCAGTTCCCGGAAATCCCGGCGGATTGGAAGAACGAGGCGCTGGCGGAAAAATGGCGCAAGGTCAGGCAGGTGCGCCGCGTCGTCACCGGCGCGCTCGAGATCGCGCGTGCCCAGAAGGTGATCGGCTCCTCGCTGGAGGCGGTGCCGGTCGTCACCATCAACGACGCGGCGCTCGAGGCGGCGATAGCGGACGTCGACATGGCCGAGATGGCGATCACCAGCGATCTCGTCATTGCCCATGGCGAGGCGCCGAAAGGCGCCTTCACGCTCGACGATGTCAAGGGCGTCGCCGTGGTCGTCGAGAAGGCGGAGGATCGCGGCCTGGTCAAATGCGCGCGTTCCTGGCGCTACACGGCCGATGTCGGACAGGATCCTGCATTTCCCGATGTCTCGGCGCGCGATGCCGCCGTGCTGCATGAACTGAAGGCGCTCAGCCGGCGTTAAGTGCATGTCGGTTTTGGGAAAACGACATGCACCCGATCAACAGTGCATGTCGCCCAAAAGTGTGCCGCGGTTTTGGGAAAACGACATGCACCGATCAATAGTGCACAAATGCCACGCCGGGCGGTGCAAATCCGCCCGTGCGTTGCCCTTAACGAGTGGTTGAGGTAAACACGCGAAACTCCGGAAGACAAATTGTCGCCGGATTTCCGTCGCAAGTGCTTGGACGATGGGGATCGGTCATAAGACCGGTGGCGATCGAGAGGCTGTCTAGAGTGGGACTTTTTGGCATGACCGAGAGATATAACGCGCGCCTTGCGCTGCTGGCGCCGCTTGTCGCATCGGGCCTGGCTTTGTCTGGCTGCATGGGCTCTCCGACCTATGGAACCGACAAGACCGCCGCCGAACAGCTGGCCGGCGATCTCACCGGCGCCGTCTCCTTTGCGCCGAAGCACAAGGATCCGATTGACTACAAGCCTCGCCCCACCTTGGTGAAGCCCGCTCCTGGACAGAAGGACGCGCTGCCTGCACCGCAGGAAAGCATCGAGACGGCAAGCGCCCAATGGCCCGAATCGCCCGAGCAGCGCCGAGCCCGCCTGCGCGCCGACGCGACCGCCCACCAGAATGATCCGAGCTATCAGGCTGAGATCGTCGACGATGTGCAGACTGATCCAGCCTCGGTAAAAAGGCGATGGCGGATTCAGGCTCCAGCCACCCGCCGGCATGGACGCCCGCGGACTCCGACAAGGGCCGCGCCGCCGAAATTCAGCGTCGTCTTGCCGCAAGCAAGCAGGGCGACCCCAACACCCGCAAATATCTGAGCGAGCCGCCGTTGGCTTACCGCGTCGCGTCCGACACGGCGCCGCAGAACGAACTCGGCGAGGACGAATACAAGAAGGAACGCCGCCTGAAGAAAGAGGCGGAAGGCAAGAAGGGCGGCTGGTTCGACTGGTTGCCGTCCCTGTAAGATCGGCCTCAGTGCCCATTTTCGGAGGGCACTGCGTGGTTCAGTCGCGACGTTCCCTGAAAAAATCCTTCAGCAGCAGGGCCGCTTCGGTCTCGCCCATGCCCGGATAGATGTCTGGCGCATGGTGGCAGGTCGGCGAGGCGAAGAAGCGTACGCCATTGACGACCGCACCGCCCTTTTCGTCGGCGGCGCCGAAGTAAAGCCGGCGCAACCTGGCGAAGGAAATGGCGCCGGCACACATAGCGCAAGGTTCCAGCGTCACATAGAGATCGTGGCCGGTGAGCCGCTCGGCCGAGAGTTTCCCACAGGCTTCGCGGATCACCAGCATCTCGGCATGCGCCGTCGGATCGGCAAGCTCGCGGGTGCGGTTGCCGGCCTTTGCAACGACTGTGCTGCCAGTGGCGATGACGGCGCCAACCGGCACTTCGCCGCGCAAGGCTGCCGCTTCGGCTTCCTTCAGCGCCAGCGCCATGAAATCCGGTCGCTTCACGCGATTTCCATTCCGATTATCTCCTCGCCACTCCAGGCTTTTTGGTTTTCGTTTGTCTTTCAGGAAAAACCAGTCTCCACTTTTCGCTGACAAACTCTGATGATCCTGCTTTTCCGGGAAAACCGGTTTCCACTTTTCCCTGACAAACTCTGGCGATCCTGTTATGGAGCGCATCAACCCGAAAATCGGACTCGATTTTCGGAAATGATCATGCGCCAAATCAAAGTGCACCAGCGTTCGTTGCGCGCCCGAAAGGATGCGCCACGCTGTAGCAGCGCAAACGGACAAAGGCCACATGGACGACAACGACAAGAAATCTCCGCGCCAAAAAGGCCCGGGCAAGAAACCTGCGGCTCCGCGAGGCGCAGGCAAGCCATCCTTCGGCGCCAAGAAACCTTACGCGCCGCGCGGCGATCGGCCGATGGCCGCCGAGGGCGAACGCCCAAAGCGCGACTTCAAGGGTGGCGACAAGCCGTTCAGCAAGGGGCCACGCCCTGCGGGCAAGCCCTATGAAAAGCGCGAAGGACCACGCAAGCCCTACGCGCCGGGCGGCGACCGTCCAATGGCGGCCGAAGGCGAACGCAAGCCCTATGAGAAGCGCGAAGGACCACGCAAGCCCTACGCTCCACGCGGCGACCGTCCGATGGCGGCTGAAGGCGAACGCAAGCCCTATGAAAAGCGCGAAGGACCGCGCAAACCCTACGCTCCACGCGGCGACCGTCCGACAGCGGCCGAAGGCGAGCGCAAGCCCTACGAGAAGCGCGAAGGGCCGCGCAAACCCCACGCTCCACGCGGTGACCGTCCGGTTGCTGCGGCGGTGGAGGGCGGCGAAAAGCGTTTCGACCGTCCCAAGCGTGATTTTGGTGATCGCCCTAAGCGTGACTTCGCTGACCGGCCCAAGCGCGACTTCAGTGATCGCCCCAAGCGTGATTTCAATGATCGGCCACAAGGGGCATCGGGCGGCTTCAAGCCGCGCCCGCGTCCGGCAGAAGCGACGGAAGAGGCCGGCGAGCGCATCGCCAAGCGGCTGGCGCGTGCCGGCCTTGCCTCGCGCCGCGACGCCGAGGAATTGATTGCGGCCGGGCGGGTCAAGGTCAATGGCCGGGCGCTGTCGTCGCCGGCTTTCAATGTCATGCCTGGCGACATCATCCATCTCGACGGCATGGAGATCCCGCCGATCGAACGCACGCGCCTGTTCCTGTTCCACAAGCCGGCCGGCGTCGTCACCACCAACCGCGATCCCGAGGGTCGCAAGACTGTGTTCGACGTGCTGCCGGCCGAATTGCCGCGGCTGATGACCATTGGCCGGCTCGACATCAACACCGAAGGCCTGCTGCTGCTCACCAATGATGGCGGCCTGTCGCGCGTGCTTGAACTGCCGGCCACCGGCTGGCTGCGCCGCTACCGCGTGCGCGTCCACGGCAAGGTCGAGGAAAGCGCGCTCGCCGGCCTGCGCGAAGGCATTGCCGTCGACGGCGTCTTCTATGGCGCCATCGAGGCGACGCTCGACCGTGAGCAGGGCACCAACGCATGGCTGACGATCGGCCTGCGCGAAGGCAAGAACCGCGAGGTCAGGAATATCCTCGGCGCGCTCGGCCTCGACGTGACGCGGCTGATCCGCATCTCCTACGGCCCGTTCCAGCTCGAGGATCTTCCCGAAGGCCATGTGCTGGAGATCAAGGGCCGCGTGCTGCGCGACCAGCTTGGCGAGCGCCTGGTCGAGGAATCCGGCGCCAATTTCGACGCCGAGATAACCAAGCCGTTTTCCAACAAGCCGGTGCGGCGCACCGAAATCCGCGAGCCGGAGCCCGAGCGGCCGAAATTCACGCGCGACGGCGAGCGCCGGCCGATCGGCGAGGGCGGGCTGATCAAGAACCGCAAGCGCCGCGAAGGCAGCCGCGACGAGGCGCTCGGCAAACTGTCGACCAGCCCCGACAGGGGCGAGCGGCCGGAAAAGAGCTTTGGCGAACGCGGGCCCCGGCCCGAACGCGGCGGCTTTGGCGACAAGCCACGCGGCAGCTTCGGCGATAAGCCGCGCGGTGGCTTCGGCGACAAGCCTCGTGGCGGCGGCAAGAAATCCGAGCGCGAGCAGCGGCCGATAGAGCCACCCGGCCAGCGCAAGGCCAATGTCTGGATGGCACCAGGTGCCCGGCCGATCGGCAAGGGCAGGGCGGAAGCCGATGCCGCCAAGGCGGCCGAGGCCAAGGCGCGCAAGGCCTCGTTCAAACCGTCCTATGGCAAGCCCGACGGCAAACCGGGCGGCGCAAAACCGTTCGGCAAGCCGCGTGGCGAGCGTTCCGGCGGCGGCGGTGGCGGCGAGCGGCCGCGCGGCGGCCCCAAAGGCCCCCGGACACGATGAGAATCGTCGGCGGTGAGTTTCGCGGGCGTCCGCTGGCGACGCCCCGCAGCAGCGCCATCCGTCCGACGACCGACCGCACCCGCGAGGCCGTCTTCAACGTGCTGGCGCATCGCTTTGCCGAACAACTGGACGGCGCGCGCGTGCTCGATCTGTTTGCCGGCACCGGCGCGCTTGGTCTGGAAGCGCTGTCGCGCGGCGCCTCCTATGGCGTCTTCATCGAGGAATCGGCCGAAGGCCGTGGCCTGATCCGCGACAATGTCGAGGCCTTCGGCCTGACCGGCCGTACCAAGATTTTTCGCCGCGATGCCACTGGCCTTGGCGAGGCGGGCACGCTGGCGCCGTTCGGCCTCGTCTTCGCCGACCCGCCCTATGGCAAGGGCCTGGGCGAGCGCGCCTTGCAGTCGGCGAAGGCCGGCGGCTGGCTGCGGCCCGGCGCGCTGTGCGTTGTCGAGGAGACGGCGATGGTTCCCTTCGAACCGGGCCCAGGCTTTGTGGTGCTGGATGAGCGCAACTATGGCGAGACCATCATCCGTTTCATCGAGGCTGCCTGACACGCCTGCGTTGCGCGGCCTCTTTGCCGCCGCCTTTGCCGGCAACAACAATTCACTTTGCTTGTCGCCAGCACCTTGCCTATCGTCGTACCCAAGCAATTCCAGGAAAAGTGCTATGCGGTTTTCCGTCCGGAATTGCATCAGAACACAGAGATAGAGCAGTTCGGCGTTTCCGTGAAACGATCAACTGCTCTACGAACCGGAGCCATTGATGACATTTCAGGCTGAATGGCTGCGCGGAACACTGCTGGCAACGTCGCTGGCCTTCACGCTCAACGGCTCCGCGCTGGCCGACAGCACTGTTTCGCCCAACACCAAGCCGGCCGAGTTCAAGGTGACGGATTTCCTGCTCGACAACGGCATGGAGGTGGTCGTCATACCCGATCACCGCGCGCCGATCGTCACCCATATGGTCTGGTACAAGATCGGCAGTGCCGATGAGCCACCTGGCAAATCCGGCATCGCGCATTTCTTCGAGCATCTGATGTTCAAGGCGACGACCCATCACGCGGCCGGCGAGTTCGACCGCGCCGTCTCCGACATTGGCGGCTCCAACAACGCCTTCACCTCCTACGACTACACCGCTTTCCACGAGACGGTGGCGCCGTCGGCGCTCGAGCAGATGATGGGTTTTGAAGCCGACCGCATGCGCAACCTCATCCTCACCGACGACGTGATCAAGACCGAGCGCGATGTCATCCTGGAGGAACGCCGCTCGCGCATCGACAACAATCCGCAGGCGGTGCTCGACGAGGAAGTCGATGCGACGCTCTGGCAGAACCAGCCCTATCGCATCCCCGTCATCGGCTGGATGCAGGAGATGGAGCAGCTGAACCGCATCGACGCCACCGCCTTCTATGACAAATACTACCGCCCCAACAACGCCGTGCTGATCGTGGCCGGCGATGTCGAGCCGGAGGCGGTGAAGGCGCTGGCCGAAAAAACCTATGGCAAGGTGGCGCGCGGGCCGGACCTGCCGCCGCGCATCCGCCCGGTCGAGCCGGAGCAGAACACCAAGCGCACCGTCACGCTCACCGACGCCCGCGTCAGCGTGCCGAGTTTCTCGACGCAATGGGTGGTGCCGTCCTACCACACCGGCAAGCCGGGCGAGGCCGAGGCGCTTGATCTGCTGGCCGAAATCCTCGGTGGCGGCAACCGCAGCCGGCTCTACCAGGCGCTGGTCGTCCAGCAAGGCATCGCTTCCAGCGCCGGTGCGTATTTCCAGGGCACCATGCTCGACGACACAAATTTCACCGTCTACGGCGCGCCGCGCGGCGACGCCAAGCTGGCCGATGTCGAGGCCGCGGTCGACGCCGAGGTGGCGCGCATCGCCAGCGGCGGCGTCACGGCGGATGAACTCGAAAAAGCCAAGGACCGCTATGTCCGGTCGATGGTCTTTGCCCGCGACAAGCAGGATTCCATGGCCGAAATCTATGGCTCGACACTGGCCACCGGCGGCAATGTGCAGGATGTGCAGCAATGGCCGGACCGCATCCGCAAGGTCACGGCGGACGAGGTCAAGGCCGTCGCCGCGCGCTATCTGGTGCTCGCCCGCTCGACGACCGGCTATCTCTTGCCGCAGCAACAGGCGGGGAATTGATGATGACGAACCAGTTTAGCGGCGCGTTGACTTCTCCCCGCCAGGCTCCCCCTTCTCCCCTTGTGGGAGAAGGGGGCCGAGCGAAGCTCGGTCGGATGAGGGGTGTTCCAGCTTGGCGCAACGTCTCAACCGACCCGGGCACTGCGGCAGAACACCAACGTCTCACTCCGCTGGAACACCCCTCAACCGTCTCGGCGCTGCGCGCCGATCCACCTTCTCCCACAAGGGGAGAAAGAAGAACGTGCGCCGCCTTGGTCACTTTGCTCCTCTCCATCCTCTTCCTGGTCCTGCCGGCACTTGCCGCCCGCGCCATGGATATCCAGCAGGTCACATCGCCAAAAGGCATCACCGCGTGGCTGGTCGAGGATTATTCGGTCCCGATCGTCGCCGTCCGCTTCGTCTTCGGTGGCGGCTCGACGCAGGATCCGGTGGGCAAGGAAGGGCTGGCCAATCTGATGACCGGCCTGTTCGACGAGGGCGCCGGCCCTCTCGATTCGGAAGCCTTCCAGATCAGGCTCGACGATGCCGGCGCCGAGATGAGTTTCGAGGAAACCCGCGACGGCATCTACGGCTCCATGCGCATGCTGGCCGAACAGCGCGACGAGGCCTTCGATCTGCTGCGGCTGGCGGTCAACGAGCCGCGCTTCGACCAGGCGCCGATCGACCGCATCCGCGCCCAGATCCTGTCCGGCATCATCGCCAACGAGAATGACCCCGACACGGTGGCGCAGCACAAATGGGCGCGCGCCATCTATGGCGACCACCCCTATTCGCGCTCCGACCAGGGCACCAGGCAGAGCATCGCCGCGATCACGCAGGACGATCTGAAAACCCTGCACAAGGCGGTGTTCGCGCGCGGCGGCCTGCATGTCGCCGTGGTCGGCGCCATCGATGCCGAGACGCTGAAGAAGAAGCTGGACATGGTGTTCGGCGATCTGCCTGAGAAACAGGCGCTCACCCCGGTCGCCGATGTCGAGCCGAAGCTGGCACAGCGTCTGGAGGTCAATTACGATCTGCCGCAGACCTCGCTGCAGCTTGCCTGGCCCGGCGTGAAGCGCAAGTCGCAGGATTTCTTCCCGGCCGTGCTGATGAACGAGATCCTTGGTGGCGGCACTTTCACCTCGCGCCTGTACCAGGAGGTGCGCGAAAAGCGCGGGCTGGCCTATGGCGTCAACTCCTCGCTGGTCAACCAGGACCATGCCGACGCGCTGATCGTCACCACCGGCACGCGTTCCGACCGCGTGGCCGAGACGCTCGGCATTGTGCGCGACGTCGCCAGGCAGTTGGCTGAGGACGGCCCGACCGAGGCTGAGCTCGCGGCAACCAAGAAATACCTGATCGGCGCCTATGCCATCGCCAATCTGGACTCGTCGAGTTCCATCGCCGCGACGCTGGTCGAATTACAGCTCGACGACCTCGGCATCGACTACATGCAGCGCCGCGCCGGCTACATCAACGCAGTGACGCTGGACCAGGTCAAGGCGGCGGCGAAAAAGCTGCTGACCGCCGAGCCGACCATCATGGTGGTCGGGCCGCCGCTGGCCGGGGCCGGCAAGGGATGAGCCCGACCTTCGGCATAGCCTTCGGCGGCGGCGGCGCGCGCGGGCTGGCACATATCCATGTCATCGAGGCGCTGGACGAGCTCGGTATAAAACCCGTGGCGATCGCCGGCTCGTCGATCGGCGCCATCATGGGCGCCGGCATGGCCGCGGGCATGACCGGCAAGGACATCCACGACTATGCCCGCTCCATCCTCGGCCGCCGCGCCGAAGTCGCGAGCCGCATGTGGCGCGCCAGGCCGGGCACGATCGCCGAAGCCATGCAAAACGGCATCCGTGTCAGCCAGTTCAATGTCGAGCGCATCCTCAAGGCGTTTCTGCCTGAGGCCATTCCCGAAACCTTCAGCGAGCTGAAAATCCCGCTGAAGGTGACGGCGACCGACTATTTCGGCCACAAGCTTGCCGTGTTCGACGACGGCGACCTGCACTCCGCCCTTGCCGCTTCGGCCGCCATCCCCGCCGTCTTCCGCCCGGTGATGCGCGACGGCAGGCTGCTGATCGACGGCGGCATCTACAACCCCGTGCCGTTCGATCTCATAGAGAACGACGCCGACATCATCATCGGCGTCGACGTGGTCGGCGCGCCCGAAGAAGCCGACCGCAAGCAGCCGACCTCCGTCGACCTGATGTTCGGCGCCACCCAGCTGATGATGCAGTCGATCATCGCCAACAAGCTAAAACAATGCCGCCCCGACATACTGGTCCGCCCGGCAGTGTCAAAATACCGCGTGCTCGATTTCCTGAAGATCGACGCCCTGATGAACGAGACGGCGGATATCAAGGATCAGCTGAAGCGAGAGGTGGAGCGGGTGGTGGAAGCGCGGGGCGGGAAGGGGAAACGGGGGAAGCGGGTGGCTGGGTGAGCCGGAGTGCTGGCGCAGTATTCAGAAGCGAGGCGATGCGTGGCGCTTGCTTCGTTTCACGTCTTTCCGTCGACTAGTTGGAGATCGCGACCTCGTGGACAGCCTGAACCCAACGGAAAGATCGGCACGTATGTCACGCGTGCGTGCTAAAGACACCAAGCCAGAGATTGCGGTGCGCTGTCTGGTTCATGGCTTAGGGTATAGATACCGCCTACATCGGCAGGACCTTCCCGGAAAGCCGGACCTCGTGTTCGCCAGTCGTCGCGCGGCTATTTTTGTGCATGGATGCTTTTGGCATCGACATCCCGATCCAGCTTGTAAGCTCACCCGGATGCCGAAATCACGCGTTGAATTCTGGGGACCAAAGCTCAGTCGCAATCGCCAGCACGACATTGAGGTCGAAGAACTATTGAAAGAAGCCGGCTGGCGGGTTCTAACGCTCTGGGAATGCCAACTGCGGGATCGTGCTTCGCTCGTTAGGAAGGTGAGGGAATTTCTCGGGTGAAATCAGTTGAACTATTTGCAGGCGCAGGTGGACTCGGCATTGGCGTAGCACGTGCCGGCTTCGATCATGCGGCGGTTATCGAATGGGATCGTTGGGCCTGCGATACGCTCGAGGAGAACGAATCTTGGCCGATTCATCGAGTCGATATCCGAGAGTTCGACTATGCCAATCTCCCTCCGATCGAGTTGGTTTCTGGAGGGCCGCCTTGCCAGCCGTTCTCCATGGGAGGAAAACATCACGCATATCTCGACCCGCGAGACATGTTTCCACAAGCTATACGCGCGGTGCGCGAACTACACCCCAAAGCGTTTATATTTGAGAATGTGAAGGGCCTAAGACGCGCGACTTTTTCCAATTACCTAGAATACATACGACTTCAATTGCGGCATCCTGAACTCCTGACGAAACCTGAGGAATCGTGGTCAGAGCACTTTGCGCGTTTGGAGCGTCATGAATCCAGCGGGCGTCATGAAGGTCTACATTATCACGTAGTGGTTCGCTTGCTCAACGCGGCCAACTATGGCGTTCCACAAAAGCGAGAGCGAGTTTTCCTTGTAGGATTCCGGTCTGATCTAGGCATCGAATGGAACTTCCCCGAGGAAACGCATTCTTTGAGAGCTTTGGCCTGGTCGCAGGGCCCTAACGGAGATTACTGGGATCATCACAACATCCTGCACAAAGATCACGCTATCATTGTTGGGCCACTGCGCGAAGAGCCGGCGACTAAGCCTTGGGTGACGGTCAGAGATGCCCTGCTGGGACTCCCTGATCCCGAATTCGAGCGTGAGGCTGCAGAAGCGTTTCCTGATCATCGCTTCATACAGGGCGCGCGCTCTTATCCCGGGCATACGGGAAGTCCGCTCGACCTACCAGCTAAGACCCTTAAGGCGGGTGTTCATGGTGTTCCCGGTGGTGAAAACATGTTGCGTCGGTCGGACGGGTCTATTCGCTATTTTTCGGTGCGCGAAAGCGCGCGCATCCAAACCTTCCCAGATGACTTTCTGTTTCACGGCAGTTGGGGTGAGACGATGCGCCAGCTTGGCAACGCGGTGCCGGTAACGCTAGCCGAGGTGGTCTCTCGATCGGTACGCATACAACTCGACTCATTGGCAGAAACCAGCCCCTGAATCAATCAAACCAGGCACAGCGTTCAATGCCGAGCCGACTCGCGGCAGCTTCCACTATCTCACGTGATGAGGCACTGACGAAACGCGGTGAGGCGCGAAAAAAGCCACCATCGTTGGTCCTCCAGTTTCGAAACCTCTGTCAAATAGAGTACCAAGCAGAGCTTTCCAATCGTCCGCACGACCCCACGCGACAAGCGTGCCATCACTGAATCGCAAGCCGTGCGGTTTGATAAAGTCCTCTACGATTTCGCTCTGATCCTGGCCGACTAGACGTAGCATAAGGGCTTGATGCTGATTCAGCTTCTGGCGGCTATAGCCCTTCAACAACGTGTCCTTGATATACACCCTGACTGAGCGCGGATCCATGTAAGCAGACAGAGCACCGCCGATCGCTAAGCTGTCAGTCCACTGCCTGTAGTGCCGTGCCTTTTCGGCGCTTCCAATGGAGTCCCAGTCTAGCCGATCTGCTTGCTCCCACAGCTGCGCCCTCACGCGTGATCGCACGTCTGACGGGATCCTCATTGGATACCACCATAGGGCAAATGATCAGGAAATTCGAAATGCGGCAAATCGAGAGTTGGGTCACCTTCGCGCAGAATGAGGGAGGCTTGATCCTTGACCCACTCCATCAGGAACGACCCGGCCGAATGGTCGGAGAACTCCACCAAATGACTGCCTAGTGGCAGGCGCTCAGTCGGTGCATTCTGCCGCGCCATGCGTTCGAGCTCGGCGACCTCCGCTATACGCCGAAGATCGGTCACAAAATCTAAGACGATCACCTTGTCCTTTCCTTGAGACACGCGCAGTCCTCTGCCTAGCTGCTGAACGAATATCCGTCGGCTATGGGTGGCCCGCATGAACACGATGAGATCTACGTCCGGAACATCGAGCTATGCTGCAATTTGGGTGACGAGGCTGATCAAGCGGCGCTCTGCGGCTTCAGTTCAATGACCTCGATTCCATCCTGGAACGTTGCACCTGCGATGAGTTTAGGCAACTGATTTTGTCCTTTCAGTCGTCGCCACGTCCTGGCCGCGGCCATGACCAGCTTGAAGACCATCAGCCTGGCGGTTTTCGAGGAGAGTGAGCCCTTGGTACGCACCGTGCGATGGCGAACGGTCGCAAAGACGCTCTCGATGGGATTGGACGTTCGCAGATGATCCCAATGTTCGGCGGGGAAATCGTAGAACGCCAGCAAGGCATTCTGATCTTTGGTCAGGCAGTCGACCGCCTTGCCGTATTTCGCATCATATTTCTCGACAAAGACGGCAATCGCCGTCTCGGCTGAGGCTCGGTTCGGGGCGGAAAAGATTTCGCGCAAGTCCGTCTTCATGGCGGCCTGCACCGATTTCGGCACCTTGTTGAGCACGTTGGCTGTCTTGTGCACCCAGCATCGCTGGTGCTTGGTGCCGGGAAGGAGCTCATCGAGCGCTTTCCAGAAGCCAAGCGCGCCGTCGCCGACGGCAAGATCGGGCGCGATCTGCAGGCCACGACGCTTGACGTCGACCAGCAGCTCGCGCCAGCTCTGTGCGCTCTCACGAATGCCGGTCTGGAAGCCGAGCAGCTCTTTCTTGCCCTCGGGCGTGGCGCCGATCAGGACCAGCATGCATTCGGCATGATCTTCCATCCGGGCCTGCAGGTAGACCCCGTCCGCCCACACATACACATAGCGGCGCGCCGAAAGATCGCGCTTTTGCCAACGATCGTATTCGATGCCCCACTCCGCCGTCAGTCGCGTGATCACCGAGGGTGAGAGGTTCGGCGCCTCCTTGCCCAACAGAGCTGCCAGAGCTTCCTGAAAGTCGCCCGTCGAAATGCCGCGCAGATAGAGAACGGGAAGAAGCGCATCCAGACTTCGTGTCCGACGCGCCCATTTCGGCAGGATCGATGAGGAAAAACGGATGCGCTCCGCTTCACCGTTCGCGCCGCGATCCCGGACCTTCACCCGGCTGACGGGCACCGCCCCGATCCCCGTCTGGATGCTCCGCTCCGGCCCGTGACCGTGCCGGACCAGCCGGTCACGTCCGTCCGGAAGCTTGAGATCCCGCATCTCGGCAAGAAACGCTTCGGCCTCCATCTCGATCGCCTGCGCCAGCAATTTGCGCGCGCCGGTGCGAAGCACATCCGTCAGGGGATCATCGATTTCGTCGGGCTGACGAAGGCGAACAATGTTGATAGTCTCGTTCATGGCGTATCGCTCTCCTTGAGAGGTTCTGGCAGGCTTCATCACCCGCCTCGATACGCCGCCCTTCTCAAACCGTCATCACCCAGTTTCAGCCATAGCTCCGGAACATCGACGCCCTCGTTAAACAAATCAACCGCACATAAGATATCTATTAGGCCGCGTTTGAATTGCGACATAAGCCGGTCACGTTCGCGCCCAATCATGCCCCCATGAATGCTCTCCGCACGTATGCCAAACAGCCGGAGCGTCGCAGTGAAATGGTCGGCGTGCTTGAGACTAGGCGAGAAGACTAGTCCTGCGCGACGCCTTTCCCGCCTGAAGTTATCCGCCACGATGCGTGCAGCTTCCTCGTCGCGGGTGGGGATAATTAGTCGCTTATTCAACTCCGTGAGGGTGTAGCCGAAATTTGACGCCTTCTGCACAAATTCCCAGTCGATGTTGTCGGCGAGCAAACGGTAGTCGACCTCGCTTAGGTATCCGTATTTGAGCCCATCGGAAATCCCGATCCGAACGAGAGGCTGTCCCAGCAGGGTATCGATGTCGAATTCATCACCGCGCCACGGTGTGGCCGTTACGCCTGCGAGGCGAACTGGAGCGAGCTTCTGCAGCACATCCTGATAGGTACGTGCGCCGATATGATGGGCCTCATCGACGAAGATTGCATCGAATGGTGGCAAATTCTGGAGCCGCCCGTGCACAGTCTGTACTGTCGCGAACGTAATTCCGTCCCAGAAGCTTGGCTCTTCCTCCGGCGCAAGCAAATGGGTCGGTACTGTTTTCGGCAACTGCGCCCAGAAACCGATTTGAAGTTGCCGCACCAATTCCCGCTTGTCCGCAAGGACGAGCATTCGTCCATTCTCAAGAATTCCGGCCGAAAATAGGCGGGCTGCGACCTCAGCCATGACGACAGTCTTTCCAAGCCCAGTAGCCAATACGATCTGCCCTCGACCTGTTTCTTCAAGTGCATCGAACAGGCGCTCAGCAGCTTCCTCTTGATATGGCCGAAGTGCTCTTGCAGTGGGTGGCTTCATTGGCACGCCCTGCACGAGTTGTATCAATTTTGATGGGCTAAGTAGATGCACAGTAAGACCCAACCGCTTTGCTCTAGCGAGTTCATCATTGAGTGCCTTGCCTGCGGGGCGGCTGGTGGCGAGCGCAAGGACATCCGCCTCATAGAAACGGCTAGCCTGGATCACCTCTTCCACAGCTGCCTTGGGTGGCGATGACGTGCTGGTAAATTTACACTGGACAACCCAAACCTTACCATCCTTTACGCCTACTACATCGGCGCCCATATCACCTGTGCCGCCGACGATGCGAACGTCCTGAAAACCTGCGTAGATAAGGGCGCGCGCAACGTCGCGCTCAAAGGCTTGCCATGGCCCGTCCAATAGGCGCCGCTCGTCGAGGAACAGTCCGGTCACATGATTTCCCGATCAGGTCTGATTAAGCTGACTGACATAAGGCCCCTGACCAACTCTTCCTTTCGGATTGCTCCCAGGATGGTAGCGTCCGCCTCCGCCAACCAAGCTGCATCCGAAATCAACGACGTAGCACGGTCGATCACCTGCTGACGTGCTCGGTCGGTCAATTGTGGGTCACCATAGTCCAGAGACGAATACGGCGAATCCCAGTATTTGCCATCAAACACCAATTCTGGAAGTGCCTCGACGAGCCGCCCTAACATGCCCCTTGGCGCTGCTGTGATGAAAGACCCATCGGCGATGGGGCCAGCAGGCGCGATTCCCTTGCGAGCGAGGGTGCGCATCACCTCACTGCGTTGTTCCACCGTGAGTGCGTCGAATAGTATTCCTCCCTGGCCCTGGGGCACATTGGCCAAAATCGACTGCGCGAGCGTTTCGAGTGCGTCGCTAGCTTCCGCCGCAACGCCTCTTGCATCAAGGCTCGATGTCCGCGCGTACTGCTCGCGGAAATACCCTAGAAGCTCTGCATAGGACGGCGGCTCCCTATTGGCTCGGACATATTCGTTGGTGAGGAGCGCTAACTCAATCAACAGAGCGTCTAGAGGTTCAAGCGTGATGGATCGAAATACCTCAGCCCTCGGCTTGAACAGGAAATGATATGTGCGTGTCGCGATATCACCAAGCGTTAAGGACCAAGCTGTGCCACGATAGTAGGTGGATACTTTGAGAAGATTCTTTCAAGTCGACCCTTGCCCTCCAGAAAGACAGTGCGGGTTAGTAACGCAACTCCCTCTTGTGAGATCGCAAAACCATGGTGGAAGAAATCCTCGGCCAGACGGAAGGGTGGATTGGTAATTGTCCAGTCCAATGGCTGATCCAAACTAGACCCTAAGAAATCACGTTGCTCACCGAATCCATACGATGCAACATCGCTGGCCACCACGTCGGCGAAATATGGTTCCAACGCCTTGGCCATATGTCCGCGCCCACAGGCAGGTTCTAGACAACGTCCCCCAGCTACCCGTTCGGCCCCGATCACATGCTCGATTAACGCGCGCGTTGCCCAGGGCGGCGTGGGAAAGTCATCCAGACTATCTGCAGGCTCGTGACGTTGGGCCATCACCGCGTGCGATTTGTTTTGCATGGTTGCCATCCACTCACCCTACGCGATCTACCACGATTGACCAGCACGTCCGGGCTGCTGAGGTATCCGCATTCGAAAGATGATTTCTGACGCACTATCCATGCAAAGCACGCATCACAATCGACGCATGCTCTTCGCCGCACTTCTATCTGGCGGTCACGAGTAAACTATCCGGGAACGTTTTGCTGGCAAGGCCTGGCCGGAAGGCTACCCCTCAGTCCTTCGCCCGCTCCACATACGACCCATCCGCCGTCATCACCACCACGCGGGTGCCGGGCGCGATGTGCGGGGGCACGGCGGTGCGCACGCCATTCGAAAGCACGGCGGGCTTGTAGGAGGACGAGGCCGTCTGGCCCTTGGTCGTCGGTTCGGTCTCGACCACTTCGAAGGTAGCGCGCTGCGGCAGGACCAGGGAAATCGCGATGCCGTTGAACTGCGAAACCTGCACCGGCATGCCTTCCTGCAGATAGGGGGCGGCGTCGCCGACCACGGCTTCCGTCACCGCCACCTGGTCGTAGGTTTCCGGGTTCATGAAGTGGAAGCCTTCGCCGTCGGCGTAGAGGAAGGTGTGCTCGCGCTCCTCGACATAGGCGCGCTCCACCTGCTCGGTGGTGCGGTAGCGCTCCGAAACCTTCACCCCGTCGCCGATGCGGCGCATGTCGAGCTGCGTCACGGGCGTGCCCTTGCCTGGGTGGATGTTTTCGGCAAAGAGGATCACATAAAGCTTGCCGTCCTTGTCGACGACATTGCCTTTGCGGAGCGAACTGGCGATGACTTTCACCACGGTTTTAAATCCTGCGAGAGTTGACGGGCGTTTGCCGGCTTGTGCGGCGCTGGTAGCGCATCTTGGCGCGAACCGCCAGCCCCCGCTGCAAACTGACATGGGGTGCGCCAGCACGCCTTCAATCCGCTCATGACCGCCGCTTCGCCCTGGTGGACGCCTGACGTTCACGCCGACCGCCGCCCGCGCCTGATGCTGCGCAACAGCCTCACCGCTGCGCTGCGCGACTGGTTTGCCCGCAATGATTTCATCGAGGTGGAAACGGCGGCGCTGCAGGTCTCGCCCGGCAATGAGGCGCATCTGGCGGCCTTCGCCACCGAGGCGGTCGGGCCGGACGGCGCGCGCGCGCCGCTTTATCTCCACACCTCGCCGGAATTCGCCTGCAAGAAGCTGCTCGCCGCCGGCGAAGTCAGGATTTTCAGCCTCGGTCCGGTCTATCGCAACCGCGAGCGCGGCCCTTTGCACCATCCCGAATTCACCATGCTCGAATGGTACCGGGTGGGCGAGACCTATGAGAGCCTGATGCGCGATTGCGCCGATCTGCTGGCGCTGGCCGCGACGAGGGCTGGGGCGACACGCTTTTCCTTCCGGGGCCGCGACTGCGATCCGCTCAGTGAGCCGGAGCGGCTGACGGTGGCGGACGCCTTTACCCGTCATGCCGGCATCGACCTCCTGGCCACCGTCGCCGCCGATGGCGGCACCAACCGGGATGCGCTCTACGCCGCCTTGACCAAAGCCGGCCTGCGTACCGCGCCCGACGACAGCTGGGCCGACCTGTTCAGCCGCGTCATGGTGGAAAAGATCGAGCCCAATCTGGGCATCGGCCGCGCGACCATCCTGTGCGAATATCCGGTCGCCGAGGCGGCACTTGCCCGGCCAAGCCCGAGGGATTCTCGTGTCGCCGAGCGCTTCGAGCTCTATTGTTGCGGCGTTGAGCTCGCCAACGGCTTTGGCGAACTGACCGATGCCGAGGAGCAACGCCGGCGCTTCGTCCTCGAGATGGACGAGAAAGAGCGCATCTATGACGAGCGCTATCCGCTGGACGAGGATTTCCTCGCTGCCCTTGCCATCATGCCGCAGGCCAGCGGAATCGCGCTCGGCTTCGACCGCTTGGCGATGCTGGCGACCGGAGCGCAAAGGATCGAGGATGTCATCTGGACGCCTGTGGCCGCGTCCTGAGACAACCAAAACGCTCGCGCCGCCCTTCTTTTGCCCGTCTTGGGCCACAGGCAATCACTCCATTGTTTCCGGCCTTCGCCATTGCACAAGCCGGACCGGGACAATAGATGGGTGGGCGCGGCCGCAAGCTGGCCGCGGCAAGCAGGATCACAGGCATGGCCGACACATCAGACGCTAAGAAACTGACCGACCGCGTCGCGGCACTGGTCGAGGCCGCCAAAAAGGCCGGCGCCGATGCCGCCGACGCGGTGGCCGTGCGCGGCCGTTCGACCGGCGTGTCGGTGCGGCTCGGCAAGGTCGAGGCCACCGAATCGTCCGAGGCGGAGGACGTCTCTTTGCGCGTCTTCGTCGGCCAGCGCGTGGCGAGTGTCTCGGCCACCGCAGCGTCCGACCCGCGCGCACTGGCCGAGCGCGCCGTTGCCATGGCGAAAGTCTCGCCTGAGGATCCCTATCAGGGTCTGGCCGATCCGGCGCTGCTGGCCAGGCAAACGCGCGATCTCGATCTGTTCGACGCCACCGAAGTGACGGCCGACCAGTTGAAGGAAGCGGCCCTTGCGGCGGAAGCGGCAGGGCTTGCCGTCAAGGGCGTGACCAATTCGGCCGGCGCCAGCGCCGGCGCCGGACTGGGCGGGATGGTGCTGGCCACCTCGCACGGTTTCCTTGGCCACTATGTCGGCTCGCGGTTCTCGCGTTCGGCCAGTGTCATCGCCGGCGAGGGCACCAGCATGGAGCGCGACTATGAATTCTCCTCGCGCCAGCACTTTGCCGATCTCGATGCGCCTGATGATATCGGCCGCAAGGCCGGCGAACGCGCCGTGCGTCGCCTCGGCGCGCGCAAGGCGGCGACCGGGCCGATCGACGTGGTGTTCGACCCGCGCGTGGCGCGCGGCATCGCCGGCCATATTGCCGGCGCCATCAATGGCGCCTCCGTCGCGCGCAAAACCTCGTTCCTGCGCGACATGATGGGCAAGCAGGTGGCCGCAGCCGCGATTACGGTCACCGACGAGCCGCTCAGGCCGCGTGGCCAGGCCTCGCGCCCGTTCGACGGCGAGGGCGTCGAGGGCGAAAAACTGTTGATGGTCGAAAAGGGCGTGCTCAACCACTGGTTCCTGTCGACGTCGGCGGCGCGCGAACTGGGATTGATCACCAACGGGCGCGGATCGCGCAGCGGCTCTTCCGTCTCGCCGTCCTCCACCAATCTCGCGATCGAACCGGGCGAACGCTCGCCGCAGGATTTGATCAAGTCGCTCAAGACCGGGTTCTACGTCACGGAAGTGTTCGGCCAGGGCGTAGACATGATCACCGGTGAATACAGCCGCGGCGCCTCCGGCTTTTGGATCGAGAATGGCGAACTGGCCTATCCGGTCGCCGAAGTCACCATCGCCTCGAACCTGAAGACGATGTTTCTCAATATGGTGCCGGCAAGCG
This sequence comes from Mesorhizobium huakuii, assembly GCF_014189455.1. NCBI lineage: Bacteria > Pseudomonadati > Pseudomonadota > Alphaproteobacteria > Hyphomicrobiales > Phyllobacteriaceae > Mesorhizobium > Mesorhizobium huakuii. The sequence goes on from NZ_CP050296.1 coordinate 5,481,798, forward strand.
ACCTCGACCGCAATTTCGGCACCGCCGCGCCGACGCTTCTGATCGAAGGCATGACCCTTGCCGGAGCCTGAGCTGACCGCCGCCGGTGCCCCTTCCGGCGCCATTGGGGATCTGCCGCTGCTGCGCGACGCCGCCCGCGAGGCGGGTGTCATCGCCATGCAGTACTTCGGCAACAGCCCGCAGGTCTGGATGAAGGGCGGCACCTCGCCGGTCAGCGAGGCCGATCATGCGGCCGACGCCTATCTGCGCCGCACGCTGCTGGCGGCGCGGCCCGACTATGGCTGGCTTTCGGAAGAGACGGTCGACGACCCGGCGCGGCTTTCGGCGCGCCGAACCTTCGTCGTCGATCCGATCGACGGCACGCGCGGCTTTCTCGAGGGACAGCGCACCTGGTGTGTCAGCGTTGCCGTCGTCGAACAGGGCCGCACACTCGCCGGCGTGCTCGAATGCCCGGCAATGGACGAGACCTACTGGGCGCTGCCCGGCCAGGGCGCCTTCCGCAACGACAAGCGCATCGCGGTGCGCACGCTTGGCGACAAGGCCGAGATTTCCGGGTTGAAGCAGCTGATCGACCTGGTGCCGGCCGGCTGGCAGAAGCGGCTGACACGAGCGCCCTACAGCCCCTCGCTCGCCTACCGCCTGGCGATGATCGCCAACGGCACGCTCGATGCTACCTTCGTCAAGCCGAACGCGCATGACTGGGACATTGCCGCCGCCGATCTCATCCTGCGCGAGGCCGGCGGCCAGTTGCTCGACCCGCATGGCCGCGCGCCGCTCTATGCCGGCGAGGTCACCCGCCACGGCGCGCTCGCCGCCGGCAGCGGCGAATTGCTGGCCGTGCTCGTCGATGTCATTGCCGGGCTGGATGCGTGAAAGCACATTCGCAGGTTCCAAAGTCGGCGGCTTTGGTCTAGACCTGTCACAAACTCACAATATGTGAAGGACCGACATGACCGCGGAAGACGGTAAGAAACAGCTTTTGCATCTGGTGTTTGGCGGCGAACTGAAGAAACTTGGGGGTACCGAGTTCCGCGATCTCGATGGGCTCGACATTGTCGGCATCTATCCAGACTATCAATCCGCGCACACGGCGTGGAAGGCCAAGGCGCAAGCCAGCGTGGACAATGCCCATATGCGTTATTTCGTTGTTCATCTGCACCGTCTGCTGGATCCCGACAACAAGGCTGTCGGTTGACTTCGATGGAGCATGACCTGGCGAAAGGGCCAGCCAGCGAGGCCGCGCCCACGGGCAGGGGCGGCAGCCGCGCGACCAAGGCGTTCTGGCGCAAGGTGCGCGAACCGCTGGCGCAGTCGCGATTCGTCAAGAACGCCATTGCCAGCCTGCTCGCGCAGTTCGTGCGGCTGGTTCGCCTGACCAGCCCTCTGGTTGCCGGATCGGCGCGCTTTTCGGGCGGCGCCTATGCCGAATTCGAGCCCGGCATCATCGCCTTGTGGCACGGCCAGCATCTTTTGACGCCGGCCTATTATCCCAAGCGCAAACCGCTGGTCGCCATGGTGTCGCGCAGCGCTGATGCCGAGCTCAACGCGCTGATGCTGGAGAAATTCGGCATCGAGGCGGTGCGCGGTTCCGGTGGGCGTGACAATGCCAGGCATCTCGACAAGGGCGGGGCCAAGGCCCTCATCGCCCTCAAAAAGTCGCTCACCGCAGGCAAGAACGTCGCCATGATCGCAGACATTCCGCACGGTACGCCACGCGACGCAGGGCTTGGTATCGTTCTCCTGGCGCGCCTCTCGGGCCGGCCGCTGCTGCCTGTCGCCATTGCCACCAGCCGCCGCAAGGTGCTGGAAAAGAGCTGGGACAAGACCACCATCAACCTGCCGTTCGGCCGTTCCGCCGTGACCATCGGCGCGCCGATCTTCGTAGCGCCGGATGCCGACGACGCCGAAATGGAGCGCAAGCGCCAGGAAGTGACCACCGCCCTCAATGCCGCGACGGCCGAGGCCTACCGTCTCGTGGATGGCCGGCGATGAGCGGTCGCTGGGCGCGCGCCATGCTGACGGCATACCGTTTCGCCGGTGCTGCGGCCTATCCGCTGGTCGGGCCCTATGTCGCCTGGCGCACTTCGCGCGGCAAGGAGGACCGCAACCGTCGCCGCGAGCGCTACGGCGTCGCCGGCCGCCCGCGCCCCGAAGGGCCTGTCATCTGGATCCATGCCGCGAGCGTCGGCGAGACCATAGCTGTCGTGCCGCTGGTCGAAAGCATCCTCGACTATGGCGTCAACATCGTGCTGACGACCGGCACGGTGACATCGGCCCAGGTTGCCGACGAGCGGCTCGGCGACCGCATCATCCACCAATATGTGCCGCTCGACCTGAAGCCGGCGGTCAGCCGGTTCCTCGACCACTGGCGGCCGGACCTGGCGATCATCGCCGAATCCGAGATCTGGCCGATGACCATCCTCGAGCTTGGCGCGCGCCATGTGCCGCAGGTGCTGGTCAATGGCAGGCTGTCCGACCGCTCGTTCACCTCGTGGAAGAAGCGCGCCAACATCGCCGAGGCATTGTTCGAGAACCTCGCCCATGTCGTTGCCCAGTCCGATGTCGACGGCGAGCGTTTTCGCGCGCTCGGTGCTCGGCCGGTCACGGTGTCGGGCAATCTCAAGGTCGACACCAACCCGCCACCTGTCGACGAACGGGTATTGGCCAGTTTGCAGCGGCAGATCGGCGCCCGCCCGACCTGGGCGGCGATCTCGACCCATGACGGCGAGGAAGTGGTCGCGGCAGAAGTCCACGCAACGCTGCACAAGCGTCACCACGGCCTGCTGACGATCGTCGTTCCGCGCCATCCCGATCGTGCGGAGGCCCTTGCCGCGCAGATTTCCGGCATGGGGCTGAAGGTTGCGCGGCGCAGCAAGGGCGACCGTATCGGGCCAGACACAGATATCCTGCTCGGCGATACGATCGGCGAGATGGGGCTCTATCTCCGGTTGACCGAGATCGCCTTCGTCGGCCGCTCGCTGACCTCCGAGGGTGGTCAGAATCCGCTCGAGCCGGCCATGCTCGACACGGCGGTTCTGGCGGGGCGCAATGTGCAGAATTTCCGCGAGGCCTATCAGCGCCTGATCGACAGCGGCGGCGCCAAGCTGGTGCGCGATCGCGACATGCTGGCCGGCGCCGTCAATTTTCTGCTGACCAACGAAGTCGCTCGTCACGAGATGATGGCGGCGGGGATCGCGACCGTCGATGAGATGCGCGGCGCGCTGGCGCGCACGCTGAAATCGCTCGAACCCTATATCCAGCCGCTGGTCGTCAAGTCGCGCCTGAAGGGCGCCAACGGGCGCTAGCGTGGCCTCCGAAGCACCACCATTCTGGTGGGAAGAGCCGGACTGGAAAGTCCTGGCGCTGTCGCCGCTGTCGGCCGTCTATGCGATGGTCGCCGGCCGCGGCATGCGGCGGGCCCGGCGCGAGAAGATCGAGGCGCCGGTTCTGTGCATCGGCAATTTCACCGTCGGCGGCACCGGCAAGACGCCGGTTGCCATCGCGCTTGCGCAACAGGCCAAGCGCATGCAGCTGAAGCCCGGTATCCTGTCGCGTGGCCATGGCGGCTCCTTCGCCGAGCCGCATGTCGTCGATGCCGATCACGATGCCGCCAAGCATGTCGGCGACGAGCCGCTGCTTCTGGCCGAACATGCCCCGGTGGCGGTGACGCCGAACCGTGCCGCCGGCGCCCGGCTGCTGCTAGAAAAACACGGCTGCGATTTCCTGATCATGGATGATGGTTTTCAGAGCGCGCGCATCCACATCGACTATGCGCTGATCGTGGTCGACGCCCGCTACGGGATCGGCAATGGCCGTGTCATTCCGGGCGGTCCGCTCAGGGCAAAAATCGTCGACCAGCTGGTCTTCACCAGCGGGTTGCTGAAGATGGGCGAGGGCACCGCCGCCGACGCCGTGGTGCGCCAGGCAGCGCGCGCCGGCCGGCCGATCTTCGAGGCGCATACGGAGCCAAGCAGCAAAACGGGGCTTGCCGGAAAACGGTTCCTGGCCTTCGCCGGCATCGGCCATCCCGATAAATTCTTCGACACGGTGCGGACGGCTGGCGGCGAGGTGGTTCTCTCAAAACCCTTTCCGGACCATCATTTCTATGCCGAGGACGAGCTTGCCGAACTGGCGGCGACGGCACGCGCCGAAGGCCTCGGCCTCATCACCACCGCCAAGGACGCCGCCCGGTTGCGCCATGGCGCCTCACAGGATTTTCTCGACAAACTCGAGGTGCTGGAAATCGGCACGGTTTTCGAACTTGACCAGGTTCCCGAGCGAATCATCGAAGAAACGCTCGATGCCTGGCGGCAGCGCAAGTTGAGAGGCTAGCTCCGCTTGCGCAGCTCCGGATGCATCTCGATTTCGCGGCGCAGCGAGGCGGTGGCGTTGGCGTAAGGCTCCTGCCTGGCGACGCTCCAGTATTTCAACTCGTCCAGGGGGATGTTTTCCCCGGTCACCGCGCAGCGCACGAACGAGCCGGGGCTGGTGACCTGGAAATCGCCATCGAGATAGCGGATGCGGGCTTCCTTGCCGCCCGGGCCTTCGAAACGGTTCATCATGCGGTGGTGCCAAGGTTCATGCAGATTTCATCGCCACAAATCGCCGGCCAGGTCAAGCATGCGACAAGCCTCGGACAATGCTGAGGCACTACGACAGGTGAGAAAAGCGCTTTTATCGGGGGCATGATGGATATTTCTTCCGCCCGCCTGGCTTCCTTGCTGAAGGAGGCGATGACGCCGCAACCCGTGCCGTTGGCGAAAGCCGATCCGGTCAGGACGGCGCTGGTCAGGGAACTGGTCCAGCCGGCCGCGCCCTCTCTGTTCGCTCAACGCACGGCGCCCGCTCTGCTGGCGATGCCCGCGGCGCCGATGGCCGTCAAATCGCAGCAGATTGCTTCGTCGGGCATCGTCGAGGCCTATCAGGCCCAGCTCGACACGCGGGACGAGGCGGTTCTGGCAACGGTCGTAGCGAGGAAAGCAGCGCCCGAAACCGAAACACAGCGCGGCGCCGTGCCGCCGCCTTCGGCGACGGCCAACGACAACGCGCCCGCCAGGGCCGCGGGGGTGTCCTTGCTGTCGTTTATCCCGCCGCAGCCTCCGGTCCCGCAAAACGCCGCCCTGGCAACGCCAGCGGGACGGCATAGGCCCGCCAATCAATCCTACGGTGCGGCGCCGAATCCCGAACGTCTGTTGATGAAGATCGGCTTTGTTTCGATAACGTTCGGTTTATTGGGAATCTTGACCGTTGGCTTCGTTCTGCTGTTGCTTCGTTGATCCTCTGAATCGACTGATCTTGGGCGGGGCCATGAGGCCTATCGCTCGGCTTCGATGAATGCCTCGATCTTGTCCGGCGCCAATCCGGCCTGCTGCGCAATGCGGCGGGCGAGGTCGGCGGCGGCTGCGCGTGGCCGTCCCAGAGGCCGGTCGAGCCAGTATGACACCGGATTGAGCGCGGTACGCTCGTCGACAGCGGTGATGCGGCCCGACTGCAGCTGATGCCCGGTCAGCGGCGGACGCGCCAATGCGATGCCGAGCCCATAGGCGGCGGCATCCAGCACCAGATTATAGTCCTCGAATCGCCGGTCCTGCGGGCGCGGGCGATAGTCCATGCCTTGCGCCGCGAACCAGGCACGCCAGCCGGAGGCGTCGGAATCGTTGATCAGCGGGAATTTGAGCAGCCGGGCCGGGTCGCCACGGCCGATTTCGCGTGCCAGTTCCGGTGAGGCGACCGGGAAGACATGCTCCTCGAACAACTGCACCGAGACACGGCCCGGAATGCCGCCGCGGCCGCAGCGGATCGACAGGTCGATGCCTTCATCGGCAAGGTCGGCCTGGCGGATGTCGACATCGAGCACGATGCGCAGCTTGGTGGGATTGCTCTCCAGTGCCGCCATGCGCGGCATCAACCACAGCCCGCTGACTGAGGGGATCGAGGTCAGCCGCACCACCGCCGTGCCGCGCGGCTCGACCCAGCGGTCGGAATGGCTCGATATCAGCGCGAAAGCCTCAGACGTGCGCAGATGCAGCCGGTTGCCTTCGATCGTCAGCGAGACGCCGCGCGCGCCGCGATCGAACACTTTCAGCCCGAGCCAGTCCTCGAGCTTGGCGATCTGCCGGCTGACGGCGCCGTGGGTGATGTTGAGCTTTTCGGCAGCCGCCGAAAAGCTGCCGGTCCGCGCCGCCGCGTCAAAGGCACGCAGGGTTTCGAGCGGCACCATTGTGTCTGAGCTGTGATCCATAGTCACAGCTGATCCTCGATTTGGTCGTTTGTCAACAAGCGGGAAAAGGCGTTTTGTGGCTTTCAGGTTGGAAGAACACGAGGACAGTGAGATGAGCGCGATGACGGGCACGTTGAATCAGACACAGCGGATGGACACCACGGCTGCCATCGCCGTGGCGCTGACCGTGGTCGGCTGGGCGTCCGCCTTTCCCGCCATTCGTGCCGGCCTCGCCGCCTTCGGTCCCCTGGAACTCGGTGCGCTACGCTTTGCCATCGCCGCGGTACCGGCGGCGATCTTTCTTGCCGTCAAGCGTCCGGCATTGCCCAGGCTCGACGAATTGTGGCGCCTCGCCTTTGGCGGCGCCATTTTCGTCGCACTCTACACCGTCATGCTCAATTTCGGCGAACTGACCGTCTCGGCCGGTGCCGCCGGCTTCATCATCAATGTCAGCCCGATCTTCACTGCCATTATGGCGATGGCATTGCTCTGCGAGCGCTTCTCAGGGTGGGCCTGGTTTGGCACGGCCATTTCTTTCGCCGGCATCGGCATCATCGCTGTGGCCGACGGCAATGGCCTGCACTTCAATGCCGGCGCGCTGCTGGTGCTTGGCTCCGCGCTGTGTTCGGCTGTCAACACGATCGTCCAGAAGCCGCTCTTTGCCCGCCATCATCCACTGACCATCTCAGCCTCGAATATGATCCTTGGCGCACTTTGCCTGTCACCCTTTCTGCCAAGCGGCTTTGCACAGGCTGCCGTTGCCAACACAGCCGGCCTCGGCGCCGTGATCTTTCTCGGCATCGTACCGAGCCTGATCGCCTATGCCGCTTGGGCGACGGCGCTGTCGCGCCTGCCGGCGGCGCGCGCCTCGAACTTCCTCTATCTGGTCTCGCCGATGTCGGCCCTGATCGGCTTCTTCTGGCTGGGCGAAGTGCCAACGCTGCTTGGCATCCTCGGCGGCGCGCTGGCGCTCGGTGGTGTCATCGTGGTGAATTTGAAGCGGTGAAGCAGAGGGTTGGAGTCATTCCTTGACTCGAAAAGAGCCGCCCAAAGCGGCTCTTTTCGGCCCCCACCCGGACCTTCGGTCCGACCTCCCCACAAGGGCAGGGGAATCGCATATGGCGATTTTGGGCTTGAAGTTGGTTTGAGAAGGGATTCTTTGGGAAGGCAGTCCAGCGAGGAGTGACTGCCATTACCAGCCTTGAGAGCTATTTCGGTACGGTGCCTGATCCGCGCGCGGCCAACGCCACACATCGGCTTGGCGACCTGATCGTGATGATGATCGCTGCGAGCCTGTGTGGCGCGACCAGCGCAACGGAGTTTTCGTTGTTCGCGCAAGAGCGCAAACAGGCGCTGTCGCGCTTGATCGACTATGAGGAGGCGCCTAGCCACGACACCTTCTCGCGGCTGTTGCGCCTGCTCGATCCGGAGGCCTTGGGACGGGCGTTCGCCGCCTTTGCCGCAGGCTTTGCCCAGGCACGTCAGGGTGTGGTCGCACTTGATGGCAAGGCGCTGCGGCGGGCCTATGAGAAAGGCCTTGCGGCCAGCCCGCCCCTGACGGTGTCGGCCTTTGCCAGCCAGACGCGGCTGTGTTTGGCGGCGGTCTCGCCCGGCGACGAAGACAATGAGGTCGAGGCTGCCCTCAAGGTCGTCGAACTCATTGATCTTACTGGCCGATTGGTCACGGCCGATGCCCTCCACTGCCACACGCGCATGGCCAAGGCCATCATTCAGCGCGGCGGCGACTATCTGCTCGCACTCAAGGGAAACCGCCGGCATTGGTTGGCTCGGGCCAATCAACAACTGGCCCAGACCACTCCCGCCGTCACTGAGCGGACCGAGACCAGCCATGGCCGCAACGAATGGCGGCAGGCAGAGGTCGTGGTGGCGGCTGAACCAATGATGCCGGGGCACAAGGCCTTCATCCGCATCACCAGCCGGCGCGATCAGGCCGAGCCGCTGACGCGCCTGTTCATGGCCTCAACGCTGCTGTCGCCACAGCAGGCGATCGACCTCACCAGAGCCCATTGGCAGATCGAGAACGCACTGCACTGGATGCTCAACGTTCATCTGCACGAGGACCTCAGTCGTGCCCGCAAGGACAACGCTCCCGCCAACACCGCCCTCATCAACCGCATCGCCAGAAATATCCTTCAGGCCGCCGACATCGACAAAGTCCCCATTAGCCACCGCATCAAGAAATGCGCTTGGAATGACGACTATCTCATCCAGGCAATCGCTCATATGCGATAGCCCTGCCCACAAGGGGGAGGTAGGGAGCCCAGCTTTGCGGCATCTCCACAAGAGCGCTGTCGGGCGGCAGTAGGACGCTTCCTCACCCTCCCCCTTGTGGGGAGGGTCGCTGCGAAGCAGCGGGGTGGGGGTCTGCGCCCTACGGTCCTCCACTATCTTCGCCCGAACAACCGCTCGATATCCGCCAGCTTGAGCTCGATATAGGTCGGGCGGCCATGGTTGCAGGTGCCGGAACCCGGCGTCGCTTCCATCTGGCGCAGCAGCGCGTTCATCTCCTCGGCCTTGAGCAGCCGGCCGGAACGCACCGAGCCATGACAGGCCATGGTTGCGGCGATCTTGTCCAGCCGCTCCTTGAGCGTCTCGACCGTGTCGTTGTCGGCGATCTCGTCGGCGAGATCGCGCACCAGTTGCTGGACATTGGTTTCGCCCAGCATCGACGGCGTCTCGCGCACGGCGACGGCGCCCGGGCCGAAACGCTCGATGCCGAGGCCGAAGCGGGCGAGCGTTTCGGAGTGCATCGCCAGCCGCTCGGCATCCTCTTCCGGCAGATCGATGATTTCGGGCAGGAGCAGCATCTGCGAAGGCACGGGGCGCGAATGCAGGGCGTTCTTCAAGGCTTCATAGACCAGCCGCTCATGCGCCGCGTGCTGGTCGACGATGACGAGCGAGATCCCTGGTTTGCGCCACGATGTAGTTCTCATGCACCTGGGCGCGCGCCGCACCCAGCACCGTGCCAAGCAGCGTCTCGGCCGCCTCGCTCTGCCCAGCGCGCGCATCGGCGCTGGCCAGCGGGCCGGTATCGAACGCCGCCTGGCCGGGTTCACCAAAGCCGCCATGCCTTGCGCCGGCGCGTTCGAACCCCGAACCGAATTGCATGTCGAGCGGCCGTTGCGGCGAGCGCGAGGGGTCGAAACCGGCGGAGCCGGACGCACGGTACGCTGCTTCATAGCTGCGATGGCCGTTGGCAGGGCCGCCATGATCATAGGAGGCGGCGCCTGGCCGGAACGCCGCCATCATGCCGGCGGCTCCGGTCGTGGCTGAGCGGATGCCGGCGTCGGCCAGTGCCTGGCGGATGGCGCCGACGATCAGCCCGCGCACCAGGCCCGGGTCGCGGAAGCGCACATCGGCCTTGGCCGGGTGGACATTGACGTCGACGATGGCCGGATCGAGCGTCAGGAACAGCACCGTCACCGCGTGGCGGTCGCGCGGCAGCACATCGGCGAAGGCGCCGCGGATGGCGCCGGCGATCAGCTTGTCGCGCACCGGTCGGCCATTGACATAGGCATATTGCTGCAGCGCGTTGGCGCGGGTGAAGGACGGGATCGAGACATGGCCGGTCAGATGCACGCCTTCGCGCATCGCGTCGATGGCGATGGAATTGTCGGGAAACTCGGCCCCCATCACCTGGGCGACGCGGCGCAGGCTGCCTTCCGGACTGTCGTCGGTCGCCGGCAGTTCCAGGGTCGAGCGGTCGGAGCCGGCCAAAGTGAAACGTACCGTCGGAAAGGCAATCGCGATGCGCTTGACGACATCGCTGGTCGCCGAGCTTTCGGCGCGCTCACCCTTCATGAATTTCAGCCGCGCCGGCGTGGCGAAGAACAGGTCGCGCACTTCGACCGTGGTGCCGCGGTTGGCGGCCGCAGGCCTGACAGGCAAGACGCGGCCGCCCTCGATGCCGATCTCGGCGGCGCTATCGCCCAAAGCCGTGCGTGACCGGATCGACAGCCGCGACACCGAGCCGATCGACGGCAGCGCTTCGCCGCGAAAGCCGAGCGAACGGATGTCGTTGATATCCTCGGCGAGCTTGGAGGTGCAGTGGCGCGCGATCGCCAGCGCCAGCTCCGGCTCGGGGATGCCGGAGCCATCATCGGTGACGCGGATCAGGTTCAGACCGCCGCCTGACGTGACGATTTCGACGCGTGACGCGCCGGCATCGAGCGCGTTCTCGACGAGCTCCTTGACCACGCTCGCCGGACGCTCGATGACTTCGCCGGCGGCGATCTGGTTGATCATCGTTTCGGAAAGCTGGCGAATGGGCATGACGGCAGTATAGGCGGATTCGTGTCGTGCGGGCGAGGGCGAACTGCGGTGAACCGTGAAACGGTTTTATGCCTGCGCCGCCAGCCAATCCCGCACCTTGCGGGCATTCTCACTCAGCTCCCGGTTCTTCGGCCAGACGATATAGAAGGCCTTGCCGGTCTTGAGCACATGATCCGTCACCTGCACCAGCAGTCCCGTCGCCAGCAGCCGTTCAGCGAGGTGCCGCCAGCCGAGTGCGATGCCTTGACCCTCCATCACGCCCTGGATCACCAGGCCGTAGTCGTTGATGCGCAGCCCGCGCGCGGTGTCGCCCAGGTTGCCGCCGGCTGACTGGAACCATTCATCCCAGCTGGCCGCCTCGCGGTACGGCTCCTCGAGATGGATGAGACGGTGCGTGGCCAGGTCCCCGACCGTCCTCGGCATGCCGAACTTGGCCAGATAGCTGGCGCCGGCGACGGGGAAGATCTCCTCATCGGCAAGCGGCAGTGAATGGTAGTCCGGCCAGTCCCGCGGCTCGCCGCCGCGCACGGCCAGCGGAATGCCTTCTGCGATGATGTCGAGGTCGCGGTCGGCGGTCTGGATGCGCAGATCGATGCCCGGCAATTCGTCGCGGAACTGCTGCAGGCGCGGCATCATCCAGAACGAGCCGAAGGCGGTCGACGCGGCAAGCGTCACATGGCCGCCTGTCGCCTGCAGACGCAGATCCTCGGCCGACTTGCGGATGTGCGACAAGCCAAGCGAGACATCGGCGTGGAAGCGCTCGCCGGCCTCCGTCAGGCTGACCTGCCGATGGCGGCGTTGGAACAGCTTGGCGCCGAGCTGTTCTTCCAGCCCGCGCACCGCGTAGGAGACGGCCGCCTGCGTCATGCCGAGCTCGCGCCCGGCGGCGGTGAAGCTCGACAGCCGGCCGGCCGCCTCGAAGATGATCAGGCTGCCGGCGGAGGGCAGGAGGTGGCGCAGGCTTCGCATAAGTGCAGCTTATACAAGAGATCAGGATTTTCCAGCGTCACAGCTATATTTCGGGCCGCTAACGTGGGTGGCGGGAAGAAGGAGGCTCCATGAACGCATCAGCCGTCGAATTGACCGAACAGACCCACCGCCGCGGTGGTGGTCGCCTTGGCCGCAAGGCGCTCAGAAGCGCGCCGATAGCTTCCTTTCCGACCCTGGTCCGCAAGATCCCGGTCTATCAGATGGTTCCGGACGAGGCGGTGGAACTGATCCATGAGGAATCGCTCAAGATCCTCGAGGAGGTGGGCTGCGAATTCCGCGACGACGGCGCGATCGAGCTCTGGAAGGCTGCCGGCGCCGATGTCAGGGAGACGCGTGTCCGCATCGACCGCGCGCTGCTGATGGAGCTCGTCTCGAAGGTTCCGTCTGAGTTCACGCTTCATGCGCGCAACCCCGAGCGCACGGTGCGCGTCGGCGGCAAGAACTCGATTTTCGTGCCGATGTATGGCGCGCCCTACGTCCGCGACCTCGACAACAATCGCCGCTACGGCACGCTCGCCGACCTCAACAATTTCCACAAAATGGCCTACATGGCGCCGGCGCTGCATTCCTCGAGCTCGGTCATCTGCGAGCCGATGGAAATCGCGGTGCCGAAACGGCATCTGCACATCATCCACTCGGCGCTGAAGCATTCCGACAAGCCGTTCATGGGCATCGTGACGTCGAAGGAGCGCGCCGAGGACACCATGGCGATGGCTGGCATCGTCTTCGGCGAGGAGTTCGTGCGCGACAACCCTGTGCTGGTGGCGATCACCAACTGCAATTCGCCGCTGGTTTGGGACGCCACCATGATCGACGCCATGCGGGTCTACGCGAGCCACAATCAGCCGCTGATCCTGGCGCCTTTCGCGCTGTGCGGGGCTTCGACCTCGGCTTCCGCCGTCGGCGCGGTGGCGCAGGTCAACGCCGAGGCGCTCGCCGGGGTGGCGCTGACCCAGCTCATCCGCCCAGGCTCGCCGCAGCTCTACGGCCAGTTCATGGTCACCGTCGACATGAAGACCGGCGCGCCGATGGGCGGCACGCCGGAGGCCGCCCAGATGATGTATCTGATGGGGGCGCTGGCGCGGAAATACCGCCTGCCGTGGCGCACCTCGGGCTTCCATGTCGGCTCGAAGCTGAACGACGCCCAAGCGGGCTACGAGATCGAACATGCTCATGCATGCCGCGATCCTATCGGGCGCCAACTACATCTGGCATTCCGCCGGATGGCTGGAAGCCGGGCTCACCTGCGGCTATTCGAAATTCGCCACCGACTGCGAGCAGCTTGTCGGCTGGTACAAATATGCCGGCGGGCTGTCCTTCGACGATTTCAAGGAAGCGATGGCGGCGATCCGCGAGGTCGGGCCGCAGGGCCATTTCCTCGGCACCCAGCACACGCTCGAACATTTCGAGTCCGCCTTCTTCATGCCCTCGATCATGGACTTCAATTCCTACGAACAGTGGAACGCCGAAGGGGCGAAGGACCACGACACGCGCGGCCGCGAGAAAGCGCGCAACATGCTCGCCGACTACGAGGAGCCGAAGCTCGATGAGGGTATTGCCGAGGGTCTCAAGGATTTGATCGCGCGGCGAGAGGAAATACTGCCGGACAGCGTTAGTTAGAAGACCTGACGGAACTACTAAGGGAGGAAAACATGACGCTCTTCAGAAGCAATGGCGACCGCGTGCCGGGCGCTATCGAGGCAATGGCGAAAGAGACGCGTGCAGGCCACATGGACCGGCGCGAATTCCTGGCGCTGGCCAGCGCCTTCGGCGCGTCGACGGCTTTCGCCTACAGCATGATCGGTCTTGCCGCTCCGACAAAGGCGCTGGCCGACGACCCGAAGAAGGGCGGAACGCTGCACGTCGCGATGTCGGTGAAGGCGCAGAAGGATCCGCGCACATATGACTGGACCGAAATGGCAAACGTCACCCGGACCTGGCTGGAGCCGCTCGTCCGCTACACGCACCAGTTCACTTTCGAGCCGGTGCTGCTTGAAAGCTGGGACATCAATGACGACGCCACCGAATATACGCTGCATCTGCGCAAGGGCGTCACCTGGAACAATGGCGATGCTTTCAACGCCGACGACGTGGTCGCCAATCTGAACCGCTGGTGTGAGAAGGGTGCCTCCGGCAATTCCATGGCCGCGCGCGTCGGCGCTCTGATCGATCCGAAGAGCGGCAAGGCCAAGGACGGTGCGATCACCAAGGTCGACGACCACACCGTCAAGCTGAAGCTCTCCGCGCCCGACATCGCGATCATACCCGGCTTCACCGACTATCCGGCGCTGGTCGTGCATCGCGACTTCGACAAGGATGGCGCCGATCCGATCAAGAAGCCGATCGGTACCGGGGCTTTCGAGTTGGTGTCCTATGCAGTGGGTTCGAAGGCGGTGGTCAATCGCCGCGAGAACGGCAAATGGTGGGGTGGTGAAGCACCACTCGACAGCGTCGAGTTCATCGACTACGGCACTGACTTCAACGCCACACTGAATGCCTTCGAGTCCGGCGAGATCGACCTCGATTTCGAAACGCCGGCCGACTTCATCGACCCCCTCGACAAGATGGGTCTGGTGAAATCGGAGGTCGCGACGGCGACCACGCTCGTTGCCCGCACCAACATCACCCACAAGCCCTATGACGACCAGCGGGTGCGCAATGCGCTGCAGATGGCCGTCGACAACAATGCCGTCATGCAGCTGGGCTACGCCGGGCTCGGCACGGTTGGCGAGAACCACCATGTCGCCCCGATCCACCCCGAATACTATCCGCTGCCCAAGAAGACCCGAGATCCGGCGGCCGCCAAGAAACTGATGGCGGAAGCCGGACAGGCCGACTTCGAGCACGAGCTGATCACCGTAGAAGACGAATGGCAGAAGAACACCGGCGATGCGATCGCCGGTCAGTTGCGCGACGCCGGCATCAAGGTCAAGCGTACGGTGCTGCCGGGCTCGACCTTCTGGAACGACTGGACGAAATATCCCTATTCGATGACGATCTGGTACATGCGTCCGCTGGGCGTGCAGGTGCTGGCGCTCGGCTATCGCTCGGGTGAGGCGTGGAACGAAACGGCCTATGCCAACCCGGATTTCGACGCCAAGCTGAAGCAGGCGCTTTCGCTGGCCGATCCAGTCAAGCGCAAGGAGGTGATGAAGGATGTCGAGCAGATCCTGCAGGACTCCGGCGTCATCATCCAGCCGTTCTGGCAGAAGCTCTACTGCCACATGAACAAGAAGGTGAAGAACTACGGGATGCACCAGACCTACGAAATGGACTTCCAGAACGTCTGGCTGGACGGCTGAAAGGAGACCGGGCAGGGGCTTCATGAGCCGCAAAAAAGCCGGTATGCAGGATGCGTGGCGTGGATTGATTCAAGCCACCGAAAGCGGAGATTCTGCATGCGACGGACAGTGTTGCTTGCCGCCCTATCGACAGCCTTGCCCGCGGCCGCCTTGGCCGGACCGGCGTCCGACGCCGTGAAGTTCTTCTATGTTCCGGCGGTCAAATTCGAGGCTGACGCACAATACCGGGATCGCTTCACCGAGCCGGTGACGAAACTGTTCGATCTCAACGACCAGGCGACCAAGAAGAATCCCGATCAGGTCGCCTGCATCGACTTCGATCCCGGTTTGGATGCGCAGGATTTCGACCAGAAGACCGTCTCCAAGACCTTGAAATTGTCCGAGACGGTGGATGGCGACACCGCGCAGGTGGTGGCGAACTTCAAACTTTTTCGGACGGAGACGATGCGCAGCGTGAAATGCACTGGTCGCTGAAGAAGCTCGATGGCAAATGGAAGGTATCGGACATTGCCTCGAAGACCAGCGACTGGACGCTGAGCCAACTCGAATGCCTGGCGAGCCAAGATCCGGAGTAATGCCGTGAGGCTCGGCTGCTCCAACTGGGGCGTCGAATCAGCCGGTTCACGTCGCTGCTTGCGCGAGGCCTGCTAAATTTCGTGGAACGTCAAGCACTTCGACTGTAGTGTGAAGGCGATGTAACAAAAATGTGAAGACGGCTGCGTAGCTTGGCGCATCGCCGCGCTCACGAGAAATACAAATTGGTGGTCCGGTTTTGAGGTCGCGTTGCTTTTGAGAGAGCAACGGCTAAACTTCCTCCGCTTGGTTGTGAACGAATCTCTTGTTCCATTTAGGGGGAATGATCATGAAAATTCTAGGTTACCTATTATCTTCGCTGTTTCTCGCTTTGGCGATGGCGGTGATCGCGACGCCGGCTTCCGCGCAGGCAACCCGGACATGGGTTTCCGGCGTTGGTGACGACGCCAATCCCTGCAGCCGCACGGCGCCTTGCAAGACTTTCGCCGGCGCGATTTCCAAGACCGCCGCCGGCGGTGAAATCAACTGCATCGATCCAGGTGGTTTTGGCACCGTGACGATCACCAAATCGATCACCATCGCATGCGAGGACGTTGAGGCAGGTGTGTTGAACGCAGGGGTAAATGGCGTCATCGTCAATGCGTTGGCCACTGACGTTGTCGTTCTTCGTGATCTCGATATCGACAGCACGCCGGCTTCGCCCGGCCTCAATGGGGTGCGGTTTCTTGTCGGCGCCGCCTTGTTTGTCGAGGACTGCGTCATTCGCGACAACACCGGTGCCGCGCCGAATGGCATGGGTATCAACTTCGCTCCGTCTGTGGCGGCTGAGCTCTATGTCAACAACACCACGATCACCGGCAACAATGACGGCATCCATGTCCAGCCGACCGGCACCGGATCCGCGAAGGTCACCATCGAAAACTCTTCGATCGAGAACAACAATCTTGCCGGGGTGAAGGCCGACGGCACCGGCAGCACCGGTGGGATCAACATAAGCGTCGTCAACAGCAATGTGTCCGGCAACACAAACTCCGGCATCAGCTTGTTCAATTCGGCCGGAGGTGCGGCAATCATCACCATGGTTGATCGCGTTCTCGCGGCCAACAACGGGGCGAACGGGGGCCTTCGGGCCGATGGACCGAGCACCACGCTGCGGGTCGGCAACTCGACGATCAGCGGCAATACCACTGGCACGGCGATCAACAATGGCGGCGTAATTAACTCTTACGGCAACAACGAGATCAACGGCAACACCAGTGATGGGCCAAATCCGCCCGTCATTCCATTGCACTGAAATGACCTGATGTGGCTCGCCTGGCGCGATATCGATCGCGCCAGGCGAGCAATTCGGATAGCGTGGCCTTGTCTACGCCAACAAACTCTGCATGGTTCTGGATCAGGCCCGAAGGTTGTGTGGCTGGATGTCCAGCCAATCGAATGCATGCCCATCGAAAGGCATGACTGGCCAAAGCCTTGGTGACGTTATGGCCCGTACCTGTCTTCTGGCATTCTCGGTTTTTTTCACACTGGCGTCGGGTTTATGTGGCGTGGCTGCGCAAGGGTTGTTTGGCGCGCCCCCCGCAAACCCTCCCGCCGACGGCGCGCCCTCGGCTAGCGCTCCTGCCGACAGCGGGGCACCTCCCGCCAATGCGCCGGGCGGCGCTGCGGAGCCGGCAACGCCGCCGGTCGCCTGGCCGCCCAGCGAACCTGCAGCACCCATCCAACCGGGATCGCCGACGGCAGTGGTGCGGCCGTTCTACGATCAGGTTGGCCTGGAGGTCGATCCGGCGCAGCGCAGCCATTTCATCGATCCGGCGAAGACCGTGCTCGACAAGAGCGACGCGTTGCGCAAATCCGGGCAGGGCGAGTGCCTCGACCCCAACATGGCGCTGGACAATGCCGATTACGACAAGGCCGAGATCGACAAGAGCCTGAAGACGCTCGAATCGATCAATGGCGACCAGGCCAAGGTTGTCGTCGCCTTCGTCATTGCCGGCAACCCGCACCGTCTTGAATGGAAGCTCAAGAAGGTCGACGGCGACTGGAAGATATCGGACCTGTTTTCGGTGACCGGCGAGTGGGCGCTCAGCCAATATCAGTGCGAATGAGGGCCGTATCAGCTGCGGCCGCGATAGGGGGCGACGCCGGTGTCGGGCAGCCAAGCGCCTTCCGGTGGCGCGCCGGTTTGCCAGAACACATCGATCGGAATGCCGCCGCGCGGATACCAATAGCCGCCTATGCGCAACCACAGCGGCTTGGTTGCTGCCACGATGCGGCGGCCGATCATGACGGTGCAATCCTCATGGAAGGCGCCATGGTTGCGAAATGAGGTCATGAACAGCTTCAGCGATTTCGATTCCACCAGGGCCGCATCGGGTGCGTAGTCGATGACGATATGGGCGAAATCCGGCTGGCCGGTCACCGGGCACAGCGAGGTGAATTCCGGGCAGGTGAAGCGCACGATCGCCGGCGGACCGTCGCCGCGCGTAAACGGCACGGTCTCCAGGACTGCCTGTTCGGGGCTCTGTGGCGTCTCGACGTGCGCGCCGAGCTGGGTAAGGGTTTTGGTATCGATCATGAGCGGGATCTCTTTCAATTTTTGCCGCTCTTTAGCACAATTTGAAACAGCAGGAAGACGATGACCAGCAACGACCCGCTTCTCCAGCCCTACCAGCTCAAACATCTGACGCTGAAGAACCGGGTGATGTCGACCAGCCACGAGCCGGCCTATTCCGAGGAAGGCATGCCGAAACAACGCTATCGGCTCTACCATGCCGAGAAGGCCAAAGGCGGCATGGCGCTGACCATGACCGCCGGCTCGGCCATCGTTTCGCGCGACAGCCCGGCCGCCTTCGGCAATCTGCATGTCTATGACGATCGCATCGTGCCGTGGCTGGCCGAACTCACGGAGGCCTGCCACGAGCACGATTGCAAGGTGATGATCCAGATCACCCATCTTGGCCGCCGAACCGGTTGGAACAAGGCCGACTGGCTGCCGGTGCTGTCGGCCTCGCCGGTGCGCGAGCCGGCGCACCGCGCTTTTCCCAAGACCATCGAGGACTGGGACATCGAACGCATCGTCGCCGACTATGCGTCGGCCGCCCTAACGCTGCCAGGCCGCCGGCCTCGACGGCATCGAGTTCGAGGCCTACGGCCATCTGATGGATGGCTTTTGGTCGCCGGCCACCAATCATCGCGATGACGAATATGGCGGCTTACTCGACAATCGCCTGCGCTTCACCAACATGGTGCTGGATGCCGTGCGCGCGGCGGTCGGCGAAAAATTCGTTGTCGGCATCCGCATGGTCGCCGACGAGGACTTCGAGAAAGGCCTGTCAAAGGAAGAGGGCGTGGAGATCGCCAGGCGGCTGGCCGGCTCCGGCAAGGTCGATTTCCTCAACATCATCCGCGGGTCGATCGAGAGCGACGCGGCATTGACCAAGGTCATTCCGGTGACCGGCATGCGCTCTTCGCCGCATCTCGATTTCGCCGGCGAGGTGAGGGCGGCGACAAAGTTCCCAACCTTCCACGCGGCGCGCATTTCCGATGTCGCCACCGCGCGTCATGCGATCGCTACCGGCAAGCTCGATATGGTCGGCATGACCCGTGCGCACATCGCCGACCCGCATATCATCAGGAAGGTGATGGAAGGCCGTGAACACGAGATTCGTCCCTGTGTCGGCGCCACCTATTGTCTCGATCGCATCTATGAAGGCGGCGAGGCCCTGTGCGTGCACAATGCCGCGACCGGCCGCGAGGCCGAGATTCCGCACATCATCGTCAAGACCGAAGGGCCGAAGCGGAAGGTCGTCGTCGTCGGCGCCGGCGCCGGCGGACTGGAGGCGGCGCGCGTCGCAGCCGAGCGCGGCCATCAGGTCACGATCCTGGAAGCATCGTCGCAAGCGGGCGGCCAGGTGCGTCTGGCGACGCAGAACCCGCGCCGCAAGGAATTGATCGGCATCATCGACTGGCGGCTGGCCGAACTCGACCGGCTCGGCGTCGAGATCCGCTACGACACCTGGGCGGAAAAGGATGATGTTCTGGCGTTGGCGCCCGATGTGGTCGTCGTCGCCACCGGCGGCCTGCCGCAAAACCCGCCGCTGACGGCGGGCGACAATCTCGTCACCTCGAGCTGGGACATCATGGCCGGCAGCGTCAAGCCGGCCGATAACGTTCTGCTCTTCGACGACAATGGCGGCCATCAGGGCATGGGCGCGGCCGAGTTGATCGCCAACAGCGGCGCGAGGCTGGAGCTGGTCTCGCCGGAGCGTTTCTTTGCCCCCGAAATGGGCGGCATGAACCACGTGCCGTATATGCGCGCTTTCCAGGAAAAGGGCGTCACCATCACCATCAACACGCGCCTGCGCTCGGTGCGGCGCGAAGGCAATCAACTGGTTGCCGAGCTCGCTTCGGACTTTGCCGATGGCTGGCGCGGCGAGCGCCGGGTCGACCAGGTGGTGGTCGAGCACGGCACGGCGCCGCTCGACGATCTCTACCTCAACCTGAAACCGCTGTCGAAGAATGGCGGCGCGGTCGATTACGAACGCCTGGTGGGCGGCGGCGACATCTTTCCGGCGCGCAACCCGCAAGGCGGTTTCGTGCTGCTGCGCATCGGCGATGCGGTCGCCTCGCGCAACATCCACGCCGCCATCTATGACGGGATAAGGTTCGGCTTGCGCATCTGATACGGCCCGCTCAGGCTGGCGCAATTGTGGCGTTAGTGGCGCGCGGTCGGACCTGCATACGAGAGCCCGTGTATGCCGGCCTGGCCGCGCGCCCGCACGTCATTGGCTCATCGCCTGCTAACGTGCGATCTCTGAGTTTGCGGTGGGATGGTTAGACCATCCTGGCGATCGCCATGCACAGCACCGTGACCACCAGCAGCCGTGCGGCGATACGCTCGCCCGTCGCCATTCTGGCGCGCAGCTGCGTTTCGATTTCCGCATTAGCGCCGGCAAGCCGCCGGCTGGGCGCGCTAACCATGGCGCCGAGCACGCCGGCAGCGGCGAAAGCCGCCAGGATGCCAAGCGCCAGGACCATCTCCGTCGAGCCAAAATAGGCGCCGTGGAAGAAATACCACAGCAGCGCCCCGGTCAGGAAAACCATGACGGCGGCGCCCAATTGTGGCCGGATGAAGCGCTCGGCCCGGATCTCGGGATCGCGCGCCAGCGTGACCGTGGTGCCGGCCCAGAATACGCCTGCCAGGACATGAAGACCGATGACGACGATGAAGACATATTGCATGACCGGATTTCCTCTCTCGTTCGTCATTGCATATATAGTTAGATATCGAATTATTAGATGTCAATGTATAAACGCGGGCCAGTTCCATCTGCCGGGGACACCGGCTAGTGTCGAGCAATGACGCCCTTTGAACGCCCGCCGGTCGGCATGAATCTCGGCCGCACCGCCAAGCTTGTTGCGCAGGCCTTCGACGCCGCTCTGGTCGAGGCCGGAGGTACATTGCCGGTCTGGCTGACATTGTTGTCGGTTAAGTCGAATGGGCTAGCCAATCAGCGCGAGCTTGCCAGCATGATCGGCATCCAGGGCGCGACGCTCACCCACCACCTCAACGCGATGGAGGCGCAAGGCCTGCTGACCCGGCGCCGCGATCCCGTCAACCGGAGGGTCCATCTGGTCGAACTGACAGAAGCGGGAGAAGCGCTGTTCGAGACGTTGCGACAGGCCGCACTTGTCTTCGACAAGCGGCTTCGCACAGGACTGCCCGATGAGCGTCTGGCGGAGTTTGCACAGGTGTTGGCGGCATTGCGGGACAATGTCGAGAACTAGGAATACCAGGCCGTTGGCTCAGTTGTCATAGCTCGGGATCGTTCCAAAGGCGTAGTGGCGCAGCTTCAGCGCGGTGATCAGGTTGGTGAGCTTCGTCTTGCCGTCAAAACTGTCCTGGAACATCTCGTCATGCATCAGGAGGATCAGCTTGCCCGGCTTGGCGAAATGGCCATAGCCGAACAGGTGGTCGATCTCGCTGACCAGATGGTCGACGCTCTGGACCGGCTCGCCGCTGTCCTTGTGCACCCATTCATGGTCCCAGCCATAGAGATAGAAGCCGGAAGCGGCGACGAACTCGTAGTCGGGATCCTCGCGGCCGGCTTGCGCGGGGCCGAGCGAGTTGTCGTCCTTTGACATCGAAGGCAGCCGGAACACATCGCGCCCCGGCAGGCGCGCATGCACCGCGGGCTTCAGGCCCAGCACGGCATTCGCCTTGAGCATGTCGGCAACCACGCCTTCCGTGTCACCGTAGAAGTGCCGGTAGTGATTATAGGCGTGGCTGTAGCTGTGGTTGCCGATCGTCACCAGCGGCATCGCCTTGACGCGCCGCACCAGCGCCCTGTTGGACGCACTGGTCTCGGCATGCATGCCGACCATGAACAGCGTCGCCGGAACCTGTTCCGCCGCCAACACGTCGAGGATGTTGCCGGTGCCGTTCAGCGGGCCATCGTCGAAGGTGAGATAGATGGTGCGATCCGCCCCATGGGCCGGCCATGCGGACATCAACATGGCCGCCAAGACAAACCGAAAGAATGTCATAAGCCGCACGATCCGGTTGCACTGGCGACAGGCCGCCATTTCAGCGGCTGGTTGTCAAGCCGGTCCGCTACGCCAGGCTGCCCTGCAAGACCCGCAGTTTGGCCTTCTTCGGCATGCGGGCAGTCAGCCATTCCAGTGCCTTGTCCTGCGGCATCGGGAAGGCGATGGAATAGCCCTGCACCTGGTCGCAGCCGATCGCCATCAGCGAGTCGAGTTCGGCCTCGGTTTCAGCACCCTCGGCGACGATGGAGATGCCGAGGCCGCGGGCGAGCTCGGTGATGGCGCGCACGATCTTCGAGTTGTCGCCATTCTCATGGATGTTCTGGACAAAGCGGCGGTCGATCTTGAGCCGGTCGATCTCGTTGGGATTGACGTGGCTGAGCGATGCATAGCCGGTGCCGAAATCGTCGAGTTCCAGATGCACGCCTGCCGCCCGGATGTGACGCAGCTTCGCCGCGATGCCGGTCTTCTCGTCGTCCAGGATAACGGATTCGACGATTTCCAGCGACAGTTTCTGTGGCGGCAGCCCGGCCTTTTCCAGCGTTTCGAACAGGAACGCATCGAAATCGTGCTCGCGCAATTCGGTGCCCGAGACATTGACGGCAAGCCGGCCGAAGGCAATCCCGGCTCGGTTCCATTCGGCTGCCTCGTTGATCGCCTTGCTGATCACGATGCGGCCGATCTCGGGCATGAAGCCGCATTTCTCTGCGACCGGAATGAATTCGCCTGGCGAGATCATGCCACGCTCGTGATGGTTCCATCGCACCAGGGCTTCGATGCCGCTGATCGTGCCGTCGGTCAGGGAGACCTGCGGCTGGAAATAGACCTGGAACGCCCGCTCGGCGATGGCGACCTTGATGTCGTGTTCGAGCTGTTTGCGGTAATCGAGCTCGCGGCGCAGTTCCTCCGAGAAGAACGAGAAGTTGCCGCCGCCCATTTTCTTGGCGGAGTAAAGCGCCAGATCCGCATGGACGAGCAGGTCCTGGGCATTGTCGGCGTCGATCGGATAGACGGCGATGCCGCCGCTGGCGCCCGGAAGAATGGTGGTGCCCTGGAAGACGATCGGCTCGTTGATATGCGCCAGGATGCGCCGTGCGAGCATGTTGATGTCCTCGGTGCTGCCCGCTCCGTTGAGGATCATTACGAATTCGTCGCCACCGAGCCGCGCGCACAGATCCGACGCCCGGCAGGAATCGCGCATGCGCTGTGCCGTGATGACCAGCACATAGTCGCCGGCGGCGTGGCCGAGCGTATCGTTGATCTGCTTGAAGCGGTCGAGGTCGAGCTGGACGACGGCCAGGCGTTCGCGCCGCCGGTGCGCGCCCTTGATCAGCGTGTCGAAATGATCGGTCAGGAAGGTGCGGTTGTGCAGGCCGGTCAAGCCGTCATGAACCGCGATGAAGGCCATTGAATTGCGCGCATCGACCAGTTCTCGCGTCTTGCGCAGGATCGCGTTGGACATCGGCCTGAAGATGAACAGCGCCACCAGCAGGATGACGCCGAGTGTGGCGTAGAACAGAGTGCGGTGCAGGGCGAGCAGTTTTTCCGAGCGCTCGTCGGCCTCGGCGCTGATGCGCTGGCCAAGGGCCGCATAGCCCGACAAGGTGGCGTTGGCGACCGAGGCATCGAGGTTGACGCGTTCGGCGCCGCCTTTGTAGCCGTCATTGTCGAGATTGAGTCGCGATTCAAGGGCCGAGATCAAACGGTCGCCATTGGCGATCAGCCCGACCGAGAAGTAGTCGAGATGGAAGGGTTTGGCGAAAAGCACGCTCTCGATCGACTTTGGATCGAGCTTGGCCGGCGATTGAGGATCGGCGCCTGTCTGCGCGAGCAGCAGATCGTAGTTGGTCTCGAACTCCGCCGTGGCCTGCTTCAGCGCGCTGACCAGCGCCGGCTGCTTGTCGCGCGAGGCGGCGCCTGTTGCACTGGCCAGGAAGACGATGCGCTGCGACAACGTCTTCTGCGTGCTGACGATATCGAGCAAGGTGTGGTTATGCTGCTGCGTCGCCATCGTCTGTTGCAGCAGGACGAAGGACGCCGCCACCATGGCGGCAATGATCAGCAGCGCCAGCCAATAGCCGGCCTTGATCAGCAGAACAAGCTTGCCTGAAACGGTCTGCACCGGCTGCTGCGACATGTTCGGGGGCGGCCCTCTCGCCAACGGATTCCTGTATGAGCACCATTGAACTGTAAACGTTAACAGGACTGGAAACCGGTAGCCTTCTGGCAAGGGGGAGCCGCGGAAAGATCGCGAAATGGTTATCGCCTCCTTTCGACGCCGGCCTGCATTTGACCATTGGTTGGCGCGAGCGTTCCCGGGTGGTCGCTTCGGCGATGCCCATGGCGTCTCCTTTGATGCTGCCCGGCCACCCGATCCGGTCGCTTTTGCGATGGATTTTTACGCAGGCGGGACGACAGTCTGCTCACGTCAAACGAGGCTTGATCATGACCGCAGCATTCCTCTCCCATATCGACAGCGAGCTTGCCGGGCTCAAAACGGCCGGCCTCTACAAGTCCGAGCGGGTGATTTCCTCGATGCAGTCGGCTGAGATCGAGGTCGGCGGCGAGAAAGTGCTGAACTTCTGCGCCAATAACTATCTCGGCCTCGCCGACAGCGCCGACCTGCGAAAGGCCGCCACCCAGGCGCTCGACCGTTATGGCTACGGCATGGCCTCGGTGCGCTTCATCTGCGGCACGCAGGAGGAACACAAACAGCTCGAGGCGACGATCTCCACTTTCCTCGGCCTGGAAGACACCATCCTCTACGGTTCCTGTTTCGACGCCAATGGCGGTCTGTTCGAGACGCTACTCGGCGAGGAAGACGCGATCATCTCGGATGCGCTGAACCACGCCTCGATCATCGATGGTGTGCGGCTGTCGAAGGCCAAGCGCTTCCGCTACGCCAACAATGACATGGCCGATCTCGAGGCGCGGCTGAAGGAGGCGAGGGATTGCCGCTTCCGGCTGATCGCCACCGACGGCGTGTTTTCGATGGACGGCATCATCGCCAACCTCAAAGGCGTCTGCGACCTTGCCGACAAATACGATGCGATGGTCATGGTCGACGACAGCCATGCGGTCGGCTTCGTCGGAAAAAACGGCCGCGGCTCGGCGGAGCATTGCGGTGTCGAGGGCAGGGTCGACATCATCACCGGCACGCTCGGCAAGGCGCTCGGCGGCGCTTCCGGCGGCTACACCTCAGGCAAGAGCCAGGTGGTCGACTGGCTGCGCCAACGCTCGCGGCCCTATCTCTTCTCGAACACACTGATGCCGGCCATCGCCGGCGCCTCGATCAAGGTGTTCGAGCTGATCCGCAATGGCGACGCCTTGCGCGAGCGCCTCTATGCCAATGCGGCGCGGTTCAGGTCCGAGATGGGCAAGCTCGGCTTCACACTGGCCGGGGCCGATCATCCAATCATCCCGGTGATGCTGGGCGACGCGACGCTGGCGCAGGAGATGGCGGCGCGCATGCTGAAGCGCGGCATATACGTCATCGGCTTCTCCTTCCCGGTGGTGCCCAAGGGCCAGGCGCGTATCCGCACCCAGATGTCGGCGGCGCATTCCATTGCCGATATCGACCGTGCGGTGGAGGCTTTTGGCGCGGTCGGCAGGGAATTGGGCGTGATTTCCTGACCAGCCGGCACCAAAAAGCGATCAGGATCAAAAGATTCAAGGGACAAAAGAATGTCGAACATGATGAAGGCGCTGGTGAAGGCCAAGGCCGAACCGGGCATCTGGATGGAAGAGGTGCCGGTGCCTGAAATCGGCCCCAACGACGTGCTGATCAAGATCAAGAAGACGGCGATCTGCGGTACCGATGTGCACATCTACAATTGGGACCAGTGGGCGCAAAAGACCGTGCCGGTGCCGATGGTCACCGGCCATGAATTTGTCGGCACCGTCGCCGATTTCGGCGCGGCGGTCACCGAATACAAGGTCGGCCAGCGCGTCTCGGGCGAAGGCCACATCGTCTGCGGCCATTGCCGCAACTGCCGTGCGGGGCGAGGGCATCTCTGCCGCAACACGCTCGGCGTCGGCGTCAATCGTCCCGGCGCATTCGGCGAGTATCTGGCGATCCCGCAGCACAATGTCGTGCCGATCCCCGACGATGTTCCGGACGAGATCGCGGCGATCTTCGATCCCCTGGGCAATGCGGTGCACACGGCATTGTCCTTCGACCTGGTCGGCGAGGATGTCCTGGTCACCGGTGCCGGGCCAATCGGCATCATGGGCGCGCTGGTGGCGCAATGCGTCGGTGCGCGAAAGGTGGTCATCACCGACATCAACCCGGTGCGGCTGGCGCTGGCCAAGAAGCTGGGCGTCCAGCATGTCGTAGACGCTTCGAAGGAAAAGCTGCGCGATGTCATGCCGGCGCTCGGCATGACCGAGGGTTTTGACGTCGGCCTCGAAATGTCGGGCGCGGCACCCGCCTTCCGCGACATGATCGACACCATGAACAATGGCGGCAAGATCGCCATTCTCGGCATCGCCCCGACCGGCTTCGAGATCGACTGGAACAAGGTCATCTTCAAGATGCTGCATCTCAAGGGCATCTATGGCCGCGAGATGTTCGAGACCTGGTACAAGATGATCGCGCTGGTGCAAGGCCCGCTGGATGTCTCAGGCCTGATCACCCACCGCATCGGCATCGATGATTTCCAGACGGGGTTCGATGCGATGCGGAGCGGCAGTTCGGGCAAGGTTGTGATGGATTGGTAGTTTGCCGATAGGAGAGACTGGCGCTGTCCCTCCAGCCTATCAGCTCTACTTCCCTTCCAACGCACCCTCCAGTGCTGCTACGCCGCTGACAATCGCCGCCCGCTCCGCCGCACTCAGCCTAGCCAGCAACTCCCTTTCAAACGCTTTCGCTAGCGGAACCATCTCGCGATAGGCGGCAAGCCCCGCTTTGGTCAGCGCCAGGTGCTCCACACGGCGATCAATCTCGTCAGGCGTGCGCGTCAGCCAGCGCCGCCGCTCCAGCTCCGCCACCGCGCGCGAAACCTTGGTCTTGTGCATCGCTGACTGCTCGCCGAGCTCGGTCGCGGTCATCGTGCCGCGCTGGCCGAGGCCTGAAAGCGTGCGCCATTCCGGTCGCGTCAGGCCGTGGCGGTCCCGGTAAATCCTGGAGAATTCGCGGCTGACGGCATCGGCGAGCCGGTAGAGGCGGTAGGGCAGGAAGCTTTCCAGCTCCAGAATGTCGGGTTCCATGACGCGCGCCGTGGCCATTGATAGTTACATTTTCGATGGTTACAAATGAAACCAATTTGGTCAATATCGCCGGCAGGCTAGCTTCGTGAAGCTTGTGGCCGGGGTCAGGGAGGATCGGATGGCCCATTCCTACATGCCGGGCTTCGGCAACGATTTTGAGACCGAAACCTTGCCCGGCTCGCTGCCGCAGGGCCGGAACTCGCCGCAGCGGCCGGCCTATGGCCTCTATGCCGAGCAGCTTTCGGGCTCGCCCTTCACCGCCCCGCGCGGCACCAATGAGCGCTCCTGGCTCTACCGCATCCGGCCAAGCGTGAAACACACCGGCCGCTTCAAGGCGGCCAGCTATCCCCTGTGGAAGACCGCGCCCAACGTCGGCGACCACGAACTGGCGCTTGGCCAGTATCGCTGGAACCCGGTGCCGATGCCGACGGAGCCAACCGACTTTATCCAGGGTATGCGAAGCATCACCACGGCCGGCGACGTGCTCGGGCAGACGGGTATGGCCGCACACGTCTATGTCGCCAACACATCGATGGTCGACGATCATTTCTTCAACGCCGACGGTGAGCTGCTGGTCGTGCCGCAGGTCGGCGCCCTGCGCCTGGTGACCGAGATGGGCGTCATCGAGCTTCGACCCGGCGAGATCGCCGTGCTGCCGCGCGGCCTCGTCTTCAAGGTCGAACTCGTCGATGCCGAAGTGCGTGGCTATGTCTGCGAAAACTACGGCGCCAAGCTGACCTTGCCCGATCGCGGCCCGATCGGCGCCAATTGCCTGGCCAATCCGCGCGACTTCAAGACGCCTTGCGCCTGGTTTGAGGAGAAGGAGACGCCGTGCCGGCTGATTGTGAAATGGTGCGGCAATTTCCACGTCACCGAGATTGGCCATTCACCGCTGGATGTTGTCGCATGGCATGGCAACTACGCGCCCTACAAATATGATCTGGCAACCTTTTCGCCGGTCGGCGCCATCCTGTTCGATCACCCCGATCCGTCGATCTTCACCGTGCTGACTGCCCCAAGCGGCGAGGAGGGCACCGCCAACATCGACTTCGTCATCTTCCCGCCGCGCTGGCTGGTGGCAGAAGATACGTTCCGGCCGCCCTGGTACCACCGCAACATTATGAGCGAGTTCATGGGGCTGATCCACGGCCAGTACGATGCCAAGGAAGAAGGGTTCGTGCCCGGCGGCATCAGCCTGCACAATCTGATGCTGGCCCATGGCCCGGATGCGCCTGGCTTCGAAAAGGCCTCGCGCGCTGATCTGAAACCGGTCAAGCTCGACAACACCATGGCCTTCATGTTCGAGACCCGTTTCCCGCAGATGCTGACCCGCTACGGCGCCGAACTGGAAACAAGGCAGGACAATTACATCGACTGCTGGGCCGACCTGAAGAAGCGTTTTAATGGTACGCCCGAGGGCGACTGGTCTTGAGCGGCAAGCCGATGCCGGATCGACTGGTGCTTCTCGGCTCGAAGGGTGGCCCGGCGCTGCGGCCAGGCGGGCCGTGGCCAAGTTCATCGCTGCTTGAGATCGGTGGGCGAACCATCGTCGTCGATTGCGGGCTCGGCGTGACGCGCGGCCTGGTCGATGCCGGCATCAGCCTCAAGGCGCTCGACCTGATCTTCATCACGCACCTGCATTCCGACCATGTGCTGGAACTGGGGCCGCTGATCCACACCGCCTGGACAGCGGGGCTGGCGACGCCGGCCAACGTGTTCGGGCCCGCCGGCATCGGTCACTACTGGCGGCGCTTCTGCCAGGCGATGGAATTCGACATCGAGATCCGCATCGTTGACGAGGGTCGGCCCGATATTCGCGAGTTGGTTTCGATCGACGAATTCGGCGAGGGGCAGGTGGTCGAGCAAGGCGGCCTGAAAGTGACGGCGCTTCGCGCCGATCATCCGCCGGTGACCGATTGCTTTGCTCTGCGCTTCGACCATGGCGGCCAAAGCGTGGTGTTTTCCGCCGACACGGCCTTCTTTCCACCGCTCGCCGATTTTGCCGAGGGTGCCGACATTCTTGTCCACGAAGCCATGCTGGAGGAAGGCATCGAGCGGCTGGTTGCCCGAACCGGCAACGGCGCTCGGCTTAAGGAACATCTGCTCGCCAGCCACAGCTTTGCCGAAGAAGCAGGGCGCATCGCCTGCAATGCCGGCGTGAAGAGACTGGTGCTCAACCACCTCATTCCCGCTGACGACCCCGACATCGGCGAGGCCGACTGGATCGCCGCTGCCAGGAAAACATGGGCCGGCGACTTGACGATCGCCCGCGACGGCCTTGTTGTGGAGTTTCGGGAGTGACGATGGCCGACGACGAGCCTTGGGACGAAGTGGATGAATCCGGGACGACGTCCTGGGCGCAGCTCTCTCCATTCCTCGATCAAGTGGAGGACTTGCCGTCCTTTGCCCGTTTCATCGATGCGCTGCGGAAGGACCGCGAGGACGCCGATCGCAAAGAGGCTGCGAGGCCGGGACCATCCGATCCCGGTTGGAATGGCTGGCGTAACGACTCGATCCGTGACTTTCTCGAATCGGCAGTCGCCTGGGCCGAAACCAAACCTGCGCATCTAGCTGACGAAAATCCCTGGAAAGCCGCGGCCAGAATTCTCTATGCCGGCAAATATTACGAATAATTATTGGGAGGACGCATGAAGCTTGCCACATTGAAGGACGGGACGCGTGACGGAAAACTCGTCGTCGTCTCGCGCGATCTGACGCAGTACACCGATGCCTCGTTCCTGGCGCGTACGCTGCAGGCGGCACTCGACGACTGGCAGCGAATTTCGCCGCATCTCGGCACAATCGCGGAATCGCTGGAGAACAATGCGGTGCCGTCGGCGCGCTTTCACGAGCACGACGCACTTTCGCCGCTGCCGCGCGCCTATCAATGGGCTGACGGGTCCGCCTATGTGAACCATGTCGAACTGGTCCGCAAAGCGCGCGGCGTCGAGATGCCGGCGAGTTTCTGGACCGACCCGCTGATCTATCAGGGCGGCTCGGACTCCTTCATTGCGCCGCGCGATCCGATCCGCATGGCCGACGAAGCCTTCGGCATCGATATGGAAACGGAAGTCGCGGTCATCGTCGACGATGTGCCGATGGGCGCAAGCCTCGATGATGCGCGCGCCGCCATCCGGCTGGTCATGCTGGTCAACGATGTGAGCGCTGCGCGCGCTCACCGGGCCGGAATTGGCCAAGGGTTTCGGCTTTTTCCAGTCGAAACCATCCTCGGCTTTTTCGCCGGTCGCGGTGACGCCGGATGAGCTCGGCGACGCCTGGGACGGCGGCAAGGTCAGCCTGCCGCTGCTTGCGGACCTCAACGGCAAGCCCTTCGGCCGCGCCAATGCCGGCGTCGACATGACCTTCGATTTTCCGGCGCTGATCGTCCATGCGGCCAGGACAAGGTCGCTGGCGGCAGGCACCATCATCGGCTCGGGCACGGTCTCCAACAAGCTCGACGGCGGCCCGGGCAAGCCGGTCTCGGCGGGCGGCGCCGGCTATTCCTGCATTGCCGAACTGCGCATGATCGAGACCATTGAGAGTGGCGAACCCAAGACCCCGTTCCTGCGCTTCGGTGACACGGTGCGCATCGAGATGAAGGACAAAACCGGGCATTCGATCTTCGGCGCCATAGAGCAGAAGGTCGAGAAATACGCGGGATAGGGGGACGAAATGACGGGCGAGGCTTTCTACCTGCTGGCCGGCGTCTGGGCGATCGCCATACTGGTCGTCTTCATCCTGGCGATCCGGCTGAGCTATCGCATCGAGGCGCGCTCACCGGACCTGACCAACCGCAGCGGCTACCCGCGCAAGGCGATGATGTTCCACACCATCACCAACATGAAAGTCGCGCGGGACGAGGAAACGCAGGCCATGCGCCAGCGCATGAACGGGTTGCTGCTGATCGTTCTTGCTGGATTCGCGATCATGGCGGCAGGCTTGCATCTGGTGCGGTCAGGAGGATGATCTCGTGACCTTGCTGGATCATCTGCGCCGCATGGCCGGAAACAATCTCTGGTCGAACGACCGGCTCTATCGTGCCGTGCTGGCGCTCAAGCCCGGAGAGTTCGAGGCTGAGCGCACCAGCTTCTTCCCGTCGATCAAGGCAACGCTCAACCACATTCTGGCGGTCGATCATCTCTATCTCGATTTTCTCGAAGAGGGCGGTGTCGGTGCGGCCGCCTACGATGACTTCGTGCCGTTCGATGCGCCACAGGCCCTGTTTGCCGCCCAGACCGCGGCGGATCGGCGTCTGATCGCTTTCTGCCATGGCCTGTCGGAGACCGATCTCGATCGCCGCGTGATTACCGACCGGCGCGAGGATGGCATGATCCCGGAAAAGATCGGCGACATCTGCACGACATCCATCACCGGGGCCAGGTACACGCGATGCTCTCTGGCAGTTCAGTCACGCCACCCCAACTCGACGAGTTCCTGCTCGACTATGATTTGAAGGTGAGGAAGGAAGAGGTCGAGCGGCTGGGGCTCTAGTTGTAGGTAATCGGCCCTTCCGAGACCGAGGCGGAGCCGATGCGTGGTTGAGGGCCAAGCTGAGCCGGCGGAGGCAAAAGACGCGCTACAGGCTTGCCGTGCCGGGTGATCACAATCTCTTCGCCGGCTTTCGCGCGCCTTACGAGTTCCGACAGTTTGGCTCTGGCTTCGGTTATGGAGACGTTCACGGCTCGACCTCTTGTGATCTGAGCTTAGATCAAAGCCGATCGAGCCGCAAACCAGTGTAGCTCAGGCCGCCTTGCCGTCCATCTTGATCACGCCACGCTTGATCTGGTCCTGCTCGATCGATTCGAACAGCGCGCGGAAATTGCCCTCGCCAAAGCCTTCGTCGCCCTTCCTCTGGATAAATTCGAAGAAGATCGGGCCGATCACGGTTTTGGAAAAAATCTGCAGCAGGATCTTGGTCATGCCGCCGTCGACCACGCCTTCGCCGTCGATCAGGATGCCGTGCTTCTTCATCCGCTCGATCGGCTCGTCATGGCCGTTCACACGGTCATAGGACATATCGTAATAGGTTTCCGGCGGGCCTGGCATGAACTTCAGCCCGTTGTCGGCAAGCTTGTCGGTGGCGGCATAGATTTCGTCGGTGCCGACAGCGATGTGCTGGATGCCTTCGCCATTGTACTTTTTCAAGTACTCGGCGATCTGGCTGGTCTCGTCCTTGGATTCGTTGAGCGGGATGCGGATCTTGCCGCAAGGCGAGGTGATGGCGCGGCTGACCAGGCCGGTGATCTTGCCGTCAATGTCGAAGAAATGGATCTGTTTGAAGCCGAACAACTCGCGGTAGAAATCCCACCATTTGTCCATCTGGCCGCGATAGACATTGTGGGTGAGGTGGTCGAGGAAATAGAAGCCGACGCCTTGCGGCCGCGGATCGCGCGCGCCGAGCCACTCGAATTGGGCGTCGTAGGCCGAGCCCTTCTTGCCGTAGGCGTCGATAAAATAGAGCAGCGAACCGCCGATGCCGACGATCGCCGGCACGTCGAGCGCCTTGTCGTCGTCTTCGTAGGGCGTCGCGCCCTTGGCAACGGCGTGGTCGAACGCATGCTTGGCATCGACAACGCGCCAGGCCATCGAGGCCGCGCACGGGCCGTGCTTGTCGGCGAACTTCATCGCATGCGAGCCCGGCTCGGCATTGACGACATAGTTGATGTCGCCCTGGCGCCAGACGGTGATGTCCTTGCTGCGGTGCTTGGCCACAGCCACATAGCCCATGCGAGTGAACAGTTCGGCCAACTTCTGCGGCTCCGGATGCGCGAACTCGACGAACTCGAAACCATCGGTGCCGGCAGGATTGTCTTTGCTGATCGTGGCGGGCGGGGCGTCGTGTGGGAAGGGACCCATGGTATTCCTCCAAAAGCTCGGGTGGCCTGAAAATGCCAGCTCACAGCATCATAGCGCGGAGCCGGCGCATGGTGCTTGCATTCAAACGCTTGAAATGATCATCTCATGCGTGAAACATGCACCGTGAGAGGCAAAACCATGGATGAGACGCGCATTGATCAGTTTGACCGCAAGATAATGGCGCTCCTGCAGGGCGATGCGCGGCTCACCAACAACGATCTCTCGGAGCGGGTGAACCTGTCGGCATCGCAGTGCTCGCGCCGCCGCCAGCGGCTCGAGGAAGACGGCTATATCAAGGGCTATCGGGCGGTGCTCGACCGCGACAAGCTCGGCTTCTCGCTGGTCAACGTCATCTCAGTGACCTTGGCCACCCACAACCGCGACAACGCAAGGCGCTTCGGCGAATTGGTGGCGCGGCTGCCCGAGGTGCAGGAGGCGCATGCGCTGACCGGCGAAATGGATTACATCCTGAAAGTGGTGACGCCCGATCTGAAGTCGCTGTCGGAGTTCGTCAACGGCGTGCTCCTGCCACACGAATCCGTGCAGCATGTGAAGACGGCGATCGTTCTCGAAACGCTGAAAGAAACCGGCGCGCTGCCGATTTAGCCCTTCGACTGCTGGATCAGCCCATAAAGATTCGTGCAGCGCGCACCCGAGCGGCAATAGGCAAACACCGGGCCTTCCAGGGCTTCCAGCGCCTCGGCCTGGTCCTCGACATTCTCGGCGGTGATCTGGCCGCTGATCACGGGGATGTAGCGGAAGGCGAGGCCGGCGGCTTCGACCGCCGAGCCGATGCTTTTGGCCGAAGGCTGGCCGGGTTGCTCATCGTCAGGCCGGTTGCAGATGACGCTCTTGAAGCCGGCTTCCTTGATGGCGGCGAGGTCTTCGGGCTGGATCTGGCCAGAGACCGAATAGTCGTCGCTGATTTCGCGGTATTCCATGGCAGCATCCTCGCAATCTGATTTGTCGGGGAGTCTTGCCATTCCCCGACGCGGCCGGCAATCCGCCGGCGGAAATCGTTCCGCAGAGATAGACGTTTCCGGTGAGGATTCCAACTCAGGCCGCCCAGGCGGGGAACGGATCGGGCAGGCCGCGCCACAGTTCGGGCTGAAAATCCTCGGCCAAAAAAGGCGGAGACTGGCTCCGCCTTTCCGGGCACGGCAGCTTCTCAGCTGCCGAGAATGGCGCCTTTGATCTGGCGGATGTTGTTGTGCATCATGTCGATATAGGTCGAGCCGGGGCCATCGGGCTGCGACAGCGCATCCGAATAGAGCGTGCCGCCCACCTTGATGCCGGTCTCGCTGGCGATCTGTTCGATCAGGCGCGGGTTGGTGATGTTCTCGACGAAGATCGCAGCCGCCTTGTCCTGCTTCACCTGCTCGACCAGCTTTGCGACATCGGCCGCCGACGGTTCGGAATCGGTCGAAATGCCTTGCGGGGCGAGGAAGGTCAGGCCGTATTCGTGCTCGAAATAGCCGAAGGCGTCATGCGAGGTGATGACGACGCGCTTCGCCTCGGGGATCGACTGGATCGCCGCCTTCACTTCGCCTTCCAGCGCGTCGAGCTTCTTGGTGTAGGCGGCGGCATTGGTCTGGTAGCTGACGCAGCCATCGCTGTCGGCCGCGCAGAAGGCTTCGGCGATGTTCTTCACATAGATTTTGGCATTGGCGATCGACTGGAAGGCGTGCGGATCGGTGACGGTCTTGCCGCCACCAGTGCCGGCACCTTCGGCCGCGTCGGCGTCGGCGAACTCAGGCTTGAAGTCGATCGGCGTCACGCCCTTGGTCAAGGTGACGATCGAGGCCTTGGTGGCGCTGGCGTCGACCAGCCGCTGCAGGAAACCTTCGAAATGCAGGCCGTTGACCAGAACGATATCGGCCTTGGCCATGGCGACCGCGTCGGCCGGGCTCGGCTCATAGACATGGGCGTCGCCATCCGGGCCGACGATGGTGGTGATGTCGACACGGTCGCCGCCGACATTTTTGGCGAAATCGGCAATGACCGTGAAGCTGGCGACGACTTTCAGCGGCGCCGCGAGAGCCGACGACGCGCCGAAGGCGGTTAATGTTATAACGCTCATCGCCAGGGCGGCACGGATGGATTTCAGCATAGACGAGGTCTCCTTTCGAGGGGCGGGGGATCAGGCCGTTCTGTGACGGTGATGGATGATGCGGGCGCGCAGAATGCCGCGCGTGCCGAACAGGATCGAGGCGAAATAGACGACGCCGGCCGACAGGATGATGGCCGGACCGGACGGCAGCGAGGCGTGATAGGACAAAAGCAGCCCGGCGATGCAGGAGGCAAAGCCGATCAACACGGCCAGCACGCACATCGGCTCGACGCGCACCGTCCAGAAGCGGGCGGCTGCCGCCGGCAGCATCATCAGCCCGACCGACAGAAGCGTGCCGAGCGCCTGGAAGCCGCCGACGAGGTTGAGCACGACCAGGCCGAGGAAGATGAAATGCACCGGGCTGCCCATCCGGCTAACTGAACGCAGGAACAGCGGATCGAGGCATTCGGCGACCAGCGCCCGCCAGAAGATGGCGAGGCTGACCAGCGTCACTGCGACGATGCCGCCGATCAGCGTCAGCGCCTCATTGTTGAGCGCCAGCACCGTGCCGAACAGCACATGCATGAGATCGACGCTGGAGCCGCGGATCGACACCATCAGCACGCCGATGGCGAGCGAAATCAGATAGAAGGCCGCCATCGAGGCATCCTCGCGCTGGATGGTGAAGCGCGAGACGGCGCCGGCGCCGAGCGCCACGATGATGCCGGCGATCAGGCCGCCAATGGTCATCGGCAGGATTTCCAGCCCGTAGAACAGGAAGCCGGCGGCCGCACCCGGCAGGATGGCATGCGCCATGGCGTCGCCCGACAGGCTCATGCGCCGCAGCATCAGGAAGACGCCGATCGGGCAGGCGCCGAGCGACAGCATCAGCGAGCCGAACAGCGCCCGCTGCATGAAACCGAAATCGGCGAAGGGTGCGATGAACAGACCGTAGAGCGCGTCCATCAGGCAGCCCTCGGGCCAGCGCCATGGTGATGGTCGTGATCGTGGCCGTGATGATCGTGATCGTGGCCATGGGCGTGCTCGTCCGGCTCGCACCAGGGCGCATTCTCTTCCCAAGCTTCGTGGAAGCGGCGGGCGCGCAACAGGTTCTCCGGCTTCAGCGTCTCGCGCGTTTCGCCCCAGGCGATCGGTTGGCGGGCGAGCAGTAAGGTCTCGGGGAAATTCTGCCGCACCAGATCGAGATCATGGACGACGACCATGATGGTGCGTTCCTCGCCGTGCCAGCGCTTGATCAAGGCGATGAGGTCGCCGACCGTCTTGGCATCGACGGCGTTGAACGGCTCGTCGAGCAGGATCAGGTCGGCGTCCTGCAGCAGCACCCGGGCAAACAGCGTGCGCTGCAGCTGACCGCCCGACAGTGTGTCGATCGGCCGCTTCTCGAAGCCGCCAAGGCCGACCGCCATCAGCGCCTGGCTGACGGAATCGCGATCTTCTTTGGTATAGCGGCCGAGCATGCCGCGCTTGGGCCACAGGCCGAGCGAGACCAGGTCGACCACGCGCGCCGGAAACGAGCGGTCGAGCTCCGATTGCTGCGGCAGATAGGCGGCGCGCACGCCTGGTGCGCGAACGACCTCGCCGGCCATCGGTTTCAGCACGCCGACAATGCCCTTCATCAGCGTCGATTTACCGGAACCATTGGCACCGACCACCGCCGTCAGGGAACCCTTGCGGATCGCGCCGTCGAGATGATGGATCGCCGGGTGGCTGTTATAGCCCAGCGTCAGGTCACGGAATGTCAGGCAGGTCTGGGTCATGTCGTTCCGTGGAGCAGCGAAACCCGGCTGCAGGCAGGGCTCGAGTGGATATGTGATGTTATTACATTAGTCAACAAGCCAATCGGGCGGAATTGCGACCGGCGGCTCAACTTGCCGTGAATCTCGCCACTCGCTGGTCCAAGGGGATTTGGCCCCGGCGGCCTTGCCCGAAGCCCAAGCCAACTCTAAACAGTCGCCACCCATAACAGGAAGGAACCTCCCATGAGCATTCGTCGCATCGATGTTGGTCCGCGCATGAGCCAAATCGTCATCCACGGCAACACCGTCTATCTGGCCGGCCAGGTCGGCGAGCCCGGCGGCAACGTCGCTTCGCAGACCCGCGATGTCTTGGCGGCCATCGACGAATTGCTGGCCAAGGCCGGCACCGACAAGACCAAGATCCTGCAGGCGATCATCTGGCTGGCCGACATGGGCACCTTCGCCGAGATGAATTCGGAATGGGACAAGTGGGTGCCGCAGGGCCACACCCCCGCCCGCGCCACCGGCGAAGCCAAGTTGGCTGGACCGGAATATCTGGTCGAGATTATTGTCACGGCGGCGATTTGAGCTTTTTACCCTCCCCCTTGTGGGGAGGGTCGCTGCAAAGCAGCGGGGTGGGGGTCGGCGCCGTCCCCCCACCCCGTCTCGCCAACCTTGCTTCGCAACGTCGGCTCGCCGACCCTCCCCACGAGGGGGAGGGTAAGAGGCGCTACCCCTGCGACGGAGTGAATCGCGCCACCAGCGTGTGGCTCTCGGCCGGATAGATAAACCGGACATGCGTCACGGGATGCTCGGCACTCCATGTCCGCCGCTCGACCACAAGGCAAGGCGCGCCGGGATCGATGTCGAGCGCATCGGCAACGGTCTCATCGGCGGCCATGGCGCGGATGCGGTGTTCGGCCTCGCTCCACGGCACGCGGCCGATCAGCCAGGGCCCGGCGGCGATTTCCCTGAACTCTTCGTCCCCGGCTTCCGGAACCGCCGAAAGATTGATCAGCCGCTGCTCCAGTGCGAATGGCCGTTCGCCGGCAAAATGCAAGCCTTCGATCCATAGCACCGACCCTGCGGCGGACAGCCCGAGCAGCGCTCTGTCCTCCGCGTTGCTGCGCCGCTTCAGGCGCTCCAGCCGCTCGTAACGATAGGGCAGGGCGAGCGCTTCGACCTCGATCCTGATGTCGTGAAGTTCCAGCACCGCGGCCTGCGACTGCGGTCGGCGCACGAAGCTGCCTGAACGGCGCCGCCGCTCGATCAACCCGGCCTTGGCCAGCTGCGACAAGGCCTTGTTCACCGTCATGCGGGAGCAATTGTACTCGGTCGTCAGCTCATGTTCGAACGGAATGCGATGGCCGGGCGCCCAGGCGCCGGACAGGATTTTTTCGCGGATGTCGGACAGGATGCGCTGATGCAGCGAGACCGTCTCGCCACCATCAATGTCATCTGTCTCGATCAGGCTCATCGGCTTCAGTTCTGCGACAGCGCGGTCATGACCTTGCGGAATCGCTCGGCGATAGCCGTGCCCTTCGCATGCCTGCCGCCACTGACCTGCTTCTTGCCATGCACCCAGACGCAGTCGACCTTGCTGCCATTGGCGAAGATCCAGGCGTCGAGGATCGCGTCGCCGGTCTTGCCGGCTAGTGAGGGGGTGTTGGCGTCGAGCGAGACGAGATCGGCGGCTGCGCCAACGGCGATCTGGGAAGCGCCGGCACCGAGCGCGACGCTGCCGCCGTCGAGTGCGGCGTCGAACAGCGCACGCCCGGTCGAGCCGCCGGCTACCGCCAGCACATTGCGGGCGCGGTGGGCGAGGCGTTGCGAATATTCCAGTTGGCGCAACTCGTCGGGCAGGCCAATCAGCACGTTGGAATCGGAGCCGACGCCAAAGCGGCCGCCATGCTCGGTGAACAGTGGTGCGGCAAACGTGCCGTCGCCGAGATTGGCCTCGGTGATCGGGCAAAGGCCGGCGATGGCGCCGCTCTTCGCCATACCGATGGTTTCGGTATCAGTCATATGGGTAGCATGGATCAGGCACCAGCGCTGGTCGACCTCGGCGTTGGCCAGCAGAAACTCCACCGGCCGCGCGCCGGACCAGGCAACGCAGTCCTCGACCTCCTTCACCTGCTCCGCGACGTGGATGTGGATCGGCCCATTCGGCGCCAAAGCAGCGACCTGGTTCAGTTCCTCTGGCGTCGCGGCGCGCAGACTGTGCGGCGCGACGCCGACGACGGCCTGATTCAACGCGCGAACCGATTCGCGGCTCTTCTCAACAAGCCGGGAGAACCGATTCACATCGTTGATAAATCGCCTTTGGCCCTCGTTCGGCGCGGCACCGCCGAAGGAGGAGTGCGCATAGAACACCGGCAGCAGTGTCAGCCCGATACCCGTTTCGCCCGCGGCGGCGGCGATGCGCTCGGCCATCTCGGCGAGATTGGCGTAGGGTTTCCCATCGCGGTCGTGGTGCAGATAGTGAAATTCGCCGACGCGCGAGAAACCGGCCTCAAGCATCTCGACATAGAGCTGTGCGGCAACCGCCTCGACCTGGTCGGGCGTCATCGACAGCGCGAAGCGGTACATCACCTCGCGCCAGCTCCAGAAACTGTCGGCGGAAGGGCCGCGAAGTTCGGCAAGCCCGGCCATGCCGCGCTGGAAGGCATGGCTGTGCAGATTGGGCATGCCGGGCACGAGAATGGCGTGGCGCTCGTCGCCGGCCTGCGGCGTTGCGTCTGCTTCGACGGTGGCGATGCGGCCACCATCGAGCGCGATCCTGACATTGCCTTGCCAGCCCTCGGGCAGCAGCGCCTGTTCCGCAAAGATCGCCGTCACGTCCGTCTCCAAATCTGCATGCCTGAGCGACGATACCACTTGCGTCGCGTTTCAATATGTATATACATAATCGCCATCCTTTCAAATGGAAAAGATGATGGGTGGAGCAAACAAGAAGAGCGGCCTTCGTGTCTGGCGCAATGCGCGCCTGGCGACCATGGCCGACGGTGTGGCTGGCCTCGGCATTGTCGAGAAAGGCGCGATCGCCGCGCGCGACGGTGTCATTGTATATGCCGGCGCAGAGGCCTCGATGCCGGCTTCGGCAGGGCAGGGCGCCGAGATCATCGATTGCGAGGGCCGATGGATCACGCCCGGCCTGATCGACTGCCACACGCATCTTGTCTATGCCGGCAACCGCGCCAACGAATTCGAGATGCGGCTGGCAGGTGCCACCTATGAAGAGGTCGCCAGGGCCGGCGGCGGCATCGTGTCCTCGGTCAAGTCACTGCGCGCCGCAAGCGAGGACGAGCTCGTCGCCCAGACGCTGCCGCGCCTCGATGCGCTGATGGCCGAAGGTGTCACATCAGTCGAAGTCAAATCGGGCTACGGCCTCGATCTCGACAATGAGAAGAAGTCGCTGCGTGCCGCCCGCCGGCTGGCCAATGAGCGCCCCGTCACCGTTCGCACGACGTGCCTCGCCGCACACGCCCTGCCGCCCGAAGCCAAGGGGGACAAGGACGCTTTTATCGATCTGGTCGCCAAGCAGATTGTTCCGGCGGTTGCCGCCGAAGGGCTGGCCGATGCGGTCGACGGTTTTTGCGAAGGCATAGCGTTCTCACCTGAGCAAATGGCGCGCATTTTCGATGCCGCCAAGGCCCTGGGCCTGCCGGTCAAACTTCACGCCGACCAGCTGTCCAACCTGCACGGCGCAGCACTTGCCGCCAGCTATGGCGCGCTGTCCGCCGACCATCTCGAATATACGGACGAGGCGGGCGCTGCCGCGATGGCGAAGGCCGGCACGGTGGCGACCATCCTGCCCGGCGCATACTACTTCATCCGCGAAACCAAGAAGCCGCCAATCGACCTGATCCGCCGCCATGGCGTGAAGATGGCGGTGGCGACGGACAGCAATCCCGGCACCTCGCCGCTCACCTCGCTGTTGCTCACCATGAATATGGCAGCGACGCTCTTTGGCTTGACCGTCGATGAGTGCCTCGCCGGCGTCACCCGCGAGGCCGCGCGCGCGCTTGGCCTTCTCGACAAAGCTGGCACGCTGGAGGCTGGCAAATCCGCCGACCTGGCGATCTGGGACATCGAGCGTCCCGCCGAACTCGTCTACCGCATGGGCTTCAATCCGCTCCATGCCCGCATCTGGAGAGGACAATGACCGAACTGACCTTGAAGCCCGGCAACGCGACGCTGGCCGACTGGCGCGCCATCTACCGTGGCGCCGTGCCGAAGCTGGACGATGCCTGCCGTCCGAAAATCAAGGCGAGCGCCGAGGCCGTCGCCAGGATCGTTGCCAAGGGCGAGCCGGTCTACGGCATCAATACCGGCTTCGGCAAACTGGCCAGCGTCCGCATCCCGGCCAGCGATCTCGAGACCTTGCAGCGCAACATCGTACTCTCGCACGCCGCCGGTGTCGGCGAGCCGATGCCGGTCGCAATTGCCCGCCTGATGATGGCCCTGAAGCTTGCCAGCCTGGCGCAGGGCGCCTCGGGTGTGCGCGCCGAAACCATCGAATTGCTGGAAGCGATGCTCGCCAACGACGTCATCCCGGTGGTGCCGGCGCAAGGCTCGGTCGGTGCTTCCGGCGATCTCGCGCCGCTGTCGCACATGACGGCCGTGATGATCGGCGTCGGCGAATGCTTTACCCCGCATGGCCGCTTCCCGGCCAAGGTCGCCTTCGTCTCGCACGGACTGGAGCCGGTGACATTGGGCGCCAAAGAAGGCCTGGCGCTGCTCAACGGCACGCAGTTCTCCACCGCCTATGCGCTGGCCGCTTTGTTCGAGGCTGAAGTGCTCTACCAGTCGGCGTTGGTTGCCGGCGCGCTGTCGACCGATGCCGCCAAGGGGTCCGACGCGCCGTTCGATCCGCGTATCCATGTGCTGAGGAAGCACCGTGGCCAGATCGAGACGGCGGAGGCGCTGCGCAATCTGATGGCCGGCAGCGCTATCAGGGAATCGCACCGTGTCGGCGACGAACGCGTCCAGGATCCCTATTGCCTGCGCTGCCAGCCGCAAGTGATGGGCGCGGCTTTAACAGTGCTGCGCCAGGCGGCCGACACGCTCGGCACTGAAGCCAATGGCGTCACTGACAATCCGCTGATCTTCGCCGAGGACGACACCGCGCTGTCCGGCGGCAACTTCCACGCCGAGCCGGTGGCCTTCGCCGCCGACATGATCGCGCTGGCCGTCTGCGAGATCGGCTCGCTCTCGGAACGCCGCATCGCCATGCTGGTCGATCCGGCGCTGTCCGGCATGCCAGCCTTCCTGACGCCCAAGCCCGGCCTCAACTCCGGCTTCATGATCCCGCAGGTGACGGCGGCGGCACTCGTTTCAGAAAACAAGCAGAAGGCCTATCCGGCCAGTG
Organism: Mesorhizobium huakuii; assembly: GCF_014189455.1. Classification (NCBI taxonomy): domain Bacteria; kingdom Pseudomonadati; phylum Pseudomonadota; class Alphaproteobacteria; order Hyphomicrobiales; family Phyllobacteriaceae; genus Mesorhizobium; species Mesorhizobium huakuii. Next base: position 5,523,928 of record NZ_CP050296.1, read on the forward strand.
TCGATTCCATCCCGACCTCGGCCAACCAGGAAGACCACGTCTCGATGGCCGCGCACGGCGCGCGCCGGCTGATCGGCATGGTCGAGAACGCGACGGCGGTGATTGGCATCGAATTGCTGGCGGCCGCGCAAGGCTGCGATTTCCACCAGCCGCTGGCGTCGAGCAACGCGCTGGAAGCGGTACGCAAGCTGGTCCGGGCCGAAGTGCCGCATCTCGACAATGACCGGCATTTCCACCCCGACATGGAAAAGGCGATCGCCATGGTGCGCAGCGGTGCGACGATCAAGGCGGCCGGCGCGGTAACACTGCCTTCGATCTCGGGAGCCTGACATGACCGACTGGCTGACAGTGACGGAAGGCACGGCACCTCTGCTGGTGTCGATCCCGCATACCGGCACCGATCTCGCCGGAATCGACAACCGGCTGGTCTCGCCCTGGCTCGGCCGCCGCGATTGCGACTGGTGGATCGACAATCTCTACGATTTTGCCGCCGGCCTTGGCGCGACGGTGGTGCATACGTCGATCTCGCGCACGGTCATCGACGTCAACCGTGATCCTTCCGGCGCGTCGCTCTATCCGGGGCAGACGACGACGACGCTTTGCCCGACGGAGACTTTCGACGGCGATCCGCTTTACCTGCCCGGCGAAGAGCCGACGCCGGCGGAGATCGACCAGCGCCGTATATCCTATTTCGTGCCCTACCATGAAATGCTGGCGGCCCAGGCCGTCAGGCTGCGCGGCCTGCACGAAAAAATCGTCATCTACGATTGCCACTCGATCCGTTCGGTGCTGCCGCGCCTGTTCTACGGCACCCTGCCGGTGTTCAATCTCGGCACCAATGACGGCCAGACCGCCGACCCGACGCTGCAGGCATTGGTCGGCCAGATCATGGCTGAAAGCGGTGAAAGCTATGTGATCAACGGCCGCTTCAAGGGTGGCTGGATCACGCGCTACTTCGGCAATCCGCAAGGCGGCTACCATGCGTTGCAGATGGAACTCGCCGATCGCGGCTATCTGCGCGAGCCCGAGGCCAAGGGCGAGCCGGACAATTGGCCGGTTCCTTATGACGCCGAGTTTGCCGCGCCGATCCGCGCCACACTGACCAAAATCCTTCAAACCGCCATTGACTGGGCAGGGCGCTGACGCGCCGCCATCCGAAAGGGACAATGATGAACAATCCTCGCCACAACATTCGCGAAGTCCGTGCGCCGCGCGGCGACAAGCTCAACGCCCGCTATTGGACGACCGAAGCGCCGCTGCGCATGCTGATGAACAATCTCGACCCCGAGGTCGCGGAGAACCCCAACGAGCTGGTCGTCTATGGCGGCATCGGCCGGGCGGCGCGCACCTGGAACGATTTTGACAGCATCGTCGCCTCGCTGAAGACGCTTGGCGAGGACGAGACGCTGCTGGTGCAGTCGGGCAAGCCGGTCGGCGTGTTCCGCACCCACGCCGATGCGCCGCGCGTGCTGATCGCCAACTCCAATCTGGTGCCGCATTGGGCGACCTGGGATAAATTCAACGAGCTCGATAAAAAGGGCCTGATGATGTACGGCCAGATGACGGCCGGCTCGTGGATCTACATCGGCACGCAAGGCATCGTGCAGGGCACCTACGAGACCTTCGTCGAAGCCGGCCGCCAGCATTATGGCGGCAACCTCAAGGGCAAATGGATCCTGACCGGCGGCCTCGGCGGCATGGGCGGCGCCCAGCCGCTGGCGGCCGTCATGGCCGGCGCCTGCTGCCTCGCCATCGAATGCAATCCGGACTCGATCGATTTCCGCCTGCGCACCCGCTATGTCGACGAGAAGGCCGAGACGCTCGACGAAGCGATGGAGATGATCGAGCGCTGGACCAAGGCCGGAGAGGCGAAATCCGTCGGTCTGCTCGGCAACGCGGCCGAGATCGTGCCGGAAATGTTCAGGCGCGGCATCCGTCCCGACATGGTCACCGACCAGACCTCAGCCCACGATCCGATCAATGGTTATCTGCCGAAGGGCTGGACCATGGCCGAATGGCGCGAGAAGCGTGTCAGCGACCCGAAGGCTGTCGAGAAGGCGGCCCGTGCCTCCATGCGCGAACATGTCGAGGCGATGGTGGCGTTCTGGAACGCCGGCGTGCCGACGCTCGACTACGGCAACAACATCCGCCAGGTTGCCAAGGACGAAGGCTTTGAGAACGCTTTCGCTTTCCCCGGTTTCGTGCCGGCCTATATCCGCCCGCTGTTCTGCCGCGGCATCGGCCCATTCCGCTGGGCCGCGCTCTCCGGCGATCCGGAGGATATCTACAAGACCGACGCCAAGGTGCGCGAACTCACCCCCGGCAACACCCATCTGCACAACTGGCTCGACATGGCGCGCGAGCGCATTACCTTTCAGGGTCTGCCGGCCCGCATCTGCTGGGTCGGTCTCGGCGACCGCCACCGGCTGGGCCTTGCCTTTAACGAGATGGTGGCCAAGGGCGAACTCAAGGCGCCAGTCGTCATCGGCCGCGATCACCTCGATTCCGGCTCAGTCGCTTCGCCGAACCGCGAGACGGAAGCGATGAAGGACGGCTCGGACGCCGTGTCCGACTGGCCGCTGCTCAACGCGCTGCTCAACACCGCGTCGGGCGCCACCTGGGTGTCGCTGCATCATGGCGGCGGCGTCGGCATGGGTTTTTCCCAGCATGCAGGCATGGTCATCGTCGCCGACGGCACGCCGGACGCCGCCAGGCGCCTGGAGCGCGTGCTGTGGAACGACCCGGCGACCGGTGTCATGCGCCATGCCGATGCCGGCTACGACATCGCCATCGAGTGCGCAAAGGAGCACCAGCTCAATCTGCCCGGCATTCTCGGCTGACATCATGCGCATCCTTCGTGCCGCCGACTACCGCGTCATGCCGTGGAAGAACGGCGGCGGCACGACGACCGAGGTCGCCGTTTCGCCTGACAGCGCCGGTCTCGACGCGTTCGACTGGCGCGTCTCGATGGCGCGCGTCGAGGGCAGCGGGCCGTTCTCCAGCTTTACCGGCATCGACCGCACGCTGTCGGTGCTGGAAGGCGAGGGGATGGTGCTTGATGTCGCCGGCCAACCGGCGGCCCGGCTGACACCGGTTTCCCAGCCTTATGCCTTTCCAGCCGACCTGCCGACCAGTGCTGCGCTGATCGCCGGCCCGATCACCGACCTCAACGTCATGACGCGCCGTGGCCGCATGCTGCATTCGGTCGAGCGTCTGGCGGTTTCGCGGCCTGTGGACATCGCAACCCGCGCCGGTTCGACCCTCATCCTTTGTCACAAGGGCGAAGCTGTTTTCCCCGAAGCTCAGTCAATTCGCCTCGGCCCGCTCGACACGCTGCTGCTCGGGTCGGATGCTTCCGTCCTGCGGGTTGAGCCGGCTCGGGATACGACGCTGTTCGTGGTCCGGATAACCACCGCGGCCTGATGCTTTCGCGCCAACGGTTACCGCCTGTTTCCAAACATGATCGCAATGCCGGCGAAATATAGCGTAAGCTCTTGCCGGCATCACGAAAAAGCCCGAATCCTCCCCGTCGATCGATCCCGACGGGAGCGAGGGGCGCTCGTCTTTGAGTTTGGTCGAAAGATGACGCCCTGTCGTGGTGCGGAAACAAACTTTCGGCATAGGGGTTGATGCAACCAATTGCATTTGAACCGGTTTTAGGGCCATTGCCGTGGCGGTGACGCCGCTGAGTGCCCGCTTACGGAATTTTCAATGAATATTCAGACGAATCCTGCCCAGATCGAGAAGACAAGCGCGAGCTTTCCGGCCATCACGGAAGAGCCGATACGGTCGACATTCCTGCCCGAGGAGCGCCTGAGGCTGCTCGGCGAAAGCCTGGCAAAAGGCGATCTCACCGACCTGTTCGGCCTGATCCCGTTCGATTTCCAGGCCCGTATCCGCGACAGCGCCAAGAAGATCCTCGAAGTCTACCGGTCGACCAATGCGGCGCAGGCCAAGGGCGAAACCATCACCCCGGCCGCGCAATGGCTGCTCGACAACAACTATCTGGTCGAGGAGACCATTTTCCAGGTCAAGCGCGACCTGCCGCGCCGCTTCTATCGCCAGCTGCCGACGCTGAAATTGCCCGGTGGCGGCACCGTACCACGCGCTCTGGCGCTGGCCTGGACCTATGTAGCGCATTCGGACAGTTCCGTCTCGGCGACCATGTTCAAGTCCATCGTCCAGGGGTTTCAGTCGGTCGAGCCGCTGAAGATCGGTGAACTCTGGGCGCTGCCGTCGCTTCTGCGCTTCGTGCTGATCGAAAATCTCCGCCGGCTGGCCGTCAGGGTCAATCGCACCCGCCAGATGCGCCAGATATCCAACGATGTGGCTGACAAGGTTCTGGCGACCGACGACAGCGCCGACCGGCAGGCGATCCTGGCCAATTTCAGTGCGCATGCGCAGGACACCACCTTTGCCACGCAGCTTCTCTATCGCTTGCGCGATGGATCGCAGAATGCCGGCAAGGCCCTGGAATGGCTGGAAGGCGAGCTCGAAAAAGACCGGCTCCGATGCCGAGGAGATCATCATCTCCGAGCATCACACGCTGTCCAGCGGCAATGTGACGACCGGCAACATCATCCGCGGCCTGCGCCTCATCAACGACGTCGACTGGACCGTGTGGTTCGAAGGCGTCAGTCGCATCGATACCGTGCTGCGCGAGCGCACCGATTTCGCCGCGCTCGACTTCTTCTCGCGCGATCAATACCGCACCGCGATCGAGGAACTGGCGCGCCGCTCGAACCTGTCGGAATACCGCGTCGCCGAAAAGGCCATCGAACTGGCCGGCCAAGCCGCTAGTGAACACGCCGCCAGCGAACACGCATCGGCTGGTGATGGCGACGATTCCGCTCCGGCTCCGTCCGCGCATACCGATGTCGGCTTCTTCCTCGTCGGCCCGCGCCGGCTGGAACTGGAAAAAGCGATCGGCTATCGGCCCACCATCAGCCAGACGGTCAAGCGGACCTTCGCCAAGACCGGATGGCTGGGCATCGTCCTGCCGGTTTTCGCCCTGACGGCCCTGCTTCTTGTCCTCACTGGCAATGCGTTGGCCCATCTCGGCCTGTCGGTGACCTCGATCATCGTGATGCTGGCGCTGTTTGCCGTGCCGGCGAGCGAGGGCGCGCTGGCCTTCTTCAACACCGTGGTCTCGCTGTTCCTCAAACCGACACGCCTGATCGGCTATGACTATCGGCACGGCGTGCCACCCGAGGCGCGCACTCTGGTGGTTGTGCCGTCGCTGATCGGCTCGCGCGACGATGTCGAGGAAAACATCCGTAACCTCGAAGTGCACTACCTTGCCAATCTGGTGGACGAGATCCATTTCGCACTGCTGTCGGACTGGCCCGACAGCAAGATCGAGATCGATGCCGCGGACACCGAGATCCTCGAATATGCCCGCGCCGAGATCGCCCGTCTCAATGCCCGCTATCCCTCCGAAGGCGCGCCGCGCTTCTACATCCTGCACCGCCGCCGGCTCTTCAACGCGGCTCAAGGGGCCTGGATGGGCTGGGAGCGCAAGCGCGGCAAGCTGCATGAGCTTGACCTTTTGCTGCGTGGCGACAGCGACACCACTTTCCTGCCGCTCGAAGTGCCGCTGCCGGAAAAAGTCGTCCATGTGATGACGCTCGACGCCGACACGCGCACCACCCGCGACGCGGTGGCGAGCCTCGTCGGCAAGCTCTGCCATCCGCTCAACCGCCCGCATTTCGACGCCACCAAACGCGTTGTTACTGCCGGCTACACGATCCTGCAGCCGCGCATCACCGCGTCGCTGACATCAGGCGACGAGGCTTCGTTCTTCCAGCGTGTGTTCTCGGCCAATCGCGGTCTGGACCCCTACGTCTTCGCCGTCTCCGACCTTTATCAGGACGTCTTCAGCGATGGGTCTTTCACCGGCAAGGGCCTCTACCACGTCGATGCCTTCGAGGCCGCCCTGCAAGGCCGCATCGAGGAAAACACCGTCCTCAGCCACGATCTGCTCGAAGGCGCGCTGGCGCGCGCAGCACTTGTCACCGACGTCGAACTGGTCGAGGACTACCCGACCCGCTACTCGGTCGACGCCTCGCGCCACCACCGCTGGGCACGCGGCGACTGGCAGCTGCTGGGCTTCATCCTCGATCCGCGCTCCGGCGTTCCGGCCCTGTCGCGCTGGAAGATGGTCGATAATCTGCGCCGCTCGCTGACGCCGATCTTCTGGGTGATGGCGGCGATTGCCGGCTGGACCTTGCTGCCCTTCACGCAGGCCGCGCAATGGCAGGCATTGCTGATCCTCAGCCTGTTCATGGCGCCGACCTTCGACGTCGTCAACGCCATCCTGCCCAAGAGCGGCGACCAGACGCCGCGCGGCCATTTCTCGGCCCTTGCACGCGACGTCGCCTTCGGCACCGCCATGGTGGCGCTGAAGATCGTGCTGATGGCGCACAACGCCTGGATGATGGGCGACGCCATCGTGCGCACGCTCTACCGGCTGTTCGTCAGCCGCCAGAACCTCCTGGAATGGCGCACCGCCTCGCAGGCGCACAAGGCCGGCGACAATGATGTCGGCTCCTACTACGGCATGATGTACGGCGCCGTGATCATCGGCTTCGTCGGCCTCGCCATTCCGGTGCTGGCCGATTCCACCGGCGCCTTCGTCGCCTTCTTCTTCGCCCTGTTCTGGATCGGTTCGCCGGCGATCGCCAGCTGGATCAGCCGCTCGGCCGAAACCGAGGATCGCCTGCGCATATCGCAGGCCGACATCCATGCGCTGCGCACCGTGGCGCGGCGCACCTGGCACTATTTCGAGAGCTTCGTCACAGAAGAGCATCACAATCTGCCGCCGGACAATTTCCAGGAAAGCCCGGCACCCGTCGTGGCACCGCGCACGTCGCCGACCAATGTCGGCGTCTATCTTCTGTCGGTCGTTTCGGCGCGTGATTTCGGCTGGATCAGCCTGTCTGATGCCATCACCCGCATCGACGCCACCATGACGACCATCGAGAGCATGCCGCGCCACCGCGCCATCTCTTCAACTGGTACGACACCACGACGCTGAAGCCGCTCTACCCGCTCTATATTTCGGCCGTCGACAGCGGCAATCTCGCCGGCCACCTGGTGGCGGTGGCGGCTGCCTGTGCCGAGTGGGCGGAAGCGCCTTCCGTGCACCTCCAGGGCGATTTCGAAGGCATTCTCGACACGGTCACCATTCTGAGCGAAAGCCTCGATCAGTTGCCCGACGACCGCCGGCAGCTCCGACCGCTGCGCCAGCGTCTCGTCGACCGTCTGGACGGCATGCGGCGCGCCGTCGAAACGATCAAGGCGCAGCCGGAGATGGCCTCGATCCGCACCATCAACCTCGCCGTGCTGGCGGGCGAGATCCGCAAGCTGGCGACCGCTATCCACACCGAGGCGGCGTCGGCGCAGAGCGATGTCATCGTCGACTGGGCAGCGAGGCTCGAGGCTACCTGCGAGGCGCATGTTCACGACGCCCACAGCGACGACAACGCCGTCGAGGCGCTGCGCGCCAAGCTCCTGACCTTGCGCGAGCGTACGCGCCGTTTCGCCTTCGAGATGGAATTCGCCTTCCTGATGCGGCCGGAACGCAAGCTGCTGTCGATCGGCTACCGCGTCGAGGAGCACCAGCTCGACGAAAGCTGCTACGACCTTCTCGCCTCCGAGGCGCGGCTGACCAGCCTGTTCGCCATCGCCAAGGGCGACCTGCCGACCGAGCACTGGTTCCGGCTCGGCCGCCCGATCGTCGAGATCGGGTTCCAGGGCGCGCTGATGTCCTGGTCGGGCTCGATGTTCGAGTATCTGATGCCGCCGCTGGTGATGAAGGAGCCGCAAGGCTCGATCCTCAACCAGACCAGCAAGCTGATCATCAAGCGCCAGATGCAGTACGGCCGGCAGAAAAACGTGCCGTGGGGCATTTCGGAAGCCGCCTACAACGCCCGCGACCGGGAACTGACCTATCAGTACACCAATTTCGGCGTGCCCGGGCTTGGCCTGAAGCGCGGCCTTGGCCAGAACACGGTGATCGCGCCTTACGCCACAATACTGGCGGCGCAGTTCAACCCGCGTGAAGCCGTGCACAATCTTGAGCGTCTGCGCGAGATCGGTGCGCTTGGCCCGCATGGCTATTACGATGCTGTCGATTTCACGCCGCAGCGCGTGCCTGAAGGCACCAACCACGCGGTCGTTCTGAACTACTATGCGCACCATTCGGGCATGTCGATCGCGGCGGTCGCCGACGCGATCTTCGAGGGCCGCCTGCGCGACCGTTTCCACAGCGATCCAGTCATTGAATCGGCCGAACTCTTGCTGCAGGAGAGGGCGCCGCGCGACATCCCGACCGCGACCGTCAGGACCGAAGCGGACGAGCGCGCGAAAGACGAGACCGAGACCGAGAGCCCCGACACCCGCATTGTACTCGATCCCCTGCGGGCATTGCGTTCGACCAATGTGATGTCGAACGGCCGCTATTCGGTGATGGTGACCGCGACAGGCTCCGGCTACAGCCGCTGGGGCGATCTGTCAGTGACCCGCTGGCAGCCGGACCCGGTCGAGGACCGTCTGGGTTCCTATATCTTCCTGCGTGACGTCAGCACGGGTGACTGGTGGTCGGCGACGGCGGAGCCAAAGCGCGCGCCTGAGGAGAAGGCGCAGACCCTGTTCTCCGACGACAAGGCGAGCTTCGTCAAATCGGTCGGCACGTTGCGCTCCGAGGTTGAATGCATCGTCGTTTCCGAAGGCAATGGCGAAGGCCGTCGCATCACGCTCTACAATGAAAGCACATCCGACCGTCACATCGAGGTGACGTCCTTTGCCGAGCTGGTGCTGGGTTCGGAGGCTTCCGACAACGCGCATCCGGCCTTCTCGAAGATGTTCGTGGAGACCGAAATCGCCGCCAACAACGGCGCGATCTTCGCCACGCGCCGCAAGCGTGAAACCAGCGAGCCCGACATCACCCTGGCGCATTTCGTCACCGATCCGTCCGGACCGGCGCGCGATGCCGAGGCCGAGACCGACAGGCGCGCCTTCATCGGCCGTGGCCGCTCCATCGTCGATGCCGCCGCCTTCGATCCGGGCGCCAGGCTCGGCGGCCATTCCGGCTTCACGCTCGATCCTATCGCCTCGCTGCGTCGCCAGGTGCGTGTGCCCGCCAACAAGAAGATATCGCTGACCTTCTGGACCGTAGTCGGAGCCAACCGCCCCGAGCTGGAAGAGGCGATAAACCGCCTCGACCATCAGGAGAGCTTTGCCCGCCAGGCCATGCTTGCCTGGACGCGCAGCCAGGTACAGACCCGCCATATGGGCCTCAGCCTGACCGACGCCGCCAATGTGCAGAAACTGGCGCGTTATCTGATCTATCCCGACGCGTTCCTGCGCCTGCCGGCCGAATCCATCGCTTCGGGACTGGGCAAGCAGTCGAGCCTGTGGCCGACCAGCATTTCGGGCGATTTCCCGATCTTCCTGGTCAGGATCGGCGACGTCGCCGATCTGGAGATCGTTGCCCAGGCGCTGCGCTTCCAGGAATATATGCGCACCCGCGGCATGATGATCGACTTCGTCGTCGTCAACGAACAGGCTTCGTCCTACGTCCAGGACCTGCAGCGTGCGGTCGAGACGCTGTGCGAAAACAGCCGTCTGCGCGGCAAGGAACTTGGCCCCCGCCAGCACATTTTCGCGGTGCGCCGCGACCTGATGGAAGAGACCACCTACAAGACGCTGCTCGCCGTCGCCCGGGTGGTGCTGCATACACGCAACGGCACCATCTTCGATCAGATCGAGCGGGCCGAAGCGGCTGCTTTGCAGGCGCGCGACACTCTGCTGCCCACCGGATTGCCGACGCTGCGTGAAATTCCAGCGCCGGCGTACACGGTGCATGCATTCGCCTCGCAGGCCGTGGCGGATGTCAGTGCCGATGGCACCGGCCTCAGCCAATGGAACGGCTTTGGCGGTTTCGACGGCGACGGACGGCACTATGTGGTCCGTCTGGCCGGCCGGCGCACCACGCCGCAGCCCTGGATCAACGTCGTGTCCAACGCCTCGTTCGGCTTCCATACGTCCGCCGAGGGCGCCGCCTTCACCTGGAGCCGCAACAGCCGCGACTACCAGCTGACGCCGTGGTCGAACGATCCGGTCTCCAACCGGCCGGGCGAGGGCGTCTATATCTACGATCAGGCCAGTGGCAGGGCGTTCTCGCCGATCGCCGCGGTGGTGCGCGATCCCTCGATGACCTACGAAGCCTGGCATGGTCAGGGCTTCTCCACCTTCCGCTCGAAGCGTGGGCCTTTGTCGATGGACCTGACCCATGTGGTTGACCCCGTCGATCCGGTGAAGATCACGCGGCTGCGCATTCAGAATTCCGGCTCGGTGCCGGCGCGGCTGCGCGTCTATGCATATGCCGAATGGGTGCTTGGCGGGCATCGCTCGCGCACGGCGGCAACCATTGTCCCGTCGCGCGACGGGGTGACCGGCGCGCTGCTGGCGAAAAACCCCCTACGGGCTCGATTTCAGCGAGCGGGTGGCCTTCCTCGCCGCCGATGCCGCTGTTCATTCGGTGACGACGGATCGCTCCGAATTCCTCGGCCGGCATGGGTCCAGCGAACTGCCGCAGGCGGTGCTGACCGGCGCGGCGCTGTCGGGCCGTGTCGAGGCCGGGGACGATCCCTGCGCGGCGATCGCCCGCGATGTCGAGATCCCGGCCGGCGGCGACGTCACGCTGCTCTGGCTGCTCGGTGATGCCGACACCCCTGCGCAGGCGAGCGCACTGGTGCAGACGCACCGGGGCAAGGATTTCGACCAGCGCCTGGCCGACAACGAGCGCGAGTGGCGCGCGTTCCTCGATACCATTCAGGTCGAGACGCCGGATAAGACGCTCGATGCCATGGTCAATCACTGGCTGCCCTATCAGAGCCTTGCCTGCCGCATCCGCGCCCGCTCGGCCTTCTATCAGGCAAGCGGCGCCTTTGGCTTCCGCGACCAGTTGCAGGACACGCTGGCGCTGCTGGCGCATGATCCGACGTTGGCGCGCGACCAGATCCTCAACGCCGCGCGGCGGCAGTTCCCGGAGGGCGACGTGCAGCACTGGTGGCTGCCGCGCACCGGAGCCGGCGTGCGCACCATGATTTCCGACGACGTGGTCTGGCTGGCCCACGCCACGGCGCGCTATCTCAGTGTGACCGGCGACGCCGCCATCCTGAAGGAGCAGTTGCCCTTCATCGATGGACAGGCGCTGGGCGAGGGCGAGCATGATGCCTTCTTCACCCCGGAAATCTTGAAGAAGACGGTGTCGCTCTACGACCATTGCGCGCGTGCGCTCGACCTTGCCATCAAGCGCAGCAGCCCCGCCGGCCTGCCGCTGATCCTTGGCGGCGACTGGAACGACGGCATGAACCGTGTCGGCGAGCACGGCAAGGGCGAGAGCGTATGGCTGGGCTGGTTCCTGCTGAAGACGCTTGGCGACTTCGCCGCCGTCGCCAAGAGCGAAGGCGACAGCAAGCGCGCGCAGGCCTGGGCAAAGCATGCCGAGGCGCTGAAGCGGGCGCTTGAGAGCACGGCATGGGACGGCGAATGGTACAGGCGCGGCAGTTTTGACGACGGCACGGCTTTGGGGTCGCGTACATCCGAAGAGTGCAGGATCGACTCCATAGCCCAGTCCTGGAGCGTGCTTTCGGGCGAGGGCGACCCGGCGCGGTCGACGACGGCGATGCAGCAGGCGACCAGCCTGCTCGTCGACGACAAGCTCAAGATCGTCAAGCTGTTCACGCCACCCTTCTCGAAGACGCAGAAGGACCCCGGCTATATCAAGAGCTATCCGCCGGGCGTGCGGGAGAATGGCGGCCAGTACACCCATGCGGCGACGTGGTTCGTCATTGCGCTGGCCGAGATGGGGCAGACCGATGAAGCCTATCGCTGCTTCTCGATGCTCAATCCGGTCAACCACGCATCCGATGAGGCTTCGGCCGAGCAATACCGTGTCGAACCCTATGTGGTCGCCGCCGATATCTATGCCGGAGACGACAAGGGCGGGCGCGGCGGCTGGACCTGGTACACCGGCTCGGCGGGCTGGCTCTACCGTGCGGCGGTCGAAGGCATCCTTGGCATCGAACGGCGCGGCAAGCAGATCACGTTCCGGCCCAAACTGCCCAGCCACTGGGATGGCTACCACGCCACGCTCAAGATGCTGGGTGCAGAGATCAAGGTTCACGTCGTTCGCGACAAAAAGACCAAGACGATCTCGCTAGAAGTCGATGGTTCGAAAACAAAGTCCGCTTCATTCGAACCCAAAGCCGGCACAAAGACCGAGATCGTGGTCAAGATACCGGGGTAAAATCAACAGCTTGGGTTGCTTGTTCGCGCGTCCTTCGGGACGCGCGACCCTGCGTCTCGTTACTTGCGCGCGATCCGCCACTGCGCCGGCAAGATGCCTCCCGATTAAGCCTTGCAATACGGTCGTGATTAAAAATGTGGCAGTGCTCGGCTGCTGCCATGATTTTGCCGCAAGGCTGGCATTTCACCTTTTATCTCAAACCGTTAGGTGATCACGTCAGATTTCGCATCGTCGTCATGTTTTGTTCGCTAAATGGGAACGGAAGCGATAGACGGGCATTGTTTTGCGACGCATCAACCGTTACGTGTCAAGGAATGGTGCAGTGCACAATATTGGTATTGGGCACAATAGAGAGTTGGCGGAGTAGCTGAAGTGTCACTTCTGCAGATCTATTGGAGAGCGCTGGGGTATCTGGCCGCCGACAAGAAGCGCGTCGCGCTGATTTGCGGCGCCAATGTCGCGCTGGCCATGGTTGCCATCCTCGAGCCGATCATGTTCGGCCGGGTTATCGACGCTATCTCCGATCACGGTTCGGTGTTTTCGACGCTCGCCGTCTGGGCCGGCCTCGGCGCGTTCAATGTCTTGGCCGTCGTTCTGGTCTCGCGCGGCGCCGACCGTTTCGCGCATGCCTGCCGCAGCGAAGTGCTCTGCGAGTCCTTCGAGCGCGTGATCACAATGCCGCTCGCCTGGCACCACCAGCGCGGCACCTCCAACGCCCTGCACACGCTGTTGCGCGCGGTCGAGACGCTGTTCAGCCTGTGGCTCGAATTCATGCGCCAGCATCTGTCGACGGCGGTGGCGCTGGTTCTGCTGGTGCCGACGGCTCTCGCCATGGACGTGCGCATGTCGATGGTGCTGCTCGTGCTCGGTGTGCTCTATGTCTGCATCGGCCGGCTGGTGATGAAGCGAACCAAGGCAGGCCAGGCGGCCGTTGAGCGCCACTATCACAAGGTGTTCGCGCATGTGACGGACTCCGTCAGCAACGTTGCCGTTCTCCAGAGCTACAACCGCCTTGGTCATGAGGCCGAGACGCTGCGCCGGTACGTCAAGAATCTGCTGGATGCGCAAAACCCGGTGCTCGACTGGTGGGCTATCGCCAATGCGCTCAACCGTCTGTCGTCGACGATCTCGATGATGGTGGTGCTTCTGATCGGCGCTTATCTGGTGACCCATGGCCAGTTGCGCATCGGCGATGTCATCGCCTTCACCGGCTTTGCCACGCTGCTGATCTCGCGGCTCGACCAGATGTCGGCTTTCGCCAACCAGATTTCGGAAGCCCGCGCCAAGCTTGAGGAGTTCTACAAGCTCGAGGACTCGGCCGCCGATACCGCCGAGCCGGATGGCCTGCGCGATCTCACCAACGTCACCGGCCATGTCCGTTTCGAGGATGTCGGCTTCGAATTCGCCAATTCGGGGCAGGGCGTCAGCGACGTGTCCTTCGAGGTCCAGGCTGGTCAGACTGTCGCCATCGTCGGACCGACGGGTGCCGGCAAGACCACGCTGATCAACCTGCTGCAGCGCGTCTTCTCGCCGTCCAGCGGCCGTATCCTGATCGACGGCATCGACACCCGCACCGTGAGCCGCAAGTCGCTGCGCCATTCGATCGCCACCGTGTTCCAGGATGCCGGGCTTCTCAACCGCTCGATCGAGGACAACATCCGTGTCGGCCGCGCCGAAGCCAGCAATGACGAGATCCATGCCGCGGCAATCGCGGCTGCCGCGCAGGACTTCATTCTGGCCAAGAGCAATGGCTACGACACGGTGGTCGGCGAACGTGGCGGCCAGCTGTCGGGTGGCGAGCGTCAGCGCATCGCCATTGCCCGCGCCGTGCTCAAGGACGCCCCGATCCTGGTGCTCGACGAGGCGACCAGCGCGCTCGACGTCGAGACCGAGGACCGCGTCAAGGAAGCGATCGACGAACTGAGGCGCGACCGCACCACCTTCATCATCGCCCACCGCCTGACCACCGTTCGCGACGCCGATCTGGTCGTGTTCATGGACAAGGGCAGGGTGGTCGAAATGGGCGGCTTCGCCGAACTGTCGCTGCGCAACGGCCGCTTCGCCAGCCTGCTGCGCGCCGGCGGCCTGCTCAACGACGAAGAAGTCCGCCGTCTCAGCCGCTCCGTGCAGGGCGAGGCCGCGTAAGCATAGTCCTTTTACCTCCCCCTTGTGGGGAGGTCGGACCGAAGGTCCGGGTGGGGGGCAGCGCCGCACGCACCCTGCGACACCGCCGCTCGATTGCCCCGATGGCGCCGGCGGTCTATGTAAAGTCGCATGAGCGACACGACTTCACGCCTGACCGGCTGGATGGACCTTGCCAACCCGACACGCTTCGTCGCGCTGGCCGACAAGGTCGTGCCATGGCTGGCGGCGATCGCCGCTCTTGTCCTCGCCATCGGGCTCTATATGAGCTTCGCGGCGCCTGAGGATTTCCAGCAAGGCATCACCGTGCGCATCATGTACATCCACGTGCCTTTCGCCTGGCTCGCCATGATGTGCTACACGCTGATGGCGGTTTCAGCCCTTGGCACACTGGTCTGGCGCCATCCGCTGGCCGATGTCGCGCTGAAATCGGCGGCTCCCATCGGTGCGGTCTTCACCGCACTTGCGCTGATCACCGGTTCGATCTGGGGCAAGCCGATGTGGGGCACCTGGTGGGTGTGGGATGCGCGCCTGACTTCGGTCTTCGTGCTGTTTTTGATGTATCTCGGCATCATCGCGCTGACCCGTGCGCTCGACGATGCCAGCCGCGCCGCCTGGGCCGCCGCCATCATCACGCTGGTCGGCTTCATCAACATCCCGATCATCAAATTCTCGGTCGACTGGTGGAACACGCTGCACCAGCCGGCCTCGGTGTTCCGCCTCGGCGGCCCGACCATCGATCCTAGCCTGCTATGGCCGCTATTGGTCATGGCTGTCGGCTTCACGATGCTGTTCTTCGCCCTGCACCTGATGGCGATGCGCACCGAAATCCGCCGCCGCCGGGTCATCGCCATGCGGCGTGTGGCAGCGCGGCAGGCCGAGCGCGCGATTTGACGGCTCACTGATGTCGTTTACTGGCTGAACCGCGGCGGCAGGCGCGCGTGCCGGAAATTAATTAGCAAATGCTGCAATGTTGCAAGGCGGCAACAGGCGCCCTTGAAAATTCCACAAGAACATGCCTGTTTTATTGACATCTCAACCGCAGAAATTCACCGTCAACCGGTGATTGGGCGAGAGGGATTCCGTAATGAAGCTGCGTTTTCTGACGGGCGTCTCCGCAATTGCGCTGGCGCTTGGCTGGAGTTCCGCACACGCCGCCGACGCGGTCGTTGACATCCCGGCGGCGCAGGATCTTTGGTATATTACGCTCTTCGGCGGCGCCAGTTTCCCCAACAATGTGAAGAGTCACTACTATTCCTATGACGTTTCGGTCGATGCCAAGACCGGATTCGTGTTGGGCGGCGTTGTCGGTCGGCGCATCAACGACACGTTCCGAGTCGAGGGTGAAGTGTCCTATGCACGCTATAAGGCAGGTGGGTACAGCTACAGCAACGGCCTGAGGTCGGGCTCTGGTCCTGCTTCCGGCAATATCTCGGCCACCTATCTTCTCGCCAACGTCTGGGCCGATGTCGCGCATTATGGCGATGCCAAGCTCTATGTCGGCGGTGGTCTCGGTGCCGCTTATGTTACCGCTGACGCGCCTTTTGGGGACACGTTTGGATACGGGCATGGCGGTTGGGGGTTTGCCGGTCAGGTGGGTGCGGGTGTCACCTACGCTGTGACACAGAATATCGACCTCGATTTCGGCTATCGCTTCAAGGCCACTTCCGGCGTTGACCTTGACGACAGGGTAGGCGACTCCGACGTATTCAAGGACGCCAAGTTGTATTCCCACAACGTGCAGCTTGGCGTCACGTTCAAGTTCTGATTTGGTGAGTGTGTCGCAAGTCGCGACCGGAATTTGACGCATGCCACTCCTGCCGCGCCGGCAACCTCTGGGGCTGCCGGCACTGACCCCGATATCGCTTCCGTCCGCCGGTGAGCCGGCGGAGCGCACATTGCAGCGCGGCATCGATCAGCAGAGACGCAAGCTGTTTCGCGAAGCCGAGTACTGCTACCAGACGGTGCTTCGCTCGCAGCCCAAGAATGCCATGGCGCTCAATCTGATGGGCACTCTGGCCATTGAGGCCGGGCACAATGCAACTGCGCTCGACTATATGGAAAAGGCGGTCAAGCTGGAGCCCGACAACGCCATCTTCCGCAACAATCTCGGCAATGCCTACAACCTCGCCGGCAATGTCGAGCGTGCGCGCAAGCATCTGAGGAAAGCGATCGAGCTTGACGGCCGGCTTGTCGAGGCGATGTGCAATCTCGGCCGATCCTACCGCAATGAGCTCGAGGGCGACATCGCCGAGGGTTTCTATCGCCGGGCGCTTGCGGTCGACGGCCGGTCGTTGACAGCGCTTGTCGGTCTCGGCGATCTGCTCACCGATATGGGCCGGCAGGCCGAGGCGGTCGAATGCTTCAGCAGCGCTCTCGCCATCGACCAGGCGAATGTCGAGGCCTTGGCCGGGCTGGCGCTGGCGCGCCGGGCGGTCAAGGACGATCCAGCCCTGGCCTTGGTGCGGGCTCGCCTGGAATTGCCGATGACGACCGAGCGCGAGCGGGTAGTCCTACATCATGCCGCTGGCAAGATGCTCAACGACCAGCGCGAATACCGCTTGGCCATCCGTCATTTCGCTGACGCCAAGGCGATCTCGGGCAATGATTTCGACATTGCCCGGCACACACAGCTATACGACAGTTTCATCGATAATTTCGATGCCGGCTTCTTCGAAGCGCGGCTGAAATTTGGAAATCCATCGCGGCGCCCCGTCTTCATCGTCGGCATGCCGCGTTCGGGCACGACGCTGACAGAGCAGATATGCGCCAGTCATCGCGATATCCACGGTGTCGGTGAATTGCCTTACATTCGCGCCTTGGCCAGTGAACTCGGGTTCGACCGACTCGACCCGGCGATTTTCACCAAGGCCATGGCAACGCTCACGCCGGCCAAAGCGAGCCAGCTTGGCTCGAAATATCTGGACGATCTCAACAGGCGCGACCGCAAGGCGCGACTTGTCGTCGACAAAATGCCGCATAATTTCGAGCTCCTGGCCTTTGTCAGCCTGATTTTGCCAAATGCCCGCATCATCCATTGCCGCCGCGATCCGATGGACAATTGCACCTCCTGCTTCATGCATAATTTTTCCGAAGCGCATGGCTACAATGCCGATCTGACCAAGCTTGGGCAGTATTACCGGCAATATGAACGCTTGATGCGCCATTGGGCAAAGGTCATTCCGCTTGCTATCCATGACATGCCCTATGAAGAAACGGTGGCGGATTTCGAAAACCGCGCACGTGGGTTGATCCGATTCCTCGGGGTCGAGTGGGACGATGCCTGTCTGCGTTTCCACGAAACCGAGCGTACAGTGCGAACGCCGAGCCGCTGGCAGGTGCGCCAGCCAATCTATTCATCCTCGGTCGAGCGCTGGAAGCTGTACGGTGACGCCCTCGATCCGTTGAAGGTCGCGCTGGGGCCGGTGCTTCAGTCCTGATCCCAGCCGCGATTCGGCCTGAACAACATCATGCTCACCCCATCCGCCCACGCGCTGCCACTGGCAGTGTCTCCAGCACGTTGTCGCCGTCGATCAGGTTGACCTCATTGAACAAATTGGTGACGACGCAGCAATGGTCTGGCACCACGCGCACGCGCTCACCGATGCGCAACTGCGTGTCACCGGAAAGCGTGACGGTGCCATGTTCTTCGCTAAGCCCGGTGACCCTTGCGTCGGGAGCGCCGAGCAGCTCGCCAAAATCCTTTAGCCCGAGCGTGTCGGAGGACAGCGCCTTGCTGCCGGCATCGAGAATGGCGCGGCTCGCCGCCGGGTGGCTTACCACCGTCGACAGCACCGTCAGCGCGCAATCATCCAGAGTGCCGACGCCTTTGGCGACCTGATAGCGGTCGAGATAGATGTAGGTGCCGGGGCGATATTCGGTGACGACGGAGGCATCGGCGGAGCGCCACATGTCCGGCGTGCCGCCGCTGGAGATACGCTCGCAGGCGAGACCCGAAGCGGCCAGCGCCTGCTTGGCGCCGGCAAGCCAGGCCTCGGCCTCGACCGCGCGGCCGGCCGCCGGATAGGTCATCAGCCCGCCGAAGGTGAGACCACCAGCCCTGTCGATCAGCCTCGCCAACGCAAGAGCTTCATCAGCCGTCTGCACACCGCAGCGGCCCATGCCGGTGTCGCATTCGACCAGCACCGGCAGGGGGTGGCCGGCATCGGTGAAAATCGCTGCGAGTCCTTCCAGCGTCTCCGTGCTGTCCGCGGTCACCGACAGGGTGACGCGGCCGTGCAGCGCCTTCAGCCGTTCCAGTTTGGCGCGGCCAAGAATGTTGTAGGGAAGAAAAATGTCGGACAGCCCGGCATCGGCCATCACCTCGGCCTCGCCGATCTTCTGGCAGGTGATGCCGACGGCACCGGCCGCGACCTGCTTCTTCGCCCAGTAAGGCAGCTTGTGCGTCTTGATGTGCGGCCTGAGTTTTAGCCCGTTTCTGTCGGCATGGGCCTGCGCACGGGCAATATTGGCTTCGGCGCGCGCGGCGTCGATCAGGATCGACGGCGTATCGAGGTCGTGGACGGTGGGCATCTTCTATTCCTGTGAGAATTCGCAGGGTTTATGAGCTTGAAAGCGCGTGATGTCACGCAGCCAGCGGACCGGATCGGTGGGCCATCCGTGCGCTGCCAAGGGCGAGGCAGGCGGCAAGATGGATCGACACCGCAGCGGCGTTCGGCTATGCGATTTGTCGAAAAAGTCGACACGAAGGACTATCATCATGAAACGCTCCGCCATCAACGACATCATCCGCGAAGCCGACGCTTTCATCCGCTCGTTCGGCTACGTCATGCCGCCCTTCGCCTACTGGTCGCCGGAGGAAATGAAGGCGCGCCAGGTCGATTCTTCGGCGATCTTCACCTCGCGTCTCGGCTGGGACATCACCGATTACGGTCAGGAGAAGTTCAACGAACTCGGCCTGTTCCTGTTCACTGTGCGCAACGGCCGCTACGAGGACATGAAGAAGGGCATGGGCATGCTCTATGCCGAGAAGATCATGATCTCGCGCAAGGACCAGCTGTCGCCGATGCACCGCCACAACATCAAGGCCGAGGACATCATCAACCGTGGTGGCGGCAAGCTGGTGCTGGAACTGTTCATGCACGATCGCGACGGCGGCATCGACCCCAAGGCGGAGGTGTCGGTGCCGGTCGACGGAACCATCCACCGGCTGCCGGCGGGCGGTCTGCTGAAGCTCGACCCCGGCCAGAGCGTCACGCTGCTGCCCGGCGTCTGGCATGCCTTCTGGGCCGAGGGTAAGGACGTGCTGATCGGCGAGGTGTCGACCGTCAACGACGATCTCACCGACAATGTTTTCCGTGAGCCGATCGGCCGGTTCTCCAACATCGATGAGGATGTCGCCCCGGTGCACCTTTTGGTGGCCGACTATGAGAAGTGGCTGGGGTGAGGCAGGTCAAATTGGCCACGCGCTACCGCGCGTACTTGTCCGCCTTGCGGTTTCCAAGCAGCAGCTTGCGCTCGAGATGCGCCCTCAGCTCACCGTAATAGGCGGTCAGAAACGCCTTTGAATCGACCGGCTCGATCTTCGCGCCGATCTTGCCGCCGATGGTCTCGGCAACGGCCTTCATCGCGAAATAGTCGTCGCGGCGCAGCACTTCCTCCAGCTTGTGCAGCTCGGCGATGCCATAGGCGTCGAGCTGCGCCGGGCTGAAATGGAAGCGCTTGGCAATCGGGTCTTGGCGCTGCGAAAGGTCCTCGACCAGCTTGAATTTGGGCGTTTCTACCACCCAGGTGCCGGCTAGCAGGTCGCCGATGCGCAAGCGATCGCGGTTGAACAGCAGGAACAACGAAAACAGCAGCGCCCACACCAGGCCGAAAATCGTCGACAGCGTGTCGGCGACGCCAGCGCTGCCGCGTGCGGCGATGATCGACAGCGGCAGGAAAACCTCGATCTCGCGCATCAGGTTGCGCGCGATGACCTGATCGATGGTGAGACCCGCGCCGCTGCGCGAGGCGACCCGCACGCCGACGATCCGCTTGCCGGGCGTCGCGGCCCGCCGACCCGCCTCGAAGGCGATGAAATAGACGTTGCGCAGCAGGAAGATGAAGATCATCCAGACGATGAAGAGCGGCTCCGCCTCCTTCACGCCAAGGCCGCCGAGGCCAAAGATGACGACGAGGGTAACCACAACGGCGGCGGCGACGATGATCACCACATCGAGCAGGAAGGCCGCAGCCCGTGTGCCGGCGTCGGCCAGCTTGATCCTGAGATCGACACCCTCCGGCGTGACCAGGGGCCGTATCAGCGCGGCAGGGTTTCTAGCCGTTGCCATGCCGCACCATCCGGAACAGATAGAAATAGGCGATCCATAACGCCAGCATGCCGCCGCCTATGGCGTAGCGCGTCGCATCGCTGGTGATCGTCTGCCGGCCGATGCCTTCGAGCAGGCCGGCAAACAGAAGCATTATCATGACGCCGACCATGGCGGTCGCCGCCACCCGCCCGGCCTGGGCCGCGGCTGCCATCCGGGTCAGTTCCCCGGGGAAGGCGATGCGCGTGCCGATCCGCATGCCTGCCGCACCAGCCAGCGCGATGGCGAACAATTCCGTCGTGCCGTGGATCGACAGCCAGCCGCCGAGCTCGAAGCCCAACCCCTTGGCCGCGTAGACCTGGAACAGCGCGCCTAGCATGCATCCGTTCATCAGGATCAGCAGCACGCTGGGCACCGCGAAAGCGAAGCCCAGTGCAAAAGCCAGGATCGCCACCTGCGTGTTGTGGGTGAAGAGATAGGCGGCGAAGCCGGACAGGAAATGGTCGCCACCGCTGTCATAAAGCACACTGCGCAGCGTCTCGGCCGAAGAGTCCGGATTGCGCCCGCCGGCGAGGCTGGGTGCAATGATGGCGTCGTACCAGCGGCTGTCGGAGGCCACCAGCCAGTAGGCGGCAATCGCGCCGATCACCGTCAGCCCGACCGACACCGAGGTCTCGCGCCACAGATCGCGGATTGCCGCCGGCCAGTCGCGCAGGAAGAAATCGCCGACACGCTGCCTCAGGCCGCGCCGTGCGCCATAGAGATAGAAATAGCCGCGCAGGCTGAGCGCCTCGAGATAGGCGATCAGCGCGCTGTCGAGCGACGTCGCACGGGCCACCGAAAGCGAGGACAGCGCTGAGCGATAAAGCAGCGGCAGCGACAGCAGCTCGTCCTCCGAAAGTGTACGTGGCGCGCGTTTCTCGACGCGCGCAAGCAGCGCCTCGAACGCCTTCCAGTCGGCCTCGCGCTCCTGGCGGAAGCTTGCCAGCGACTGGCGTATCGCATCGGTGCCGGCGGGCAGCGTCATAAGAGGTTCTCCTCCTTGAGCTGGATATAGCGCTCGACCAACGCCGGGCCGAGCCGCTGATGGTCGGCCTCGATCACATGCGCGCCAAGCAGCCGCAGCCGCCCGATCACCACTTGCCGCTCCCGAAGCAGGCCGCCGGCGGTGACTGCGCGGGCCACATCCTCGGGCTTTGTAGGTTGCATGTCGGCCAGCGTCTCCAGTTCGACATCCTTCATCAGCATGAACAGAACCAGATGCCGCTCGCTCAGCCGGCCGACGGTGCGCAGCATCAGTTCCGCGCTGATCGGGTCGACGAAATCGGTGAAGACGATGACCAGCGAGCGCCTGTCGAGCTTGGCCGCCAATGTCGTGAGCGCCAGGGTGAAATTGGTCTCTTCGCTGGAATAGTCGATCTCGGCCGCACGCTTCTGGATCATCATGAAACTCGCCGAGCCACGCACCGCGCCGCTCGAGACGCGCGGCCTGGCATCGAAGGAGAACAGGCTGACGAGGTCGCCGCCCTTGAGCGCAATGAAGGCCGACAACAGCGCTGCCGTTACTGCCCGGTCGACTTTCGGCACACCGTCGACCGGCTCGCACATCAGTCGCCCGCTGTCGATCGCCAGCACGATGTTGTTGTTCTCCTCGACCCTGAACTCGCGCGCCAGAAGCTTGCCGTGGCGCGCGCTGCGCTTCCAGTCGATCATCCGCCGGCCCATGCCTGGCTGATAGTCCTTCAGCGCCTCGAACTCGCGGCCCTGGCCGGCCCGCCTTTGCGCGTGGCCGTCGGCGAGCGCGGAGCGCTGCAGCAAGGTGATCGCCTCATCGCGCGCGCTGCTGACGTCGGGCAGTATCGCCACCTTGCGGTCCATCGGCAGGGCGACCTGGTTCCAGATCAGCCCGAATGGGCCGCGCCAGCGCAGCCACAGCCGGTCGAAACTGGCAATGCCGCGCCTGCGTGCCGTGAATTCGAGGTCGAGCGTGCCGCCGTTCGCCGGCAACGCGCCGCCTGTGCGGGTGACTGGCTCCACACGCTGATCGTGCCCGACACGCGCTTGCAACATACGCGCCCGCTGGCCGAGGCTGGCCGCGACATGCACGGTAAAACGCCCGCCGACGCCGACCTGCGGCGGTGCCGAAAGACTGGCGCTGAGCGAGGCGCGTCCGCGCCCGGCCGCCGCGTCGACCGCTAGGAAGGCGAGCAGAATGCAGATCCACAACAGGCCGAGATACCAGAAGGAGGGCAGTGCAAGCGCGATCAGGAAGGCGGGGATGGCACCCGCCGCGGCTGCCCAAACTGCTTTGCCGCTTGGGTAGATCAACGGGGCGCTGCCGTTTGGTCGACAAGGTCCGAGACGATCTGCTCCACCAGCCGCCCATCGATCTGCGCCGCCGGCGACAGGATGACGCGATGGCGCAGTGCCGGCACCGCCAGCGCCTTGACGTCGTCGGGGATGACATAGGCACGGCCGTCGAGCGCTGCCCTGGCACGGGCGGCACGCGCCAGCATGGCACCGGCGCGAGGGCTGGCGCCAACCTCCAGATCCGGGCTTTCGCGCGTGCCGCGCACAAGGGCCGCGATGTAGCCAACGACATCGTCGACCAGCGTGACATCGCCGACGGTGGCAAGTGCGGCCTCCAGCGTCTTGCGGTCGGTCTGCGCTTTGATGCCGTATTGCTTGATATCGTGCGAGGCGGAACCGCCGCCGTGATGCACGATGATGGCACGTTCCTCCTGCGCATCGGGATAGCTTACCCGGTGCTTGAACAGGAAACGGTCGAGCTGGGCTTCGGGCAGGGGATAGACGCCCTGATGCTCGATTGGGTTCTGCGTCGCCACCACCATGAAGTTCTGGCTGAGCGCATGCGTGGTGCCGTCGAAGGTGACGGCATGTTCCTGCATGGCTTCCAAGAGCGCCGCCTGCGTCTTCGGCGGCGTGCGGTTGATTTCGTCGGCAAGCAAGAGATCGCAGAAGATCGGCCCGCGCGTCAGCGTGAACTGCCCGCTCTGGAAATTGTAGATATTGGAGCCGACGATATCGCCAGGCATCAGGTCGGGCGTGAACTGGATGCGGCCATAGGCAACGCCGAGTGCTTGTGCGAAGCATCGCGCGGTCATGGTCTTGGCGGTTCCCGGCGGGCCTTCCAGCAAAATGTGTCCGCCGGCGAACAATGCCGTCAGCATCAGATCGACCGTGTCGTGCTGCCCGGTGATCGCTTTCGCCACTTCTTCCCTGATCGCGGTCGCCAGGGCCTTCACATCATCGACGTTCACCGAGCCTCCTTGTCGTCCAGTCATGCAGCGCCTGCGCTGCTTCATGCATTTGAGCCAGGGTCCTGGCTTCGTTCGCGGTCTTGAAGCGGCGGCTGAAACCCTGAATTTCGCCGCGGTCGCGGGAATCGAGCCAGCGGTCGAGCGCTTCGCCAGGCAAGCCTTGCGGCGCGCCGAGCAATGCGCCGGCACGCGCACGCATCAGCGCCGCATAACGGTCGCCGAGCTCCTCGATCCGCCCGGCGCGCTTCAAGAGCATCGCTGTGGTATCGACCAGCGCCTGTTTGCCGAAGGCAATCGCCCGGGCCTCGGTGCGCGGCGGTCCGAACCGGCCGAGCCCATGCAGGAAGGCAAGCGCGGCGGCCGCCAGCACCGACAGCGTCAGCGCCAGGAAGGGCGGCTCGACCAGGAGTTTCGCCAGATCGTATTTCTGCCCGATGCCATGCAGTGTCAGGTCGAACATCACCGCGCCCTTGCCCGGCTCCAGCATGGCGATCATGTCGAGTGCCGCCGCCGCCTTTTGCGGATCGTTCAGCGCCGCATTGTTGATGAGATCCGGGTCGGTCAGGATGTAGAACGGCTCTTTGTCGAGCTCGGTGAGAACGGCTTTTCCCGTACCCGCAGCGATCAAGGGGTGATCGTCGGCCACCCACTGCAACTCGTCGGGCACGGCGACCGTGCGGCCTTCGACATCAAGTTGTTTTATGGTGCTGTTGCCTTCACCGAGCTTTGCCTTGGTGATGCGGCCGAGCCAGTCGTTGACGACCGTATCGGGCAACCGCGCGAGCTTCATTTCCCACCCTTCGTGCGCCTGCTGCGGCAAGGTGATCCATTTGGGCAACACGAACAACGTGGCCTTGCCCGAGCGAAGCTTGATGATTCTTGCCAACGCAGCCGGATCGCTGTTCGGCGCGATGGTAACGATCAGCAGGAAACGCGATGCCAAGCCGGAACTTAGAGCCTCCTCGCTGCGGGCCATGGGCGCCGACTGCCCATTGGCAAGTTTCAGCCATTCCACAAGGCCCGCATAACCGGTGCCGCCCTTGGAGAGCGGCGTGGCGCCGCCTTCCGGCTGGCGGAAGTCCGGCGCGTAGGTCGACAGCAGGAAAAAGCCCGCCGCCGCGAGCAGGCTGGCAAAAATGCCCCAGAACAGTGTCCTGCGGTTGAAGGGTTCCTGCGCTGCCTCCGCCGCCGGCGCGCTCATGCCCAGGCGTCCCGGAAGGCGAAGCGTTCATAGGCGCCGCGCGCCTGCTGCCAGCCCTCGGCGCCGACCGGCCGGCGGGCAAACAGGGCGGCCTCGACGATGCGTGCGATCTCGCTGAATGCCTGGCGCGCCCGCGACGGTAGCGATGGGGCCGTGGCGATGTCGCGGGACGTCAGCGACGGACGCAGGAAGTCGGGCAGCCGTCCCGCAATGTCGGCAACGCTGCGGCGAAGCAGAAGATGCACCGCCTCGTCATAGTCGCCGCGCGCGGCGAGCGCGTCGGCCTCGGACAGCAGGATCTGCGCCGCCGCGGCGTCCGGGCGCCACGCCTCTTCAGCCTCGGTTTCCTTGCGCGCGCGTCGCCACGGCAGCCGCCACGCCACCCCCTTCGCTTCGAGGGCGACGAGAAGCACGATGACCGCGATGCCGATGATCACCGCGCCCCAGAACAGATAGATCATGTAAGGGCCGATCTTCGCCAATGCGTCCAGGAAAGGCCTCAGCCATGCCGGCGGCATGGGCTGCACCAGCGTCGGCAGGCCAAACTGGATCGAATCGTCCGCAAGCAGCTGCTTGTGCACCTTGGCCAGCCATTCGGCGTCTACCGGCTGTGCAACTCTCACCCGCTCGCTCCCCTGCAACCTGCGGTTCGGCCTCGACACTGGCAATACGCCTGCACAATTGCAAGTCCACTGGACGAAGCCTTCTAATCTTGGCAGATTTACTTTCTATGGCGGCCGTTTGGATGCGGCGGTGACCGGGGGAAACACCATGACCACTGCGACACTGGGACAACCCAGCCGGTTCGAGATCGGCAGGGTGTTCAACAACACCTTTGCCGTCATCGGCCGCAACGTCGGGCTTTGCCTTGGCCTTGCCGCGCTGTTCGCGGGCGTGCCGACGCTGCTTGTCAGAATGTGGACCCAGCCGCAGATCGACGCGATGTTGCATGGCGATCCAGCCGCGATGGCGGATCCGCACGCGATGTTTCGCAATTCCTACCTCAGCCTTGTCGCCGGGCTGGTTTCCTTCGTTCTCACGCTGCTGCTTCAGTCATCGCTGGTCCGGGCGACCATCGAGGACTTGAACGGCAGGCGGCCGTCCTTCGGCGATTGCATTCAGATTGCGGTCCGCTTCCTGCTGCCGACGCTGGCGATTGGCTTCCTCGTCGCCCTTGGCGCCGGCCTTGCCATGCTGGCCCTGATCGTGCCCGGCATCATCTTGTGGCTCGGATGGTCGATGTCGGTGCCGGTCCTGATCCAGGAGCGGCGGGGCGTATTCGGTTCGATGTCGCGCAGCCGCGCCCTGACAAAGGGCAACCGCTGGTCGCTGTTTGGCCTGTTTCTCATACTGATGATCATCGCGATGGTCATCCAGTGGGGGATATTGCTGGTTTTCGTCCTGTTTGGCGGGATTCTGGCTCAGCTGGGCGCCGCCCTGGTGCAGACCGTGGTCTCCATGGTGCTGTCGATCGCCGCCGCGGTCAGCTATGTCGAACTGCGCCAGGTCAAGGAAGGCGCAAGCATCGACGAACTGGCGAAGATATTCTCGTAGCGGATGGCGCCATTCGCCCGAGAGGCGATAGCCCACGCTCTGCACAGGCATGACGAACTGGATCAGGGGCGACGAGGCTTGAGGGTTTGAGGATAGACCAAGTCCGACGCCAATTTGCGGCAGCTTCATCAAAATGGATGGCGACTCTCGTTCGCGCCTGTGGTGGCATCCAGCCCAGGTGGAGTGCGGCCCCCGGAGCAACAGGTGGTTCTATCCTTCCGGTGAGTGGCCCAACTCCCTCATTGAGCGGGCCTATTTATAGGCCGACCGAGGAGAGTCGATATGCAAGACCCCGCCGAGCGGAACAAAAGACCGCCTCGTGCCCAACCAGCCGAAGATGAGCGCCTGGCGCGGCTCGAGAAAACAGCCAGGCTCAAGCGGCTTCGGTGTTACGCATCCTGGCTTGCGCCTGACGCATGCGCCCAATTTCATGATGAGATCGACTGCTCTGCGTTAATTGAGGAAAGCCGTCCATTGAGCCTGGCATGATCGGCTGATGCCGTTTCCTTCGCCTGATCGAGAAATGCGTGCAGGCTGCGCACTTCAGCGATCAAGCGAGGACTGCCCACACTGCGGCCATAAAATCCTGACGGCTCGGGCATCCATCTCCTGAAGGTCGGGTTCGGATAGAAACATCCTCAGATCGGAATCTCAATGACAGCAGCCGCGCTGCACGCTCGTCCGGCACAGGCATGACGAACTGATCGCCACATCCGCCTTGGCCAGCGCTGTGGCGAGCTTGGCCTGCAGCACCGGCAGCTCTTCGCTCTCGCCGCGCCGCCTCAAACATTCCACCAGCCCGTGCAGCGCCCAGACATTGTCCGGATGCTGGGCGCAGCGCTGCACCTTGCCGCTGAGGCCGAGATCGTCGCGATAGACCTGCTCGGCTTCCTCGGCATGGCCCTGGTCGAGAAGCAGCGCGGCCAGCGCATGGCGGGGAGGGTGCATCCACGCCCATGGCTCGGTGTAGGAGAGGTTGTCGTCCAGTTCGACCGCTTGCCGCAAATGGGCGTAGGCCTCCTCATGCCGGCCCTGGTGGTAGGCAAGCTCGCCGTCGAGCAAGGCGGCACCGACGGCAAGCGAAGCGCGGGTCGGATTGCTGAGGAAACGCCTCTCGGCCGGAATGTTCGCCACATGCCGATGGAACCGCTCACGCGCGCGCTCGGCTTCAGCGAATTGCCGCAGCGTCGCATGCGCGACGCCTTTGGCGTAGTGCTGCATGGCTGCCGTCAGCACATAGAGGCCAGGCTCGTCGACCGCCGGTTCGTCGATGATCTCGTGCCAGCGGCCGAAGCGTACCTGCACATGCGATTTCATCGCATGATAGCCTTCCACTGTTTGCGTGAGCTTAGGCCGGTCCTGGATGGCGACCACGTCGCGCGTGACCAGGCTGCGCACCTTATCGGCGGCCCATAGCGCCGGCCGATACTGGCCAAGGAACATGCAGGTGAACATCATCAGATGCAGGTCGTGGCAGCAGCCGAGCAGGTAATAGGTCGGCTCATCGGCATAGGCGAGATAGAGGTCATTGGCGCGGACCGCCTTTTCGCTGGCGATCTTCGCCTTCTCATAGTCGCCACACAGCACGTGGATATGCCCCGGCATATGGTTCATGTGCCCGGCATCGGGGCACATTTCGCCAAGCCGATCGGCCGAGCGCAAGCCGCGTTCCGGCATGGTGGACATTTCCAGCAAATGGATGTGCAGATGCAGGATCGCTGGATGTTGTGCGGCACCGGCCTCGTCGGCGAGCCGGATCGACCGTTCGCAGACGTCCAGAGCTTCGAGCACGTCCGAATTCGGCGCCGGCGCGCCGGTCTTGAGGTTCCACAGTCGCCGCACCGTGCGCATCATTAGCGCCTCGACCAGCAGCGCCATCACATCATGGTCGTCGGGAAAATCCTGGTACACCTGCCGCATCGCGGCGGCATAGGCATCATCCCACTGCTCGAATTCCTGCGGGCTCACTCTGTGCGGTTTCTGGAAACGGTGGGCCAGCGCCTCGATCAATTGGCGTTCGACATCGCTGGCGCCAGCCGCATTGGCCCGTGCCAGCTGGACATGCTCGAAGCAGCGCTTGGTCGCGCTGTTGGCCTCGGCCTCGCCATGTTCCTTCCAGGTCAGGTTATAGAAAGGCCCGGCGGCATAGGCGATGCCCCAATGCACGAAAGCGCAGCCGGGATCCGTCTCCAGCGCCTTCTCGAAGCACTTGATGCCTTCCTCATGGTTGAAGCCGTAGCACCAGTTGAGCCCGATATCGAACCAGCGCTGGGTCTCAGTGGAGCGCGTGGAGATGGGGCGGCGATAGGTGCCGAGATTGAAGCGGTCCATGTCTTCCATTCAAAGTCTTGTCGGCCGCGAGCCAAGCCGTGGTCAGATTCCCTAGCCATGGAATGTGTGCCGAAATCTGGAGGCATGGCAAACGTCTTGAGTGGCACCGCCGGCGCACCAGCCGCCTTAGTTGGTCCCATCGTTTTGCCAGCCGGCTAGCTCTGGCAGGTCGTCAAGCCAACTTTTCTCGCTCATCAAAGCATCGCTGGCCTGCGGTGCAGCCTCCGTGGAGTTTTGAATGAGCCAGTCCATCCACTTCCGATAAGCAGCCGGATCCATCTGGGGCGGCAGTACCTTGGCCTTGAGCAGCATCCGCTTGCGGAAACTGGTCTGCCGGCGGAGTTTGGTCGTCGTGAACTTGATGACCTTGCCTTGGTAGTCAACCGTCCAGCGGTCGCCGCCAAGACTGACAAGGCCGTCGATGGCGAAACCGGCATCGACCGGTCTATCCCGCCAGGGAAGCTCGATGGCATTCCGCCTCAGATCGAGAGCCCATCGCCTGTAGTCGGCCCCGAGGCGCTGCGGCGGCAGCACACCGGCCTGTTCGAGCATCTTCCTGCGGAAGGTCGGCTGCTTCTTCAGCTGACCGCTTGTGAACTCGACGCGATGCCCACGAAACTCGACATGCCACCGGATCCTTCCGTTGCCGACATACTTCACCAGCCTGTCGATGACGAATTCGCCATCGGAGAGTGTCACGCAGCCTTGGCTGATGCTTTCGAGAATGAACTGGCTATCGGTGACCATTACGCGGCCTCGTACAGGAAACTTGTGCGGAGCTTAGCCAGTGGAGCGCACCAGTGGCCACGAATCTTTCTCGGCCGCGCAGTCGTCATCCCCTGTTCGAATTTCGACGGGCTCACCCGATACTGCTTCTGGAAGCGAGAGCCTAGTGCCTCGATCAACCGCCGTTCGATCTGGTCGGCGCCAGCCGCATTGGCGCGCACCAACTCGACCTGCTCGAAGCAACGCTCCTTCGTTCGTGTCCTGGAACGTGATGTAGTTCGGCGGTAGCAAGGTCGCTCGCGAGCGCTGTAGCGAGCGAGCAGCTGGATTTATCAACAAAATTGACTGCTTGTTATCTGTGAGCGACTCGACAAATCTCATATATCATCCATGGAGATAGGCTAAAACGGGCTGCGCTGCCAAGAAATTCTTGATCGTCAATTGCGGAACTGTAAGCTCTAGGCGCTCGTTAAAAGATGGTTTTACCGCGAATGAAATTCGGGTTCGAAGAGACGCAAGCAAAATTTAAAAGTGCATCACAACAAGCCAGAATTTGGACCGAGCAGTGGGCTTCACAATGGATTTATTGCCCTAACTGCGGAAACTCGAGCTTAGAAAAATTCCCCGCTAATTTGCCTGTTGCCGATTTTTTCTGTCGCACGTGCAATGATCAATTCGAACTGAAAAGCCAAAAGAAGCCATTTGGCGCGAAGGTTGCTGACGGAGCCTATTTTACCAAGATCGACAGATTGGCATCAGCTACCAATCCCAATTTGATATTGCTGAATTATGATTTGAGGCAACAAGCGGTAAGGCATGTTTGCGTTGTCCCAAAGCATTTCTTCGTACCAGACATCATCGAGAAGAGGAGCCCACTCGCGTCGACAGCGAGAAGAGCGGGTTGGGTCGGTTCCAATATTTTGCTGAACCGCATCCCGGATGCGGGCCGAATATTTGTGGTTAGGAACAGCATCCCGATCCCTAAAGACGACGTCGTCGCTAAATGGCAGCACACCCTTTTTTGCGTGAGGAAAGGGCAGATGCTCGTGGTTGGCTAATTGAAATAATGAGATGTGTCGATATGATCGGCTCGACTGATTTCGATATCGAGCAAATCTACGCGTTCGAAAGGAAGCTGAGCGCTCTGTATCCGAACAACAGAAATGTGAGACCGAAGATTCGTCAGCAATTGCAATTGCTTAGAGACAACGGATATCTCGAGTTTTTGGCCCGCGGGCGATATCGCGTGAGGAAAGAGAACTGTTGAAGGCCGAGCGGAGGGACATGCCTAAATGTCTTGGTACGCAAATCATTATGAATGCTATAGGTGCGGCGAACATTGGGTAGACGAATGGTCATGCATGTGCGATGACGACTGTCCGAATTGCGGCGCTCGTCATGCTGCGCCAGTTGAAAGTCAAGACCTCACGTGTCTCATTATACCGGATGCGGCAGCTTTTGTAGTCTTAAGATCTCCAGATAGTGCAGAAGACCGCCCCGATTACGAGGAAATCGGACGCTTCGCCAGCAACGCGCTAGCGACGCAATTTCTTGAGGCTGTATCGAATTAGGCGCCATTCGAGAATGACTGCGTCGGCGATGAGGTCGCCCGGTTGACGCCCATGAAGCGTTTCAGACTGCCCGAAATCCATCCCCGTTCGTTCAAAAATATTCTGAGGAAAGGGCGAAAAGCCTATGGGATCAACTGGCTGGGGAACCTGGATTCGAACCAGGACTAACGGAGTCAGAGTCCGTGGGTCTACCGTTAACCTATTCCCCAGCAGGCGCGATCATGGATCGCGCGGGCCGAACGGCTGAGCCGCTTGAGCGCTGCCTTGTAGCCGCCAGCGGAAAATAGTCAAGCCTGCTCTGCGGTTCAAAATGGCCAATCGGAAAAGTTTGCGTGGCCCCTGATCCGCCTGCCGGCGTTCGTCGTTCGAAAAGCCAAGCAGTTGGCTTTTCGTCCGCTGTGCGGACCACTCCTCGACTCCCCGTGAACGGGGAGAAGCCGCCGGGTGCGCCTCAGCTCTCCGTCCGGCTGAACTGCGAGCGTTCGAAGAACAGCACCACGCCCAGTCCGAGAATCAGCGGGATGATGAGATAAAACAGCCGGAACACCAGCAGCGCCGCCAGCACGCCGACCGGCTCCATGTCGGAAAGGCCGGCCAGGAACACCACCTCGAACACACCAAGCCCGCCCGGCGCATGCGAGAGCTGGGCGACCGAGAAGGAGACGAGGAAGACGCCGAGCACGACGAAATAGCCGGGATTGTGCAGTTCGGGCAGGGCAAAGAAGATGATCGCCGCGGCGGCAATCAATTCGATCGGGCCGATCAGCAATTGCCTGGCGACGATCGGCAGTGCCGGATAGTGCAGCTGAAAGCTGGCGATCTTCAGCGGGCGCAGATGCAGCGCGCTGCCGAAGATGTAGGCGCTGATGAGAATCAGCATGGCAAGGCCGGCGGCGATCGCCAGCCCGTGATGCGGGGCGCCTGAGAAGCGGTCGACGATTTGCGGCTCCAGCACCAGCACCAGACCGCCGGCCAGAAGACTAGACAGCACGAAGGTGATCCAGCAGATCGCCACCAGCACGCCGACATCCTGGCCAGTCAGGCCCCTGGTGCCATAGGCGCGGTAGCGGATGACGGCGCCGGAAAACACCGAGCCGCCAATATTGTGCGACAGCGCGTAGGTGGTGAAGGAGCAGAGCGTCACGAACAGCCACGACACACGCTTGCCGATATGCAGCAGCGCGATGTGGTCGTAGCCGGCGAGCGCGGCATAGGCGATGACGGAACTCAGCGCCGCCAGCACCCAGCCGCGGGTTGGAATGGCGGCAAGCCCGTCCCAGACATCGTCGAGCGAAATACCGCGCAGCTCGTGCCAGAGCAGCAGCAGCGAGAAGATCACTGCGGCGATGCCGACGACCGGCCAGAAATAGCGTCTCCAGTTCATTGCCTGACTGCCATGCGTTGCGTGTCCGCTTCCTTTTCGCTGGATGGTGGGAGGCCGGCTGCCCGGCGACTTCCGTTCATTTCAGAAATGCCTCATTGAAGCCGGCTATTCAACCGCGAACACTTGTCGCGCCGGCCGCCGGCAAGATCCGCCCGCAGCGAAAGCGCTGCAACGGCCAGAGTTGAGGCATCGACTTCGACGAGAGTTATCTTCGCCGGCATTGCGCTACCAATCCAGCCTTGCGGCTACATTGCGCGGCGGGGCGAAAAGGCGGTTCGCGCCCCAGCCGGCAAAATTCGGCATGCGGCTCTTGGTGATCGGGCACGGCACTGTTAGTCTGGCGGCAACTTGAAACATGCCAAAGCGCCTGCTGCGTCCTTCATCGGTTCGCGCGGCGCCGGAAGGAACGACAGTGGAAGACCGCGACACCGGCGCAGGCGCGTCGGAGGTGGGCGCGTCCAGCGCTTCCCCAGGGCCATCAGGCCCGGGGACAGCCGGTTGGCAGCAACGCCGCCCGACGGAGCCGCGCTCCGCCGATGGGCAGGCGGGCGACGCGACCCATCACCAGAAGGGCAAGCCTAAAAAACGGCGCAAGCGAAGGCGCGGGCGCAAGGTTTTTGCGCGCGACGAAGCGCACCCGCAGGGCAGTCGATCGCCGACCCCGAGCCAGGCCGCTGCCCCGGCTTTGGAACCGAAGCAGCCAACGGCGCTGGCAATCTCGCCCGCCGCTCCAACGCCACGCCCCGAACAGGGCGCGCGCCGGTCGCCGGTGCACGAGCTTCCGGTCTTTGCCGCACTCGACCTCGGCACCAACAATTGCCGGCTGCTGGTTGCGGTGCCGACGCGGCATGGCCAGTTCCGCGTCATCGACGCTTTCTCGCGCATCGTCAGGCTGGGCGAGGGGCTCACCGCCAATGGCCGGCTCGGCCAGCCGGCGATGGACCGCGCGGTCGAGGCGCTGAAGATCTGCGGCGACAAATTGCGCAGCCGCAAGATCAGGAAGGCCAGGCTGATCGCCACCGAAGCCTGCCGCTCGGCCGAGAACGGCGTCGAGTTCCTCGAACGCGTCGAGCGCGAGGCCGGCCTGAAGCTCGAGATCATCGACCGCCAGACCGAAGCACGGCTGGCGGTGTCCGGCTGCGGCTCACTGGTCGAGCGCGACACGCAAGGCGTCGTCCTGTTCGATATCGGCGGCGGCTCTTCGGAGATCGCGCTGATCGATCTCACCGGCCGCCGTTCGCCGCGGCTCGCCAACCACATCGTGTCGTGGACGTCGCTGCCGGTCGGCGTCGTCTCACTGGCTGAGCGTTTTGGCGGCCGCACCGTGACGCGCGACATCTTCACCGCAATGGTCGATGACGTCGCCGGCCGGCTGGCGGCTTTCGATGGCCGCGACCGGCTGAGCCACCTCAAGGCCAGCCCGAATTTTCATCTGCTCGGTACGTCCGGCACGGTGACGACGCTGGCCGGCGTCCACCTCGATCTCGAACGCTACGACCGGCGTCGGGTCGACGGGCTGTGGATGGACCGCGACAGCGTCGACCGCATGGTGGAGAGGCTGGTCGGCTGGGATTTCCAGCAGCGCTGCGCCAACCCTTGCATCGGTGCGGACCGCGCCGATCTGGTGCTGGCTGGCTGTGCTATCCTCGAAGCGATCCGCGCGGTCTGGCCCTCGGAGCGGCTGCGCGTCGCCGACCGGGGCCTGCGCGAAGGCATATTGAGCGAGCTGATGGCCGATGACGGCGTCTGGCGCAACGATGGGCGTGGCCGTTAATGACCAAGAAACCGGAAAAGCCAGGCTCGGCCAGCATTCGCGTCTTGAAGACGCGGATCAAGAAGAAGAGCGGCCTGAAGGAATCGTCGCGCCGCTGGCTGCAGCGCCACATCAACGATCCCTATGTCCAGCGGTCGAAGGCGGACGGTTACCGCTCGCGCGCCGCCTACAAGCTGATCGAGATCGACGACAAGCACCATCTGCTCAAACCCGGCATGAAGGTGATCGATTTAGGCGCTGCCCCCGGCGGCTGGTGCCAGGTCGCGGCCGCGCGCACGAAATCGACGGCGGACAATCCGCATGTCATCGGCATCGACTATCTGGAGATGGATGCGGTGCCTGGCGCGCCGGTGCTTTTGATGGATTTCCTGGACGCGGATGCGCCGCGCAAGCTGGCCGAAGCGCTGGGAGGGGATCCGGATATCGTGCTGTCCGACATGGCCGCACCCACCACCGGCCACAAGCGGACCGACCACATCCGCACCATGCATCTGTGCGAGGTGGCGGCCGATTTCGCGCTGTCCGTCCTGAAGCCCGGCGGGCATTTCCTAGCCAAGACTTTCCAGGGCGGCGCCGAAAACGAACTGCTCTCCATGCTCAAGAAGAATTTCCGCTCGGTGCATCACGTCAAACCGCCGGCTTCCCGGGACGAGTCGGTGGAGCTTTATCTGTTGGCCAAGGATTTTAAGGGGCGACAGTCCGGTCCGCCGTCAGGCGGATCGGAACGTCCAGTGGACGTTCCGAAGGACTCGATCGCCCGGAGCCATAGCGAAGGGCCGGGGGACGCCGAAGCCTAAGCAGGGCTGCCTCACTCCCCCGGCGATCTCGCCGGTTCCAGAGTCTTTGGCGTCGTCAGCCGGCCGTGGCCTGACACGGCGTTGCCGGCATCGGGCGCCAGCCGCATGAACGACAGCGATGCCGCCGCCGATACCGCCGCCACGATGAAGAAGGCGATGTGGAAGTCGCCCAGCGTCAGCGGTCCGCCATGGATCGAGGTCGAGACTTCCAGGATGCCGCCGGCAAGTGCCACGCCGAGCGCGATCGACAATTGCTGGAACACTGCCGTGATCGGCGTTGCCTTGCTGGTGTCTTCGGCCGACACCTCGGCATAGGAGAGCGCATTGACGCCGGTGAAGAACATTGAGCGGATGAAGCCGCCGACCAGCAATATGGCCAGCATCAGCACATAAGGCGTTTCGGGAGTGAAGAGGCCGTAGATGGCGATCGATGCGGCGGCGACCAGCGAGCCGACGATCAGCACGCGGCGGAAGCCGGCAACGCGAAAAATCAGCGCGGTGACGAATTTCATGCCGATGGCGCCGACCGCCGAGACGAAGGTGATCATACCGGACTGGAACGGCGTCAGGCCAAAGCCGATCTGGAACATCAGCGGCAGCAGGAACGGCACTGCACCGATGCCGATGCGAAACAGCGAGCCACCCAGTACGGAGGAGCGGAACACCTGATTGCGGAACAGTTCGAGCGCCAGCAGCGGATCTTTGGCGCGGCGCGCATGCATCAGGTAGAGCGCGCCTGACAGCAGCCCGACGGCCACCGTGATGAAGCCGGTCGTCGGCGGCAGATAGGGCAGGCTTACGACTGACAAGCCGAACACCACGCCGGATGCTGCCACCCCGCTCAGCACGAAGCCGGTGAAATCGAGTGGCGGCGTCGCCATCGATTCGGTTTCCGGCAGGAAGCGTGTGGCCAGCCAGATCCCGATCAGGCCGATCGGCACATTGATCAGAAAGATCCAGTGCCAGGTGAAGTAGGTGGTGATGAAGCCGCCGATCGGCGGTCCGACCAGCGGTCCGACCAGTGCGGGAACGGTCAGCCACGACATGGCGGCGACCAGGTCGCTCTTGGGCGTCGCCCGCACCAGCACCAGGCGGCCGACCGGCGTCATCATGGCGCCGCCAATGCCTTGCAGGAAGCGCGACACCACGAAGGCCGGCAGCGAACCGGAGAAGGCGCAGGCGACCGAGCCGACGATGAACACCGCGATCGCGGCGCGAAAAATGTTCTTGGCGCCGAAGCGGTCGGCCATCCAGCCGCTGATCGGAATGAAGATCGCCAGCGACACCAGATAGGCGGTCAGCGCCAGCTTGAGCGCGATCGGGCTGGTATGGATGT
Source organism: Mesorhizobium huakuii (assembly GCF_014189455.1). Lineage (NCBI taxonomy): Bacteria > Pseudomonadati > Pseudomonadota > Alphaproteobacteria > Hyphomicrobiales > Phyllobacteriaceae > Mesorhizobium > Mesorhizobium huakuii. Next base: position 5,560,613 of record NZ_CP050296.1, read on the forward strand.
CGACGGCGATCGCCGGCAGCGATGTCGCGATGACGGTCGAATCCATGTTTTCCATGAAAAGGGCGACCGCCAGGATCAGCGGAATGGTGCGATTCACGAGCGTGACCGTTTCAAATTTTCTTTGCGGCCCAATTCTCGTTCAGAAAAGGGGAATGAGCCGATATGTGGGGGCGGTTATCACGGCTGGCCACCGATGTCGTGTTAATTTGCTGTCACTTTTGTGCGACCGCAACCACGGGTGGCACAATCAAATGATCGAAGACGCTGTTGTGCAATGCAACGATCGGCTTTTCATCCGCGTCGCGACGTGTTACCAGCCAGCGCCAATCCTGAAAGGGAAGAACGAGTCGGCGCTGTCCATCCTGGTCCAGCGCTTTTTCCGCATTCTAAAGGGCTGGCCATGGCAAAAATCATCGAAACGTCCACCGGCGCGCTGGCGCTGACCTTTGACGACGTGCTTTTGCAGCCGGGTCATTCCGAAGTCATGCCTGGCGAAACCGATGTCCGCACCCGCATTGCCGGCGACATCGATCTCAACGTGCCGATCCTCTCCGCCGCGATGGACACCGTCACCGAGGCGCGTCTTGCCATCGCCATGGCCCAAGCCGGCGGCATCGGCGTCATCCACCGCAATTTCACGCCGGCCGAGCAGGCCGAGCAGGTGCGGCAGGTGAAGAAATTCGAGTCCGGCATGGTGGTCAATCCGGTCACCATCGGTCCGGACGCGACGCTCGCCGACGCGCTGTCGCTGATGCGCACCTATTCCATCTCGGGCATTCCGGTGGTCGAAAATGGTGGCACGGGCGGCCACAAGACTGGCCGGCTCGTCGGCATCCTGACCAACCGCGACGTGCGCTTTGCCTCCGACCCGGCGCAGAAGGTCTACGAATTGATGACCCGTGAGAACCTGATCACGGTCAAGGAGAATGTCGACCAGGACGAGGCCAAGCGGCTTCTGCACCAGCACCGGATCGAGAAGCTTGTCGTCGTCGACAAGCAGGGCAATTGCGTCGGGCTGATCACCGTCAAAGACATCGAGAAGTCGCAGCTCAACCCGCACGCCACCAAGGATGCGCAGGGACGCCTGCGTGCGGCGGCGGCCACCAGCGTCGGCGACGACGGCTTCGAGCGCGCCGAGCGTCTGATCGAGGCCGGCGTCGACCTTCTGGTGATCGACACAGCGCATGGCCATTCGCAGCGCGTACTGGACGCGGTCACCCGCGCCAAGAAGCTTTCCAATTCGGTTCGCATCCTGGCCGGCAACGTCGCCACCGCCGAAGGCACGCAGGCGCTGATCGACGCCGGCGCCGACGCCGTCAAGGTCGGCATCGGCCCGGGCTCCATCTGCACCACCCGCATCGTTGCCGGTGTCGGCGTGCCGCAGCTTTCGGCCATCATGTCGGCGGTCGAGACGGCGCACAAATCGGGTGTGTCGGTGATTGCCGATGGCGGCATCAAATATTCCGGCGATCTCGCCAAGGCTCTGGCTGCCGGGGCAAGCGCCGCGATGATCGGCTCGCTGCTGGCCGGTACCGACGAAAGCCCGGGCGAGGTCTATCTGCACCAGGGCCGCTCCTTCAAGGCCTATCGCGGCATGGGTTCGGTCGGCGCCATGGCGCGGGGCTCGGCCGATCGCTACTTCCAGGCCGAGGTGCGCGACACCCTCAAACTGGTGCCGGAAGGCATTGAAGGCCAGGTCCCGTACAAAGGACCTGTGTCTGGCGTGCTGCACCAGCTTGCGGGCGGGCTAAAAGCCGCTATGGGTTATGTCGGTGGCCGCGATCTTGCCGATTTCCGCGACCGCGCCACTTTTGTGCGCATATCCAACGCCGGACTTCGTGAAAGCCACGCCCATGACGTCACGATTACCCGCGAAAGCCCGAACTATCCCGGCGGAGCCTGAACAATACGGGCTCGGGCGGAGCCTGATCGCGACGATCCTGCGGCTGCCCCGTCACGCGGCCGCACTGTGTTTCATGTCGGCGGCTGTCTTCATCGCCATGACGGTGCTGGAATTCCTCTATTTCCGTCAGTTGAGCGGCGGCCTGCCGTCGCTCGACATGCGCTATTTCGGTTTCACCCCCGACGAAGGCATGGCCTGGCTGACGGCGCTCGGCCGGCGCGGCGGCGAGATCATTCTGGTCTGGCACTATCTGACCTTCGATCTCCTGTTTCCGGCGCTGCTGTCGCTGACCCTGGTCAGCCTGATCCTGGCCACCGGCCGGCGCCTGAAGACTTTCCGCACGCTGCCGGGGCAGGTGCAGTCGATCGTCGCGCTTGTTCTGGTGCTGCCCTACACGCTTGCCGATTATGCCCAGAACATCGCCGTGGCGCGGCTTCTGTCCGATTTCCTGTCGGCCAACCCGGATTCGCTGTCTTTGGCTTCGGTGCTGATCGTCACCAAATTCGCGCTTCTCGCCATCCCGCTGGTCGTCATCGCGATTCTTGCCCTGGTGGGCCAGAAGCCGCGCCAGGGGTGATCAAGGTTTAGCAGGACAGGGGCACACCATGAACCAGACCGCGATCTTCTGGCCTGTTCTGGCGCAAGTTCTGCTGGTCTATATCGTTTACGTCGTGATGGGCCGGCGCCGGTTCGTCGCGGTGAAGTCGGGCGAGGCCAAGGTCGGCCAGTTCAAAACGCGTTCGACCGAGCCTGCATCCAGCGTCACCGTTGCCGCCAATCTCTGCAACCAGTTCGAACTGCCGGTGCTTTTCTATGTGCTGTGCCTGACGCTCCACGTCACCAACGGCGTCAACTATCTGACCTTGGCGCTGATGTGGATTTTCGTCGCCTCGCGCTATTTCCACGCCTGGGTGCACCTGACCAGCAACAATCTGCGATTGCGCAGCCGCACTTTCTTCGCAGGCGCGGCCGTGCTGGCGCTGGCCTGGATTTGGTTCGCGCTGCACCTGCTGGGAGCGGTCTGAGCAGAGCAGTTCTTCCTTCTCCCACGAGGGGAGAAGGAAGAAGCTACAAATCGAACACCGCTATTTTTCGCTTGTCGAATTTTATCCCGATCTCGCCGCGCACCAGCTTCAGTGCCGCCTCGCCGAAGACGGCGCGCCGCCATCCCTGCAGCGCCGGCACATCGGCATCCTCGCCCCCGGCCGCGATGCGGTCGATGTCGTCGCTGGAAGCCAGCACCTTCGAGGCTACGCCTTGCTTTTCGGCGACGATCCGCAGCAGCACTTTCAACAGTTCCGCCGCGGCACTTGAGCCTTCCGGTGGCTGGAAATTCTTCGGCAGTTTCGGCATCTGCTCCTTGGGCAGGGCAAGTGCGGCATTGACCGCTCCAAGCAGGGCCGTCGCCGTCGAGGAGCGCTCCCAGCCTTTCGGCGTGGTGCGCAGCTTGCCAAGGGCGGCCGCATCGCGCGGTGCCTGCTGCGCCACCTCGTAGATCGCATCGTCCTTGAGTACGCGGCCGCGCGGCACGTCGCGTTCCCTGGCCTCGCGCTCGCGCCATGCCGCAACGGCCTGCACGATCGCCAGTTCCTGCGGCTTGCGCAGCCGCATCTTCAGCCGCTTCCAGGCGTCCTCCGGGTGCGGATCGTAGGTCTCGCGCGAGGTCAGGACGTCCATCTCTTCGTTCAGCCAGTGGGCGCGGTTTTCCCGCTCCAGTTCGGCGCTGAGGTGCTGATAGACCTCGATCAGATGGGTAACGTCGGCCAGCGCATAGTCGAGCTGCTTGTCGGACAGCGGCCGGTGGCGCCAGTCGGTGAAGCGCGAAGACTTGTCGAGCCGCGCCCCGGTGATGCGCTGCACGAGCTGGTCGTAGGAAACGCTGTCGCCGAAGCCGCAAACCATTGCCGCGACCTGCGTATCGAACACCGGATGCGGAACGAGATCGCCGAGATGGACGATGATTTCGATGTCCTGCCGGGCGGCATGGAAGACTTTCACCACCGCCTCATTGGCCATCAGCCTGAAGAAGGGCGCCAGGTTGATGTCGGGCGACAGCGGATCGATCAGCGCGGTGACGCCAGGCGCCGCCATCTGGATCAGGCACAGGATTGGCCAGAAGGTCGTTTCGCGGATGAACTCGGTGTCGACGGTGACGAAATCCGACTTTTCGAAAGCGGCGAGAACGGTCTCGAGTTCTTTCTGGGTGGTGATGACGTGCATCAAATCGCTTTTGGCAGGAGTAAGGTCTTCCTAGATTTCAGCCGGGAAGGCTTTCGTCAAGCTTTGGCGCCTCCATCATCAGCTTCCCGGGTCATCGGAATCGCCATTCCGCCTGGCCAGCCGCGCGAAAATGGTCGAAGTGCGCAACAGTGCGGTGAAGCGGCTGCGCTTGCCCACGGGCACGCCGGACCGCGCCTGCATGCGGTAGAGGATGACGGCGATGAAGATCGCGTAGACGGTGGCACTGAACACGAACAGCGAGCTCGGCCCGAAATGCTGCATCGCGGTGGAGGCGGCGAAAGGGCCACCGATGGCGCCGAAAGAGTAGAACAGCATCAGCGCCGCATTGATCAGCACGAACTCGCCCGTGTCGGCGCGGTCGTTGGAATGCGCCGCCGACAGTGAATAGAGCGGCATGGCGAAACAGCCGAAGATGAAGATGATGATGAAGTTGAGCAGCGGATTGCTGCCGGCGATGAACACCAGCGCCAAGGCTGAAAGCATCGCGCAGCAGGTCGTCATCAACAGCACCCGGCGCCGGTCCCAGCGGTCGGAGAGGTAGCCGAGCGGATACTGGATAATGGCGCCGCCAAAGATGCCGACGCTGACGAAGGTGACGACATCGGCGACCGACATGCCGATCTGTTCGGCATAGACCGGCGACAGCGTGCGAAAGGCGCTGTTGGTGACGCCGACGGCAATGCAGCCGAAGCAGCCGAGCGGGGAAATGCGCCAGACGCGTGCCAGGTCGAGCTTGACCTCCTCCGGCGGTGTCGGGTTGGAGCGGTCGCCGAGCGAAACCGGCACCAGCGACAGCGTGATCATGATCGACATGATGGCGAAGATGGTGAAGCCGCCGGCGCCGAAGACAGGGATCAGGAACTGGGCTGATGTCACCGAGCCGGTATCGACCATCCGGTAGATCGCCAGCACGCGGGCGCGATCCTTGTTGGTGACACCGGAATTCAGCCAGCTTTCGACGATGGTGAACAGCCCGGCGAAACAGAAGCCGCCGGCAAAGCGCACCGCGCACCACATCACCGGATCGAGCACCAGAACCAAAAGCAGAGTGCCGACCGAGGCGATCGCGGCAAGTGCCGAAAACGCCCTGATATGGCCGACCGCCTTCATGATGCGGGTGATGGCCAGGCAGCCGAGCAGGAAGCCGGCGAAATAGAACGTGCCCATCAGGCCGATGTCGGAAGCGGGAAACCCCTCCTGCGCGCCGCGCAGCGCGATCAGCGTGCCCTGCAGCCCATTACCGCCGAGCAGGATGCCTGCGGCGAGAAGGAGCGGGATCAGCGGGCGGATGGACGACATGAAGAAGCAATCACGGATCGGTGATCCCTTCTTGAACCATCGCTTTGGTCAATGCCAGCGCAATTCCCCGTGCCAACAGGGATGATCGGTGTATCCGCCTGAATTTGGATCAGGAAAGCCGGCGCCAGAGCCTCTGATGTCTTGAGCCGAACCCCGCTCCTGATGCGATCGCTATTCCGGCGAGGACCGCGATGAGCCCGATAATCAGCTTCGCGCTCACCTGCTCGCCCAGGAAGACGACACCGAAGATCGATGCGGTGACCGGATTGACCGCAACGGAGACGGCAACCAGTGTCGGCGCCGCGCGTCCAAGCGCAAATCCCCACAGGAAGAAAATCAAGGCGCCGCAGATTATGGCCAGATAACCGGCCGCGATCCACTGTGGGGTGCCAAGCGTGGCAAGCCGTGCGAACCCTCCGCTCGACGCCACCAGGGCCGACAGGCAGACCGCACCCACGCCCATGCCAAACGCCACGAACGGGATCGGCGCTGTGCGAGAAAGAAAGGGTCGCGACCAGACATTGTAGAGCGCCATGCAGCATGCGGCGGCGACCATGAGCAGGTCTCCACGCCATGCACCCGGGGGAGCGGTCGCCAGGCTGGTGCCGAGTGAGATGGTCACCCCGGCCATGGCGATCAGGTGGTCGATCACCTCGCACAGCGCCTGCGGCTATCGGCCCTGGGTTCATAGGGATTCGCCAGCCTTCAAGGTCGCCGAGAGCGCTCAGGCCGAGCTTCGCAGCATGAGTTCGGCGTTGAGCAGGATGCGCCCGCTGGCTGGTTTGGCCGAGGATTCTTCATCCAGCCTCTCCAGCAGAAGTTCGATGGCCAGGCGGCCGATCTCATTGTAGTTTTGCGCAACGGTCGTGATCGGCGGGCAGGCGTAGCGCGACAGCGGATGGTCGTCGTGTCCCGCGACCCGCAAATCGCAGTCCGGGCCGTGGCCCACCTTCAGGCCCAGATGATAGGCGGCCGCGATGACGCCGAAGGCGACACGGTCATTGGCGCAAAGCACTGTCTTGGTGGCAAAGCCCTCCGCCTTCAGGATGCGAAGCGCTTCGTCGTAGCCGAACTTCTCGAAATCCCATGACCGCGCATCAGTGACGGGCACGATTTCAGGTATCATCTTGAACTGCTGCATGGCCTCGACATAGGCGTCCTGTCTGGCCGAGGCGTTGTTGTTGACCAACGGCATGGCGAAGTAGCAGGGCGGCTCGCCGGACCGGCAGAGATAGTCGACGATCAGCCTGAAACTCTGCCTGTTGTCGGTGCCAACGAACGAGGAGGTCTCGTCAAGCGGCGAGTCGACATAGATCAGCGGGATGCTTGATCCGAGTTCCGCGAGTATCCGGTGATGGGATTGCACGCCGAGCGGCGCGATGATGGCACCGGCAATGTTCATCGACCTGAATGTCTGGATCGCCTGGTCCTCCATCTCGGCGTGCCCGTCGGAGGACAGCACAAATGCCAGGAAACCGGCTTCATTGGCGATCGTTTCGATGCGGCGCGTCAGCGCCATGTAGAACGGATCCGTCGAATTCGGAATGATGACGCCGAGAATGTTGCTGCGGCGGCGGTTGAGATTGACGGCGAACATGCTCGGCCGGAAGCCGGACTTCTTTTGCGCGGCCTCGATCACGGTTCGAGTGTTTTTCCGCACCGAGCCGGGATCGTTGAAATATTTGGAAACGGTGGTGCGAGACAGGCCGACAAAGGCTGAGAAGTCCTCCATCGTCCTTATCGTCTTTACCATCCGTGGGCTCCTTCTTCGAACTGCTGTCGTCACTGTCTACTTGAGTCACCTTTTCGCGGAAAGGAGGAGGGATGTGCTTTCCAAATGAGGAATCTGCCTGTGGCCCCGGGCGCGGCTGCACTCTTTGAAATTACGACTCCGCTGAAAACTGTACTTTCATCGTCGCCGGGTCGCCGCTGCTTTTGCCGAAGAACGGCAGCAGTTCGGAAAGCGGCAGCTGGTGGCTGACAAGCCGTGCCATCGTGCCGTCGTCGCGTTTGAGGATGTCGAGCGCCTGGGGGATGTTGCGGTTCAGCGAATGCGACCCCGCCAGTCTGATCTGCCGGCGGAAAATCTCGAACGGGGCGACCGAGATCCTGGCATCGGGCGCGCAGACGCCGAAGACCAGTGCCGTGCCGCCATCGGCGGTGAAGCCGATCATGCCTTCGACCACCTTGGCGACACCGGTGGCATCGGCGACGAAATCGAAGCCGCGTGCCCTTGCGGCGAGTCCCCGCGATCCGGACACCAGCGGTTCCAGCCCGAGAGCCTCGGCGAAGACAAGCCGCTGTTCGCTGATGTCGGCGACCGCCACGCTTCCCACCCCTTTGGCCTTGAGTGACAGCGCCATAAGCAGGCCGATCGGCCCGGCGCCGAAGACCAGCGCATTGCCAGGTACGGTCATGCCGGCCTCGACGCCTGCGGCACCCAGGCCGTTCAGCACGCAGGCGAGCGGTTCGGCAAGTGCCGCCGTATCGAAGGCGAGGTCGCCGATGCCGTGCAGATGATCGACGGCCACGAGGCTGAACTCGGCGAAGCCGCCATTCTCGGTCACGCCATAGGCTTTCAGGGAGGCGCAAAGATTGGTCAGGCCCTTCCGGCAGGCGGGGCAATGGCCGCAGGGTATGTTGGGATCGATGGCGACCCGGTCGCCGGGCTTGACCGTCGCGACATCGTCGGCGACCGCCTCGACGGTGCCGGCATATTCATGACCGGGAACCAGCGGAAACGCGCCCACGCCGTAGCGGCCATGCAGCACCTCGATGTCGGTGTGGCAAAGCCCGGCCGCGCGGACCCGCACCAAGGCGTGGCCGGCTTTGATGCTGGGCATTTCAAGGTCCGCCATGCCGGCGACGCCGGCCGCGGCAAATCGTATGGCCTTCATGTCAGTCTCCTTGACCTTACGCAACGAGCTTCAGCTCATCCAGTTGCCGCCGTCGACATTATAGGTCTGCGCCAGGATGTAGTCGCTGTCGGACGAGGCGAGGAACACGGCGAGCCCTGCAATATCCTCAGGGGTCGCGAAACGGCCGATCGGGACGGACTTTGCCACCGCCGCCTTCTTCTCGCCCGGCTTCAGGCCTTCCCAGCGGGCAAAGTGGGCGTCGACGACATCCCAGTGCTCGCCGTCGACGACGCCGGGCGCGATGGCGTTGACGTTGATGCCGTGCTTGACGAGCGCCAGCGCCGCAGACTGCGTCGCCGAGATGATCGCTGCCTTGGAGGCGCAGTATAGCAGCACCAGCGCCTCGCCGCGGCGGCCGGCCTGGCTGGCCATATTGATGATCTTGCCGCCGCGCCGCGTTTGATCATCAGATTGGCCACCGCCTTCATCATGAACAGCGGTCCCTTGAGATTGATGTCGAAGACCCTGTCGTAGCTTGCTTCGGTGATATCGGTGATCGGCGCCATGTCGAAGATGGCCGCATTGTTGACGAGGATGTCGATTCCGCCGGACGCTTGGTCGACCTCCGCCGCCACCCTTTCGATCGCATCGAGGTCGGTGATATCGAGCTTGACGGCGCTGGCCGCCGGACCGATCGCGGTGGCCGCCCGCGTGGCGCGCTCGATGTCGATATCGGCGATCACAACCTTGGCGCCTTCGCGCGCATAGGCTTGCGCGAAGCCGAGGCCAATGCCGCGCGCGCCACCGGTGATCAGGGCCGTCTTGCTCTTCAGTTTCATATCCAGTTCCAGCCTTTCCTGACTGTTCGAAAACGGTGTCGTTGCGGCCAGCCGGCGTCCGGCGCATGGCTGGCGCTTTTCGCAATTCCGGGCGCAAGCCGTCAGGCTCTTTTGCCCTGATTGCCGCGAGGAACGCACGGACCTGCCGATTGCTCACGCAATTCCTATGGGAAAACCGCCAGGCGCTTTTCCGGGAATTGCTTCAGCGGATCCGTGCATCCTCCCGGCCCGCTGCAACGGGAGGTATGACAGGCCGGGATCGCCAGGGGCGGCGCACGTTCCGCCCCTGGTTGTTTGGGTTCGAGCCCGCTTATTTGATGTAGCCCGCCTCCGTCATCGTCCGCTCCACCTCGGTCTGGGCACCGTTGAGCACGTCGTCGACCGACTTCTGGCCGGTCACCGCGGCGGCAATCGCCTGACCGACCTCGGTGCCGATGCCCTGGAATTCAGGGATGGCGACGAACTGGATGCCGGTATAGGGAACCGGATCCTTGGTCTGCTTGGTCGGATCGGCGGATTCGATCGCGGCAAGCACCGTCGTGGCGAAGGGCGCGGCCTTCTGGTAGTCCGGGCTGGCATAGGTGGACTTGCGGGTTCCCGGAGGTGCCGCGACCCAGCCTTCGGTCTCACCGACGCGCTGGACATAGGCCTTCGACGTTGCCCACTTGACGAAGGATTTTGCTGCATCCGCCTTCTTCGTCGAGGCCGGGATGGCGAGGCTCCATGCCCAGCCCCAGGCCGAACCGTTCGGCGTGACCGCCACCGGCGCCTTGGCGAAGGCGACCTTGTCGGCGACCTTGCTCTGCTTCGGATCATAGACGCGACCCGCCGCGGACGTGGCATCGATCCACATGGCACAGTGGCCGGAGGAGAACAATGTCTGGTTCTCGTTGAAGCCGTTGGAGCTTATTCCCGGAGGACCATCCTTCTTCATCGTATCGACATACCAGCCGATCGCCTTCTTCCACGCGTCGGAATTGATTTGCGGCTTCCAGTCCATGTCGAACCAGCGGCCGCCGAACGTGTTCACCAGCGTGCCGACAAAGGCCATGTTCTCGCCCCAGCCCGGCTTGCCGCGCAGGCACAGGCCGTATTGTTCCTTCGACTTGTCTGTGAGCTTGTCGGCGAATTCCGTGATCTGGTCATAGGTGGGCTGCTCCGGCATCTTCAGGCCGGCGGCGTCGAACAGATCCTTGCGGTAGAGCGTGAAGGAGCTTTCGGCGTAGAAGGGGACGGCATAGAGCTTGCCGTCGACGGTCAGGCCGCTGCGCACCGGAGCGATCAGGTCGTCATAGTCGTAATCGTCGCCGAGATCGTTGAGCGATGTCAGCCAGCCGCTCTTGCCCCAGATCGGGGTCTCATAGCCACCGATGGTCAGTACGTCGAACTGGCCGCCCTTGGTGGCAATGTCGGTGGTGACCCGCTCGCGCAGGACGTTTTCCTCCAGCACTACCCAGTTGACCTTGTTGCCGGTCGCCTTCTCCCATTCCGGTGACAGCTTCTGCATGATGATCATGTCGCCATTGTTGACCGTCGCAACCGTGATCTCCTCGGACAGGGCGGCGCTGGCCGCCAGTGCCGAAGCGGCGGCCGACAGGCCAAGAATTCCGATACGCTTACCTCTCAGCATTTCGTCTCCTCCTTTACGAATGCGCATGTGTAAGTGAACATGCGTATACATTTTATTGCGCTACAGGAAAGCCAAGTCAAGCGTACCGTCGCCTGATTCTGGCGTCATGCCTTCGCCCTACGCTTGATGGTTCGCCATCCGGGACAACGAAGAAAGCCGCATGCGCAGTAAAATAAGTGGACGTACGTGCAGTTTCTGTTGACTTCAACCTTGCCGCAATTTACGTCGGCTGCGGACAGGCGCTATCGTGCAGTCGGCGCGCCGTGACCGGCGCGCGGCTGGGGGAGAAGGAATTGCAGGGAATGAACCGCCGAAGGGAGATCGCCTCCGAATCCACGGGGCCGACGATAGTCGCCGGCGAAATCCTGGTCGAGATCATGGCGACGGAGCGGGGTCTGGGCTTCCTCGAGCCGCTGACGCTGATGGGCCCCTATCCGAGCGGGGCACCGGCCATCTTCATCGATCAGGTCGCAAGGCTCGGCGGCGGCGCCGGCCTCATCGGCTGCGTCGGCCGCGACGATTTTGGAACCATCAACCTGGAAAGGCTCCGGCGCGACGGCGTCGACGTCTCGGCCGTGGTCGTCAGCGACCGCTACCCAACGGGAAGCGCGTTCGTGCGCTACAGGCCGGACGGCGGCCGGGACTTCGTCTACAACATCGCCGAATCCGCCGCCGGGCAGATCCGGCTTACCGCCGAGGCGCGCCAACTGGCGGACAAGGCAGGCCATCTGCATGTCATGGGGTCGACCCTGTCCGTATCCGGGCTGAAGGAGATCGTCGCCTATACCGCGAAGGCCGTGCGTGCCCGCGGCGGCTCGACCTCCTTCGATCCGAATGTGCGCAAGGAACTGATCGACGGCGCCGACGGCGCGCAATTCTCCGAGCTGGTCGACGATGCGGATCTGCTGCTGCCTTCCGGCGACGAGCTGCTTGCCGCCGCCGGCGTCGATGACGAACGCCAGGCGGTGACGGCGCTGATCGCCCGGGGCGTCGGCGAGATTGTGCTGAAACGCGGCGCTGCCGGTTCTACCCGTTTCGGCGCCGATGGCAGCAGGATCGACTGTGCCGGCTTCCTGGTGGAAGAAGTCGACCCTACCGGGGCCGGCGACTGTTTCGGCGCGACCTACCTGACCTGCCGGCGCAAGGGGATGGAGCCTGCCAAGGCGCTGTTTTATGCCAATGCCGCCGGCGCCCGCAACGTCACGCGGCGTGGGCCCATGGAGGGCCTTGCCGGCTTCGACGTGCTTGACGATTTCATTGCCGGGACCCAGAGGGCGACATGATGGCCAATCCGCTCGCAGCTCTCGCCACCGCGCACAGAAACGGATCGCCCTACGGCATCACCTCGATCTGCTCGGCCCATCCGCTGGTGATCCAGACGGCGATCAGGCGTGCCGTCGCCGACAAGGAAGCCTCGCTGCTGATCGAGGCAACCTGCAACCAGGTCAACCAGTTCGGTGGCTACACCGGGATGACCCCGGACCTGTTCGTCGCCTTCGTGCTGGAGATCGCCAACAGGGAAGGTCTCAACCCCCAGCGCATCATCTTTGGCGGCGACCATCTCGGACCGAACCCGTGGCGCACGGAGCTGGCCGCACAAGCGATGAACAAGGCCGAGGCCATGGTCACCGCTTATGTCTGGGCCGGTTTCAGCAAGATCCATCTCGACGCGTCGATGGGCTGCGCCGGCGAGCCGGCAGCCCTGGATGACGAGACCATCGCGACCCGGGCGGCGCGACTGGCCAAGGCGGCAGAAAAGGCGGCGCGCGCGGCCGGTGGCGCATTGCCGGTCTACATTATCGGCACCGAGGTTCCCGCCCCGGGCGGCGTCGATCACGCGATCAGCGAGCTCAAGCCCACCGAGGCGGCGGCGGCGCGCCGTACCATCGAGGTTCATCGCGAGATCTTTGCCCGCGAGGGTCTGGCGGAAGCGTTTGGTCGCGTAATTGCCGTTGTCGTGCAGCCCGGCGTCGAGTTCGGCAGCCAGAACGTCGTCGCCTACAGGCCCGAGGCATCGAAGCCGCTGACCGGTTTGCTCGACGAGGAACCGTCGCTCGTCTACGAGGCGCATTCCACCGACTACCAGAGCCGCGCGGCGCTGACTGCGCTTGTCGGCAACGGCTTTCCGATCCTTAAAGTGGGTCCAGGCCTGACATTCGCCTTGCGCGAGGCGCTTTACGGGCTTGATCTGATCGCCAGCGAAATGATCGCGGACTATGGCGACAGGTCGCTTGCCCGCACGATGGAACGCGTGATGCTGGCAGCGCCCGGCCATTGGCACAGCCACTATCATGGCAATGAAACCAACCTCCATCTGCAGCGGCATTACAGCTACAGCGACCGCATTCGCTACTACTGGAACAACCCCGCTGCCGGCGTTGCCGTCGGCCGCCTGCAAGAGGCGCTCAACGGCGTCAGCATTCCCGAAACGCTGATGCGGCAGTTCCTGCCGATGGTACCGGCCGCGCTCGGGCCGGCGGGAGATCCAAACGCCATTCTTCACGACGCGATCGGCCAGGTGCTGGCCGATTACGACGCGGCTTGCCGCGGGCGCACCGCCTGAGCCCTTTTGCCCCTTTCTCCCGTCATTTGACGAGCGAGGCGCATTCACCCTTCTGCTACCCGCGCCAGTATCTTGTCTGCCGGCGCGGCGGGTTTGTCGGCGGCCGGCCGCCGGCCAAGCGATCCTGCGGTCAGCAGGCTGAGGATGATGAACGGTATGCCGATGCCAAAGGCCGAGCGGATGCCCCAATGGTCGGAGACGAAGCCAAGCAGCGGCGGGCCGAGCAGGAAGGCGACGAAGGAGATCTGCGACAGCGCCGCGACATTGATCGCCGCCGGCCGGTCCGTCCGCTGGGCGGCGGCCGAGATCGCCAGCGGGAAGAGGGCGCTGGTGCCGATCCCCAGAAGAGCAAAGCCCAGCATGGAGAAGAACGGCGCGGGCGAGAAAAAGACAATCAGCACGCCGCCCGCCATCATCACCAGCAGCACCCGCGCCACGCCGCTCGGCGAATGGCGGTCGACGAAACTGTCGGCGAAGAAGCGCGTGGTTGCCTGAGAGAAGGCGAACAGCGCCACGGTGAAGCCGGCGACGAAAGGACCTGAGTCGAACACCGTGCGCATATAGATCGCCGACCAGTCGATGCTGGCGCCTTCCATCAGCATCGCCGAGAGCGTCACCGCGACGAGGACGAGGATCGGCAATGTCGGCCGCGCCAGCACGGGTGCCTTCTCGCCGGTGCCCGCAAAACGGCTTGGTGCCGGCTGGTAGCCGCCGAGGAACAGCGCCATCGAGATCGCGACGATCGGCACGATCAGCGCCAGATGCAGTTGTGGCGATATGCCGAGATGCGCGAGTGCGGCGCCGAACAGGCCGGCGCCGAAAAAGCCCATGCTCCAGAACGAATGCGCGCGGTTCATGATGCGGCGCTTGACCAGGAATTCGGTCCGGTCGGCCTCGACATTGAGCATGATCTCGACGCTGCCGATCATCAGGCCGACCGGGAAGAGCATCAGGAACAGCGCCAGCGGACCCGGCGCATGCACCGCGATGGCATAGGCAAGCGCCACCAGTGGGACCAGGGCAAGCAGCGCGCGGCGGAAGCCGACGCGCTCGAGCAGCGGCGTCGCCAGCGTCAGCGCCGTCAAGGTGCCGATCGGCGTTCCGATCAGACTGAGGCCGAGCGTGCCGTCCTCGATGCCCATGGCCTGCTTGATGTCGGGAAGCCGCGGAAAAATGTTGCCCATGGCGAAGGAATAGATCGCGAACCCGGCATAGACGCGGTGTTGTGGGGCAAGGTTGAGGCCAAAGCGCATCGCGGTGCTTTCAAGGAGGAGAGGCGAGCTTGTCCAGCAGCCCGATTGGTCACTCCTTGCACAAACGTGCAGAACATGCAAGAACGTGCAAATAGAAATAGGAACAGGCAATGCTGACCGATCAACGGCACCAGCTTATCCGCGACCGCCTCGCGGCGGAGGGGAGAGTGCTCGCCGGCGAACTGGCGAGCCGCTTCGGCGTTTCGGAAGACACGGTGCGCCGCGACCTCAGGGAACTGGCGAAAGCCGGGCACTGCCGCCGGGTCTATGGTGGCGCGGTTGCGGCGGCGCCCTTTGCCGCGCCCCCATCGGTCTGCGCGGCGGCCATGCGGTCGAGGAGAAGGCGCGGCTGGCAGGCACAGCCGTGGCGTTGCTCTCCAGGGGGCAGACCCTGTTCATCGACGGCGGCAGCACCAACGTTGCCATCGCCAAGGCCATTCCGCGCGACCTTGAACTGACCATTGCCACCAATTCGCTCGGTGTTGCCTCGGCGCTGTCCGACCATCCCCTGGTCGAGCTGACGATGCTCGGCGGCAGGTTCGTCCGCGACCTCGGAACCTGCGTCGGCGCCGACACGCTGGCCGCCATTGCGCAGCTTGGCGCCGATCTGTTTTTCCTCGGCTCCTGCGGACTGGATGCCTCACGTGGTGTGACGGCATTCGATTCGGCCGAGGCCGAAGTGAAGCGGGCTATGGCCAAGAACAGCGCCGGCATCGTCATCGCCGTCACCAACGACAAGCTCGCCACCGCAGCACCCTATCGCGTCGCCGGGGCCGATGCGATCCGCCATCTGGTGGTCGAAAAGACCGCGCCGGCCGCGATCCTCGCCGATTTCGAACGCCAGGGCGCTGAAATCCACTTCGCTTGAACACTTGGCGGCATGCCGGGCATCGGGATCGCCCGCTTGCCTTGACAAAGCCGGTCTCTCATGCGCTTTTCGCGCAAATTTTGGGCCGGGCTTGATGCTTTGGCCTGTCACCCAGCATCCCGGACTTTACCAATGACAATGCACCGTTACCGCAGCCATACCTGTGCCCAGTTGAGAAAGAGCGATGTCGGCTCTTCCGTTCGCCTGTCGGGCTGGGTGCACCGCGTGCGCGACCATGGCGGCCTGCTCTTCATCGATCTGCGCGACCATTACGGCCTGACCCAGATCGTCGCCGATCCCGATTCGCCTGCCTTCAAGGTCGCCGAGACCGTGCGCGGCGAATGGGTCATCCGCGTCGACGGCGAGGTCAAGGCGCGCTTGCCCGAGACCACGAACGCCAACTTGCCGACCGGCGAGATCGAGATTTTCGCCCGCGAGATCGAGGTGCTGTCGGCGGCCAAGGAACTGCCGCTGCCGGTATTCGGCGAGCCGGATTATCCCGAGGATATCAGGCTGAAGTACCGCTTCCTCGACCTGCGCCGCGACACGCTGCACAAAAACATTGTGGCGCGCACCAAGATCATCGCCGAGATGCGCAGGCGCATGACCGATGTCGGCTTCACCGAATTCTCGACGCCGATCCTGACGGCTTCGTCGCCGGAAGGCGCACGCGACTTCCTGGTCCCGTCGCGCATCCATCCCGGCACTTTCTACGCGCTGCCGCAGGCGCCGCAGCAGTACAAGCAGCTGATCATGGTTTCGGGCTTCGACCGCTATTTCCAGATCGCGCCCTGCTTCCGCGACGAGGATCCGCGCGCCGACCGTCTGCCCGGCGAATTCTACCAGCTCGACCTCGAAATGAGCTTCGTCGAGCAGGACGACGTGCTCAACACGATGGAGCCTGTCATCCGCGGGGTCTTCGAGGCCTTCGCCAACGGCAAGCCGGTGACGCAGAAATTCCAGCGCATTCCGTATGATGTCGCCATGCGCAAATACGGCTCCGACAAGCCGGACCTGCGCAACCCGATCGAGATGCAGGCCGTCTCCGACCATTTTCGCGATTCCGGCTTCAAGGTGTTCGCCAACATCCTGGCCAACGACCCGAAGGCCGAAGTGTGGGGCATTCCGGCCAAGACCGGCGGCAGCCGTGCCTTCTGCGACCGCATGAATTCCTGGGCGCAAGGCGAGGGCCAGCCGGGGTTGGGCTACATCTTCTGGCGCAAGGAAGGCGAAAAACTCGAAGGCGCCGGCCCGCTCGCCAAGAACATCGGCGAGGAGCGCACCGAGGCGATCCGCCAGCAGCTCGGCCTTGCCGATGGCGACGCCGCCTTCTTCGTCGCCGGCGACCCGAAGAAATTCGTCTCCTTCGCAGGTGCGGCGCGCACCCGCGCCGGCGAGGAATTGAACCTCGTCGACCGCGAACGTTTCGAATTGTGCTGGATCGTCGACTTCCCGTTCTTCGAATGGAACGAGGAAGAGAAGAAGATCGACTTCGCCCACAACCCGTTCTCGATGCCGCAGGGCGGCATTGATGCGCTGAACGGCGAGGATCTGCTTGGCATCAAGGCGTTCCAGTACGACATGGTCTGCAACGGTTTCGAGATCGCCTCAGGCGGCATCCGCAACCACCTGCCCGAAACCATGGTCAAGGCGTTCGAGACGGTCGGGCTGGACCGCGCGACGGTGGAAGAGCGTTTCGGCGGCCTCTATCGCGCCTTCCAGTATGGCGCGCCGCCGCATGGGGGCATGGCGGCCGGCGTCGACCGCGTCGTCATGCTCTTGGTTGGCGCCAAGAACCTGCGCGAGATCACCATGTTCCCGATGAACCAGCAGGCCTATGACTTGCTGATGAACGCGCCGTCGGAAGCGAGCCCGCAGCAGCTTCGCGAACTGGCGCTGCGCGTTGCGCCGACTAAGAAGGACGGCTGATCGCGTGTTTCGGCGGTACTTTAAAAAACCGGCAGAACCGGTTCTTTCGACTCGATAATCCCACAAAAAAGCCCGGCATCGCTGCCGGGCTTTTTCTTGGTCTTGAGGCCGCTTCGATCAGTCCTCGTTCGCCTTGACGCTGACGCCGAGCGTCTTCGGCAAGTCGAGCGGGTTGGACATGGCGCCCGCCATGATCAACGCGAACGGTACCGCTGCCGGCGGCTCGGCCGAGATTTCGAGGCTCTTCGGATCGTCGAGATATTTGCTGACCGCCGCCGTCACCTGCGCCGTCAGCTCCGGATTGTTGAGCTGCGCCATGCCGAACGGCACGATCGCCTTGGCCTGGTTGGCGATGTCCTTGGCCGACATGCCTTGCTGCTTGCCGACATAGTCCAGCACCTTGCCGGTCAGCGAATCGTCGTCGAAGCGGATCGAGGCGCTGTTGAAGGAAAGCTGCTGCAGCAGGCCGAGCATGGCCATGCCTTGCGCCGAATTGTCCGCGCCTTCCGGCTGCGCGGCCATCTTCTTCTGCATTTCCTGCAGCGACTTGACGAAGTCCATTGTGTAGCCGCCGAGGTCGAAGGTCATGCCGAGCGTGCCGGCATTCTCGACCGAGATGTCGTATTTCGACAGCTCCATCTTGCCGTCCGAAGGCTGCCAGTTGCCGGCTATCTCGAAATTGCCCGCGATGTTCTGGTAGCCGAGCGCGTCGATGACTTCCTTCGACTTGGGATCGTCGACCAGCGTCAGGTCGGCATTGAACTTTTCGGTGGTGCCGGTGAATTCCATCGCCTTGCCGTCCGCGGGCGGTGTGATCTTGATGGCAAGCCCGTCCATCGAGAATGCGGTCTTGTCGGCAACCTTGACCGTCATGTTCGAGAGTTCGGCGGACTTGTAGATCATCAGCGCACCGAGTGGGCCGGTAGCGCCGTCGGCCGGAACAGTCATGTCGTGGATGACGAAGGGGCTGAGATTGAGGGTGACGCCGTCCTTGCTGTGTTCGAAGGCCGACGTCGACACGGTGCCGATGTCAAAGCCGCCATTGGCGGCGGTCACACCCTCGAGCTTGACGTCGCCGATGGTGAGGGCTTCCTTTTCCGCCGCCGGCTTGATGGCAACGCCCTGCAGCACCATGCTGGTGTTGTCGCCGGTGACGCCGGTCCAGGAGATGTCGACGCCCTGGGCGGCCAGCGCCGCCTTAAGCCGGTCGGCGACCGCGGCGTCCTGGGCAAGGGCCGCATTCAGCGGCAGTGTGAACAAGAAGGTCGAAAGAGCGAATTTCCGGAGAGTTGAGCGTTTGATTGTCATCGCAAGGTCCCTGAGAGTGTCCTGAAATTGTTTTTCAATTCTTCGCGCCATCACCATTCCGTGACGAACTGGACGGGAAAAAGGCGTGTCCCGGCACAATGGTCAAAAATCGCGGCGAAAGGCAAACCCGATCCGAATGCTATTGCAGAATGCAGTGAATTTGGCATGAAGGTCGGGCCGTAGAGCGTTACCGTGCTTCGCAATAGATGTGGCATGTAACAGACTGATGTTGGCCGGCAAGCTCGACCTTGCTGTTTCCTGTTGCAGAACAGCGCACAAGTCGTCCGGTCCGGCGTGCGCCTCTTGCCGCGAATCACCCGCTCGGCTAGTCCCAGCCCATGGGAAAAGGCTTTTGCCGCCTCAAGATGGCGGTGGCGATCACATTGAACCGGTCGATCTGAAGAAGGCGCTGGAAGAGCGCTATCTCGCATATGCGCTGTCGACCATCATGCACCGGGCGCTGCCCGACGTTCGCGACGGGCTGAAGCCGGTCCACCGCCGCATCATGCACGCCATGCGCCTGCTGCGCCTCAACCCTGATCAGGGTTTCGCCAAATGCGCCCGCATCGTCGGCGAGGTGATGGGCAAGTTCCATCCGCATGGCGACCAGTCGATCTATGACGCGCTGGTACGGTTGGCGCAGGATTTTTCGATGCGCTATCCCCTGGTCGACGGGCAGGGCAATTTCGGCAACATCGACGGCGATAACGCCGCCGCCATGCGCTACACAGAAGCGCGCATGACCGACGTGGCGACCGAACTGCTCGCCGGCATCACCGAGGACGCCGTCGACTACCGGCCGACCTACAATGAAGAGGACGAGGAGCCGGTCGTGCTCCCCGGCGCCTTCCCAAACCTGCTGGCCAACGGCTCGTCCGGCATCGCGGTCGGCATGGCGACGTCGATCCCGCCGCACAATGCGGCTGAACTCTGCGACGCCGCATTGCACCTGATCGAACACCGGGATGCGCCGGTGGCCAAGCTGATGGATTTCGTCCAGGGCCCGGATTTCCCGACCGGCGGCATCATCGTAGACAGCCGTGCCTCCATCCTCGAAGCCTATGAGACCGGGCGCGGTGGTTTCCGCGTGCGCTCGAAGTGGAGCCAGGAAGACCAGGGCAGGGGCACCTGGAGCATCGTCGTCACCGAAATCCCCTATGGCGTGCAGAAGGCGCGGCTGATCGAGAAGATCGCCGAGCTGTTGATGGCGCGTAAGCTGCCGCTGCTCGAGGACATCAGGGACGAAAGCGCCGAGGACATCCGCGTCGTGCTGGTGCCGAAAAGCCGTTCCGTCGATCCGGGCATCCTGATGGAATCGCTGTTCAAGCTCACCGAGCTTGAAAGCCGCTTTCCACTCAACATGAACGTGCTGTCGCGCGGCAAGGTGCCCAACGTGCTGTCGCTGAAGGGCGTGCTGCAGGAATGGCTCGACCACCGCCGCGACGTTCTGATCCGCCGCTCGAAACATCGCCTGGGCGAGATCGAAAGACGGCTGGAGATCCTTGCCGGCTATCTGATCGCCTATCTCAACATCGACGAGGTGATCAAGATCATCCGCGAGGAGGATGAGCCCAAGCAGGTGATGATGGCCCGCTGGTCGCTCACCGACACCCAGGCCGAAGCCATTCTCAACATGCGCCTGCGCGCTTTGCGCAAGCTGGAAGAATTCGAGATCCGCAAGGAATTCGACGGCCTCACCACCGAGAAGAAGCAGATCGAGGCGCTGCTGGCGTCGGATGCCAAGCAATGGTCGACGATCAAGTGGGAAGTCACCAGCATCCGCGACAAATTCGGACCGGAGACCGAGCTCGGCAAGCGCCGCACCCAGTTCGCCGATGCGCCCGAACACGATTTGACCGACATCGCCCACGCCATGATTGAGCGCGAGCCGGTCACCGTGGTGGTTTCGGAAAAAGGCTGGCTGCGGGCGATGAAGGGCCATCTGGCCGATCTCTCGACGCTGACCTTCAAGGAAGGCGACAGCCTGAAACTCGCCTTCCATGCCCAGACCACCGACAAGGTGCTGGTCTTCACCACCGGCGGCAAGTTCTACACCATCGGCGCCGACCGGCTGCCCGGCGGGCGCGGCCATGGCGAGCCGATCCGCATCATCGTCGACATGGACAACGACCAGGACATCGTCACCGCTTTCGTCCACGATCCGAAGCGCAAGCTGCTGCTGGCCTCATATGACGCCAACGGCTTCATCGTGCCGGAGGAGGAAGTGGTCGCCAACACCCGCAAGGGCAAGCAGGTGATGAACGTCAAGGCGCCGGACGAGGCCAAGCGCTGCGTACCGGTCACCGGCGATCACCTCGCCATCGTCGGCGAGAACCGCAAGATGCTGGTGTTCGCGCTCTCCGAAATTCCGGAGATGGGCCGTGGCAAGGGCGTGCGGCTGCAGAAATACAAGGATGGCGGCCTGCTCGATCTCAAGCCGTTCACCTTGGAAACCGGCCTGTCCTGGCAGGATTCGGCCGACCGCACCTTTACGAGATCGCGCGAGGAACTCGCCGAATGGATCGGCGCCCGGGCCTCGGCAGGGCGTATGGTGCCAAAGGGCTTCCCCAGGACGGGCAAGTTTGGTTAGCTGGTGCCTCTTTCTTCTCCCCTTGTGGGAGAAGGTGGCCGAGCGAAGCTCGGTCGGATGAGGGGTGTTCCAGGGAACGCCAACGCCTCACTCCGCTGGAACACCCCTCAACCGTCTCGGCGCCATCGCGCCGATCCACCTTCTCCCACAAGGGGCCTGTTGCGTAATTCGCTGGTTGTGATTCTCTGAGAGGGAGTTCGGAGGAATCGCGATGGCGGTGAAGCAGACTGGACAGTTGAGCTTGGCGGAGGCCTTTCTGGGCCACAAGCTGACGGGGGGTTCTTCGCCACTCGACCGTCTGTCGGGTCTGGTGAAGTGGTACCGGTTCGAGAAGCTGCTTAATGCGCTGCGCGATGGTGGACCGGGTCGAGCTGCCTGGCCGCCGCTGGTGTTGTTCAAGGCACTGTTGCTGCAATCGCTCTACGGACTGTCGGATCGCGAGTTAGAGGAAGCGCTGGGCGATCGGCTGTCGTTCCGGCGCTTTGCTGGGCTGGGGCTGGACGATACAATCCCCGACCACACGGTGCTGTCGCGTTTTCGCAATCTGCTTGTCAGCGAAGGGCTGATGGAGAAGCTGTTTGGCGAACTGGACCGGCAGTTGGAGAAGGCCGGCGTGATCCTGAAGCGCGGTACGATGCTGGATGCCACGCTGATTGATGCGGTCTCGACGCCGCCGACACCCGAGCGGCCGTCGCAGGATACGGACGCCCGCGTCACAGCACGCAAGGGCAAGAGCGGCCTTACCTTCGGCTACAAGGCTCATGTCGGGGTGGATGAAGGCTCTGGCCTGATCCGCACGGTGATCACGACACCGGCCAACGTCAACGACACGGTCGTGGCTGATCACTTGATCTGCGGTGATGAGAAGACGGTATGGGCAGACGCAGCCTATGACACCCATGCCCGCCGTGCTCGGCTCAGGGCGGCCGGCAAGAAGGTGCGCATTGCACGGCGCCCCAACAAGCATCATGCGCTGCCGCCGCGGCTCAAGCACTACAATCGCCTGATCGCCAGACGGCGAGCAGCGGTGGAGACCACCTTCGCCACGCTCAAGAACCGCATGAAGCTGACCACGATCCGCTACATCGGGTTGGCCAAGGCTGCTGGTCAGGTGACAATGGCGGCCATCGCTTTCAACATGCGCCGATGGGCCGCCATCACGGGATAGGTGCGTCCACAATCCGGCCAGCCAAGGCCGAACCGCCACCTCAAACATCGAAACCAGACCTCAACCCCTAAGAACCAGCAATAGCCCGCTGATCCTGTTCCCCCGCCGTTCCTCCCAGTAACTGCGCAACAGGCCCACAAGGGGAGAAGGAAGAGATGCTGCCCAACTCATTTGGACTATCGTCACGATTGCTGCACTATATCAGTGCATACATGGGACGGGTGTTTGAGAGAGACGGGCGTTTGAAGGAATCCAGGATCCAGAAACCGGAACGGCAGCAGCGCCTGTTCGGCCTGTCGACGCCACTGAGTTCGGCCGTCATTCCGCCGCTGTCGGCGGCGCGCTGGCTGCTGGTGCTGATCGTCGCCGCCGGTGTCTATTTCTTCCACGGCTTCCTGTTCCCGGTGCTGGCCGCACTCGTCATCGCTTTCGCCAGCTGGCCGCTTTACCAGCGGCTGCTGTCCGGCGTCGGCGGCAACCGCACCATCGCCGCCACTCTGGCCATCCTGTTCATCCTCGCCTTCCTGGTGATACCGATCGCGCTTGCCGGCACCTACGCCATCAACGAGGTGCGCGAGTGGGTCGGCTGGGCGATCGAGACCAATCGGCACGGGGCTGTGACGCCGCACTGGATCGCGACCATGCCTGTCGTAGGCGACTGGCTGAACGAACAATGGACGACCAATTTTGGTCATCCCGGCGGCATTGGTGAACTGATCCAGCTGGTCAGCGGCGCCAATATCGGTAGCATATATCGCGGCGCGCTCGCCGCCGGCGGCAGTGCGTTTGGGCTGCTCCTGACGCTGCTGTTCATGATGATCGCCCTGTTCTTCGCCTATCGTGACGGCGAGCATTTCGCCGGCCAGGTCGACCGCCTCGGCGAGCGTATCCTGCCGACGCGGTGGGAGCGGATTTCGCGCGTCGTGCCGGCGACGATTTCCTCGACGGTGACCGGCATGACGGTCATCGCCATCGGCGAGGGGCTGGTGCTGGGCATTGCCTACTGGCTGGCCGGCGTGCCGTCGCCGGTGACGCTCGGTGCCCTGACCGGCGTCATGGCGCTCATCCCCGGCGGAGCACCTTTGTCCTTCACTCTTGTCTCGATCTACCTCGCGGCCAGCGGCTCGCCCATGGCCGGTCTGGTGCTGTTCCTGTGGGGCGCGGTCGAGCTGTTCATCGTCGACAAGACGCTGCGCCCGAAACTCGTCGGCGGACCGATAAAACTGCCCTTCCTACCGACCTTTTTCGGCCTGATCGGCGGCGTCAAGACGATGGGGTTCCTCGGCCTGTTCATCGGCCCGGTGCTGATGGCTCTGCTGGTCGCCATCTGGCGCGAGTGGCTACGCGAGGTGGAACTGGTCGACGAGATCGCCGCCGACTCGGCGGCCGAAATCGAGGCTCGTCCGCAGATCGAGATCCTGCCGGAATCTGGCGTGGCGAAGAAGGCCAGCGCCTGATCCCGGAACGCAACTTGCGCAGATATCGATACGCCTTAGACGGGATGATGCACCGCGAGATCGGGTCGGCGCTTGCGGCCATCATGCAACTGCCAGAGCGAATGGGCGACCAGCGTGACGATCAGGATCCCGCCGCCGATCAGGCTGTTGCGGGTTGGTGCCTCGGCAAAGATCATCCACACCCAGACCGGCGCCAGCACGGTTTCGAGCAGGTAGAACATCGCCACTTCCGGCCCTGGAATGTATTTCGGCCCGGCGGCCAGGCAGAAGAACGAGATCGGCATGATGACGGCGCCGTTGAAGATGATCCACCACGGTGCGTTCACATGAAAGCCTTCGCCTGACACCATGAAGGCGGCGAGCGCCATCGGCAGAAGGACGCCGACGAGCGAGGTGAAGCCCATATCCTTGCCGCTGGCGCGCGAGATGGTGATGGCCACGGCGACGAAGAAGGCCGAGCACAGCGCCATGAAATCGCCGAACAGCTTGCCGGTGCCGACCGACCCGCCGACGATGACCAGCACGCCGATGATCATGATCGACATGGCGATGATCGTCACCAACTGCGGCCTCTCCTTCAGGAATAGCCAGGACAGCAGGCCCGCGAACACGGTGTTGAAGGCCAGGATGAACACCAGATCGGCGGTCGAGGTGTGATAGACGGCGGTGACGAAGGTGATCCCGGTCAGCCCATAGCAGATCGCCACGATCAGGCCGGACCAGCCGGGGATGAGTGGCGGGGCGTTGCGGCTCAGCGCCCGCCAGATCGACCAGATGACCATTGCGGCGACGAATGTGGTGCTGGTGCGCAGCAGCATGATGGTCCACGCGCCACCGTCGGCGAGGCGGATTAAAGGTATGTCGACTGTCAGCGTCAGTCCGCCGATGGCGGTTATCAAAAGACCCTTCTGATGATCATGGTGAGAGGACATGCAGGAACTTTCGCAATGAAATGCAGGCCGACGGCTGACCGGTGCAATGGCGCACACTCTCCAGCCTACCGGCTGAAAGACCAGCATCTCCTGCCTTGAAACTGTTTAAGCGCGGATCGTGGAAAAACTCAGCGTGAAACCGCTTCGTTGGTGTAGCGCTCCCAGCCCTTGGGGCCGAGATGCTCCTGCGGCATGAAGCGCATCTTATAATTCATCTTGCGCGAGCCGTTGACCCAGTAGCCGAGGTAGACATGGGGCAGGCCCATCGCTCTGGCGCGGGCGATATGATCGAGGATCATGAACGTGCCGAGCGAACGCTCCTCGAATTCGGGATTGAAATAGGAATAGACCATCGACAGGCCGTCGGCCATTTTGTCGGTGAGCGCCACCGCGATGAGTTCGCCCTGGCCCTTGCCGGTGATGAAAGTGTCAGGCCCGCGCCGCCTGTATTCGATCACCTTGGTGTCGACATGGGTATCCTCGACCATCATGGCATAGTCGAGCACCGTCATGTCAGACATGCCGCCACGGCGGTGGCGGGCATCGAGATAGCTGCGGAACAGCGAGTATTGTTCGGTCGAGGGCTCGGCATTGTGCATGGCGCCGACGAGGTCGGAATTGTGCTGCAGCACGCGCTTCATGTTGCGGCTGGCGGTGAATTCCTGGGCGAGGATGCGCACGGAGACGCAGGCGCGGCAGGTCTCGCAGGCCGGCCTGTAGGCGATGTTCTGCGAGCGCCGGAAGCCACCTTGCGTCAAGAGATCGTTCATCTCCGACGCCTTGTCGCCGACCAGATGCGTAAACACCTTGCGCTCGAACTGACCGTCGAGATAGGGGCACGGCGACGGCGCGGTCAGGAAGAACTGCGGCGACTGGGTCGGATGCTGCGTCATCTAAGTCTTGGAAACACTCCTTTCGAGTCGCTCTACCTTTGGCGCGGAAAGCGAAAAATTCAACAGGATTGTGAAGGTACGCGCAATCGGATGCCTTCACATTTGCGCCGACGAGGCGGAAGCGCTCCCGAAAACTGCCTTTAACGGCCGCTGCGGCTGACTACCGTGCCGAGCAGAAGGTCGTGCAGCGTGCGCTTGCGGTCGGAGAACAAGGTCACCAGCAGGACCAGCGGCGACAGGATGACGTTGCCGGCCCAGAACAGCACGGAATGGACGACCGCGGTCAGGCCGTCGATCGGCCGGCCGTCGAGACGGTCGAGGCGGATGCCCATCACCTTCATGCCCGTGGTCGCCTGGTCGGCGCTGCCCAGCGTGTTCCAGATGTAGAGGATGGCGACGGCCGGCACCAGGATGCCGAACAGCATCCAGCCGAGACCGAGCGTCAAAAGCCCGAGGAAAAACACCAATATGGCGAACGGAATGGTGAGCAGCGCGACGATGATGTAGTCGAGCACGAAGGCCAGGATGCGCCTTGTGCGCACGCCTTCGTAGGCCCTGACATCGTCGAGCCTTGTGTTGATGATTTCGCCGTCGAGAACGCGCGCGTTCATGTCATTTCCTCGTAACAGGGCCCGACATAGGGTGCGGGCCGCTCGATGATGAAATGGTGAAGGCCTGTGTCGGAATCAAGGTCGGCGCTTTCCGGAGCGCAGGGATCGAGCGACGCAAGACACGATCCGAATCGGTTGAATTTGCCGCGCGGATGGCATTAGCTTGTTGCGGCGCAACAAAAGCACTCTGAAGCAGAGGCGAGGGGACGGGGAAATATGGACTACGACATGCTGGTCATCGGCAGCGGCCCCTCGGGCCGCCGCGCCGCGGTGCAGTCGGCCAAGCTCGGCAAATCGGTGCTGGTGGTCGACCGCGGCCGGCGTCTCGGCGGCGTCTCCGTGCACACCGGCACCATCCCCTCGAAGACGCTGCGCGAGACGGTGCTCAACCTTTCCGGCTGGCGCGAGCGCGGTTTTTATGGACGCGGCTACAGGGTCAAGCAGGATATTTCCGTCGGCGACCTGATCGAGCGCCTGCACAAGACGCTCGATCATGAGGTCGAGGTGCTGCAGCACCAGTTCATGCGCAACACCGTCAAGAGCGCCCGCGCGGCGGTAAAATTTCTCGGCCCCAACAAGGTCAGCCTGACATCGGACAATGGCGACTACAGCGAGGTCGGCTTCGCCAATGCACTGATTGCGGTCGGCACCAGGCCACACCGGCCGCGCGACGTGCCTTTCGACAAGACCCGCGTCTTCGACAGTGACGAGATGCTGGAGCTCGACCGCCTGCCGCGCACGCTGACGGTGATTGGCGGCGGCGTCATCGGCGTCGAATACGCGACGATCTTTTCCGCGCTCGACGTGCCGGTGACGCTGGTCGAGCCGCGCAACTCCATCCTTGATTTCGTCGACCGCGAGATCGTCGACGATTTCATCCACCAGATGCGTGATCGCGGCATGACGATAAGACTGGGCAGCGCGGTGAAGGAAATCCGCTCCAAACCCGAAGCCGCCGAGGTGGAGCTGGCCGACGGCCGCACCATTCGCTCGGAGGTCGTGCTCTACGCCGCCGGCCGCACCGGCAATGTCGGCAGCCTGGGTCTCGACGTGGTCGGCATCGAGGCGGACTCCCGAGGCCGCATCAAGGTCGATCCGCAGACGTTTCAGACCAGCGTGCCCAACATCTACGCCGCCGGCGACGTCATCGGCTTTCCGAGCCTGGCTTCAACCTCGATGGAGCAGGGCAGGGTGGCCGCCTGCCATGCTTTCGGCGTGACCCTGCCGCCACCGCCGGAAACATTCCCCTATGGCATCTATGCGGTGCCGGAAATCTCGACCGTCGGCCAGTCCGAGGAGCAGGTGCGCCAGAGTGGCGGCGCCTACGAGGTCGGTGTCGCGCGCTTCCGCGAGACCTCGCGCGGCCACATCATGGGCGTCGACACCGGCTTCCTGAAACTGTTGTTTTCGATCGAAACGCGGCGACTGCTCGGTGCGCACATCGTCGGCGAGGGCGCCACCGAGCTCATTCATATCGGTCAGGCCGTCATCAACCTTGGCGGCACGGTCGACTTCTTCGTCAACAACACCTTCAACTATCCGACGCTGGCGGAAGCCTACAAGATCGCCGGGCTCGATGCATGGAACCGGATGGGGCGAGGGTAAGCCTTAGCTGTCCATCTGGGCGAGCAGCGCCAGCATAACGTCGGCTGATGGCATCGGCAGCACCGCCTCGATTTCCGCCGGTCTCACCCCGGCTATGGCGTCGGCATCACCCGCAACGGTGCCGAGCGGTCCGCGGAACCCGTGCTTGGACCAGGCAAGCTCTTGTAGCTTCGGGCTGGTCAGCGCCTCCAGCAGCCGGTCGACCGCGGGATCGACGACGATCAGAGGATGCGCCGAGTAGACAGTCGGCCGGGGGTAGAGGATTTCGGGCTTGGCGCCCATGCCCGCCTGCACCCTTTGCCAGCGCGCCGGGTCGGCGAGCGCCCATTCGACCAGCTGGTTTTCATAGCCGACCACCATCGGCTCGGCGCCAAGGCCGCCAGCGATGTACTGATCGAACAGTTTTCCCGACGACGACGATTTCAGGCCCATGCTGCGGAAGATCGCCTTGGCCTGGTCGCCGTGCTGCGCCAGCAGCTCCTGCGTTGCCACGTCGCCGCTCATTAGGCTGAGCACCAGGCCGGCGAACATGAAGCCGGAGTTGGAACGGTTGGGATCGGTGGAGACGATGCGGGCCCGGCCATAAAGCTCGCCGATGCCGAGATCCGACCAGTTCTTGCCGGCCAGAATGGCGTCAAGCAAGGCCTTGAGGTCGAGCTGATTGTAGCCGCCCTTGGCGGCGACCGTGACCAGTCCGCTCTTCTTCAGCCCTTCGACCACCGGCCCCCAAGTGTAGACGACGATCGGCGAGTTGAGCACCACCTGGTCGTTGCGGATCGCCACGCCGCTCTTGCGGGCGAGATCGACCATGATCGAAGAGGATGGCCACAGAAATTGCGGTTTCTGCGACAGAAGTGCTGCTTCCCGCACCATCTCGACGGAACCTGCAACACGCGCGTCGAGCTCCAGCCCGTAGCCGCCCAGCGCATGGACGACATCCGGATCGGCCAGGAACGCCTGCTTCTCGCCGCCGATGAAGCCGAACAGATGCGCCTTGTTGCCGAGATAGCCGCGGAATTCGGGGCGATCCTTGAGTGTCAGATAGCCGCCGGTGCCGGCGGCGGCCGCACCCAGCAGACCCAGTCCAAAAGCGCGGCGCGAAATGGCCATCAGCGACCAATATCCTCTTTCAGCGACTCCTGAATGAGTCGCAGGTCTACGTCGAGCGTGCCGAGTTCGGAGTCGGCGAGGCTGTCTGCATAATGCCTGAAAGCATCCTGAAGCTTGGTGATGACCGCGCCGATATTGGCGAGCCGCGCCTGGCTTGGCGCGCGCCGGCTGGCCAGCGCCGCATAGCCTTCCGAGACCTCGGCCGCCTGCGGCACATAATAGGTCAGGAACCGCCGCACGGCGGGCGCGCTTTCAGGCTTGGCCTCGACCCTGGTGATCACGTCGGCGGCGATGTCGGACAGGTTCTTCACTTTTGCCGCCATGTCCTTGTCGGAAATGGTCCGGGCGGTTGCGGCCAGGCGGTCCGCCGCCGGCTGGGCTTGCGCCAGCAGTTCGCGCGCAAACGCAACCCGGCTGCCACTGAGCGAATTGAGGTCGAGGCCTTCGAACAGCTGGCGTGGCGCCAGCACGAACACCAGCCCGGCAAAGACAAGTGCTGCGATGATCGCAGATACCAGGAACGGAAAATGGGTGAGCAGGCTCAGCCCGACCAGCAACGCCGCCGAGACAAGGCCCGCCGCGATCCAGTTCCAGTCGTTGCCGAACAAGCCACGCATCCTAGCCGCGCATCTCAGTTGTAGCCGCGAGCGGCGCGGAAGGCGCCCGCCAGATCGCCGCTGCCATCGAATACGCGCGCCGAAGTCGCCTTGGCAAGGCTGTCGAGCTGGCTCTTGTCGGCATCGCCGAAGGTGATGCCGAACACCGGCACGCGCACCGGCGCGTTGCGCCATTGCTGGAGGAAGAAGTCGGCACTGCCATCCGTCCGTCCATCGGTCATGATGATGATCGCCGGCAGGTATTTCGACAGATCCGGCGTCGCGGTGATCTGCTGCAGCGCCTGCTGGGCGCAGGCATACATGTCTGTGCCGCCGCCGGCGTGCTGGTCGGCTACGGCAGCCAGCAACTGGGCTTGCCCTGCCGCGTCGCCGGTTGCCGCGAAACTGGCACGCACGACGCCGTCGAACGGCAACACGAAGATGTGGTCGGATGGCGTCCACTGCACCAGCACCTCGCTGGCCTTTTCCGGTGTGAACAGGAACTGCGCGGCGGCCTGCAACTGCTTCTCGCCCTTGTCTTCCATCGAGCCGGAGAAGTCGAAGCATAGCGCCGTCAGCGAAGGCTTGCGCAGCGCCTCCTGATAGAGGTCGAGCGCTTTGCGGATCACCGCCGGCTCCGGCATGCGGATCGATGTCACCAGTTTGCCCGGGTCGAAATTCCAGTCGGGTTCGGCCGCGGCCTGGATTGCCGAGCCGCCAAGCGGCAGCCGCCGACCGGTGTCGGCGATGCGCTTGCGCACCGCATCCGACTGCAGATAGGCGAGCAGGTCGGTGAAGAATTTTTCGACCTCCGGGCCGCGCCCATGGTCGATGAAGCCGAGCGGCGAATCGCCGACCGCGACGCCGTCGGCCGGGTAGATGGCATAAAGCGGTTCCTTGCCTATCTGCTTTAGCTTGTCGTTGGTCTCCTTCAGCGTCGCCTCGTAGTTCCACATCGCGTCGTAGACGGTGCCCTTGCTTGCGCTGTCGACATAGAGATCGGCGAGCCAGCCCGACGAACCGGATGAACGCTCGACCCCTTGCAGCAGGGCGCTCACCGTTTCACGCACATTCGGATTGTCGAGATCGCCGGGCTCGATCACCTCCTTGCCGCCAAGCGCGCTGGACAGCATGGCGAGATAGGCACTGGCGCCGGAATTGGACTGCGTCGCCGAGGTCATCAGGAATTTGAGCTTGCCGTCCTTCACAGCGGCCAGGATGTCCTTCATGAAGACCGGCTTGCCGATCCAGCCGAGCTCCGCGGCCTTGGATTTGCGCACGCCCAGAATGACCGGCATCTGCGCGATCGAGGTCAGGTTGCGCACCTTGCGGCCGGAATCGAACAGATCCACCCAAACGCTCGAGGCCGGCCAGACAGCATCCTGGTCAAGTCCGGCGGGCCGTTGCAAGCCAAGGCCGATGTCGAGCGAGCCTTCATAGGCGAAGGTGCAGGTGGCGCCTTGTTTGGCACAGAATTCCTGCACGATCGGCTCCAGCACCGTGTTTTCGGATCCGGAGACGATCGAGAACTTGACGTTGCTCGAATTGCAGGCGGCTAAAAGCACCGCGAAGGCCAGCAGCAGAACGGACGTCAGCGTCTTCGGCATGGCGGTTCCGATCAGCCTTGAGTCAACGCTTTCTTCAGATCGAGCGTCATCTGGTCCATCTGTTTCTCAGCGTCGGCCCGCTTCTGGCGGCCTTCCTGCTGGACCTTCAGCACGCCTTGCACCGTGTCGATGAGGTCGCGGTTGGCCTGCGCCAGCGTCTCGACATCGACGATGCCGCGCTGCGCCTGCTCCTCGATCGAGATCGCCTGGTCCTTCATCATCTTGGAGGTCTGGCGGATCATCTCGTTGGTGGCGTCCGTCACGGTCTTTTGCAGTTCGAGCGCCGATTTCTGGTTGGTCAGGCCAAGCAGGATGACCATTTTCTGTTTCCAGGCCGGCACGGTCAGCGCCGAGGTGGCCTGGAGGTTTTCGATCAGGGTCTCGTCGCCGGACTGGACGATGCGGATCTGCGGCAATTGCTGGATGCCGAGCTGGCGCGCCTGCACCAGATAGAAGACACGCTTTTCCAGCCTGTCGAGCGCCTGCACCGCGTCCTGATAGGTTTGCGCTTCCAGCGTACCACCAACATCGCCGCCTCCGGCATCGGCGGCAGCCTTCAATTTCGGCAATTCGTTGGCGCGGTAGTCGTCGACGAATTTCTTGCCCGCCTGCACATAGGCATCGAGCTTGAGGATGGAGTCTTTCGTCTGCTCGTGCAGGTCGTCGAGCACCGCGATGTCGCGCCGCAGCGTGTCCTTGTGCCGGTCGAGCTCGAGGCCGATGCGGTCGATCTGGCCGGCCACGTCCTCGTATTTCTCCTTGAAGCGTTCGAGCCGCGCCTTGAACGAGGAAAACAGATTGCTCAAAAACCCCTGATCCTTCAGCGAAGCCGGGTCGAGGTTCTTGGCCTTCATGATGATGTCGGTCAGCAGGTCGCCGGTGTCGCCAAGGTCACGGTTGCGCAACTGGGACAGGATCTTGTCGGCATAGTCGCTGACAGCCTGCTGGGCGCGGTCGCCAAACACCGAAATCGCGGCGCGGTCGCGCACGTCGATGTTGTTTTCAATCGTGGCGATCTCGGCCGGATTGGCCGCAATGACAGGCAATTGTGAAGTGTCGTCGAGCAAAGTGACGCTGTTCTTGTCGGCCATGCAGACCTCCCCTCAGTAGACAGCATCTCGATAGACCGGATGTAACAGACATATGTCGCCGCTGTGGACAATGGAAGCCACAGCCCATTTCCTTGGTGAATAGTTGCTTTTGTCACACTTATTCTGCTGCTTCCTGCCGCGAAACAGCCTGCCCGACGCTCACAAGCGGCTCTGCCTATGCCATGGCAGCCGATCCCGCCAGCCATTGCCTGACGATGGCGGCGTCCGGATTGCCGATTTCGTGACCCGAGGGAATGATCCGGGCGTCGATCTCGGCGCCGTGCTGGTTGAGCAGCGTCACCAGCGCCGGCGCGAAGGGTCCGTAGGTCTCGTCGGCGGCTCCGGCGATGATCAGCGTCCGGGTTCCCGCAAGGTCTGTCGCCGGTACCTGGTCGAGCACCGGCATTGGCCTCAGCAGCGCCGCCCTGCGGACGATGCCCGGATGAAGCAGCATCAGGCTGGAAACCAGATTGGCGCCGTTCGAATAGCCAAGGAATGTCGCGCGATCGAGATCGAGCCCATGGCGTTTGGCGGCCTCGCTTGCGAACGAGGCGAAAGCCGCCGTTTCGGCGAGGATGCTCTCCTGTTCGAAGCGCGTCGGGGTAATCCGCTCGAACCAGCGGAAACCGTCCTCCTGGGGAATGCGGCCACGCGCCGCGACCATCATGGCATCAGGCGCGATCCGTCTGGCCAGCGGGACCAGAGTGGTCTCGTCGACACCAGATCCATGCAGCAGGAACAGGCATTCACGGCTGTTGCCGCCTGCGTCGTGGATGCGATAGGGAAAGGCCAGATCCATGAGCAGTGGGCCGTTTTCAACGCTGTCGCCAGTCATCCCGCATCCTCTTGATTATATGAGGTTCCGCTCAATTTGCCGGCTTCAAAACGCAATATTTTCATGCTCCGCGAAAGTTGATCGAACCATGCGCATTCCAGCCCGTTTCTGCGCCGATACACTCCGCGTGGGAGGAATCGAAGCGGTGCGTCGGGGGTCGCATTGCTGGACATGAACAACCAGCTTTGAGGCCTTTTGTCGATGACTACCCCTGCTTTGTCGGATCGCAACTTGCGTATCCCGGATCGCAATTTGCGTATCCCCGAACGCGACACGCGTATCTCAGATCGCGATACGCGTATCTCGGATCGCGACACGCGTATCGATGTGCTGCGCGCGCTAGCGCTGCTCACCATTTTCGTCGACCATGTGCCGGGCACGGCTTTTGAGGCCTTCACCTACAAGAATTTCGGCTTCTCGGATGCGGCCGAGGCATTCGTGCTGATTTCCGGCATCTCGGTTGCACTCGCTTATGGAACGAAGTTCCGGCCGGGTGGCCGGCTTCTGGCGACATTGAAGATGTGGCGGCGGGCAGGCATGCTCTACATCGCCCATATCGTCACGACGATGGCGGTGATCGCCCTGTTCTGCGCCGTGGCGGTGTTCACCAGGCGGCCGGAACTGCTGAAACTGATCAACATCGAGCCGTTGATGAAGAACACGCCGGAAGTGCTGGTCGGCATCGTCACGCTCGGCCATCAGCTTGGCTACAACAACATCCTGCCGGTCTATGCCGCGCTGCTTTTGATGGCGCCGGTCTTCGTCCTGTTCATCAGCTACCGGCCCGTCGCGGCGCTGGTCGCGTCCGCTGCGCTGTGGCTTGTCGCCGGCATCTGGCAGATAGCCCCGCCCAACTATCCCGAGCCCGGCTTCTGGTTCCTGAACCCTCTGTCCTGGCAGTTCCTGTTCAACATCGGCTTGGCCGCCATGCTGCATGTCAGGCGCGGCGGCGCCATTCCGGTCAATCGCTGGCTGGTCGGCGCCGCCGCGGCCTATGTGGCGACGGCGCTGGTCTGGGTGCACAGCCCGCTGTGGGGACAGATAACCTGGTTCAAGCTGCCGGTGGTGATCGGCGGCTTCGACAAGACCTTCCTGTCCCTGCCGCGGCTGCTGCATATCCTGGCGGTGAGCTACCTCATCGTCGCCTTGCCGGCGCTGTCGAACCTCTTCCGCACCAGCCCTGACCATCCGTTGGCGATACTCGGTAAGCGCTCACTGCCGGTCTTCATCGCCGGCACGGTGATCGCCATGGTCGCGCAGGTGATGAAACTGATCAATCCGGGCGGGCTTGCCTACGACACCTTGCTGCTATCAGCCGGCATCGCCATGCAGTTCGCGCTGGCCTTCTATCTTGAGTGGCTGTCGACCATCGGCGGCTCGGGCAAGGTCCGCACGGCGCAAAAGGATGTCGCGCCGGTCCGTGCGTCTTTCGGCATCTCCGCCATGGCAAGGGTCAATCGCTGAGAGGCGTGGTTTCAGCCGCGCGGCGAAGCCGACGAGGCGCGCACGATCAATTCGACTGGCAGTTGCTGGCGATTTGTCGCGCCGTCGTTTTCCAGGATCGCCTTGACGGCGAGACGGCCCATCTTGGCAATCGGCTGGGCGATAGTGGTCAAAGGTGGCTCGGATACCGCGGCTTCCGGAACGCCATCGAACCCGACGACAGAGACATCGTTGGGGACGTTCAGCTTGCGCGCGCTCAGCCATTCGAGCGCCGCCAGCGCCATTCTGTCCGACATCGCCAGGATCGCCGTCGGGGGGTGGGCAGAGCCGAAGATGATCTCGAGTCCCGCCTTTGTGCTGGCCGCATCATTGGCGGTTGCGTAGACGGGCACACTGGATGTGTTGATGCCGACCCGCGAAAGCTCCTTGAAATAGCCGGTGAGGCGGTCGCGTGTTCCCGCATACACGGCGGTCTGAACCTGCTCGGGCGAAACAAGGCCGGTTCTCCCGTCGACAAAGGGCAACGCCAGCACGGCAAAGCGGCGGTGTCCAAGATCGGTGAGATGGCGCGCCGCCATGGCGGCACCGGCGACATTGTCGATGCCGATCGCCGCGACCGCCCCATCCTCGGAGTCCAGGTCGAGCGCCACAAAGGGCAATTTGCGCTCACGTGCCAGTTCCACCAGACGCGACCCGCCTTCGATGCAGAAAACGATAAAGCCGTCGACCAGGGCGCTCTGGATGTTCCAGGCGAGCTGTTCGTTGTTGGCGGCCGAAACCAGTGAGATGCCGGCTCCCGTTGCATCGCAGGCCTGCGAGATGCTCGCCATCATGACGCGCGCGAAGGGATCGTCGAAGAAGTAGGAGAGGGGCTCGGCCGTGGCGACGCCAATGGCGTTGACCTTGCCGGCCCGCAACAGGCGACCCTTGGGATCCGGCCCGCCATAGCCCATCGCCTCGGCCGCGGCCTTCACCCGTTCGCGGACTTCCTCGCGCACGATCTCCGGGCGGCTGAAGACATTGGACGCGGTGCCGTGCGAAACTCCTGCCGCCTTGGCGATGTCGGCCAGCCGGACGGGTCTTCGATTGCCTGCGGTGAGTGACGCCATTGTGCGTGCCTCCTGACATGCATTTAGCACGTTCCGGATTTGCATCTAGCACTTTCGTTGGATCGATTCAAATTTTGCTTGACCGGAAATGCTTGGAGGTCTACGTTTGAATCGATCCAAAGCGGCAGACTTGTTCTGCGAAACGGCCCTGGGGAGGTGCGCCATGCATCCCGTCGATTATCTGTTCGAAGACATCTATCGCAACGACTGGAGCATCGGGTCGGGTACCGACAGGTCCAGGCGCCGGGGCAGGACCGGCCCATGGATTCGCGACCTTCGCTTCCTTGTGAAGCGTAAGCGGAGCTGATCGGCGCGTTTCTTTTGCGCCTGCCGATTGGATCGATTCAATGGAGAAAACCATGCATCCCATCAAACATTTGTTCGAGGACATCTATCGCAACTACTGGGGCATCGCGCCGGCCGCCGAGCGGCCGAAGATGCGGCGCCTGACGAAGCCGGCCGCGCGCAATCGCGATCTCTGGGTCCGCACCGAACGTCCCCGGGATTGATCCTACTTGGCCTCAGGAGCGCGGGCGTAGCAGGGCAGAAATGGCTATCCCCAGCCAGCCGGCGATGAGCAGTGTGCCTCCGATCGGCGCCGACATCGGAAACAGTCTCGATCCGAGGAAATCGCGAGCGAGAAGATCGCCCGCGAAAAGCAGGAGCCCGATAAGCAGGACGACGCTCGCGATCCGCAGGCAGCGATTCGCGCCGATGAGGCCGACGGCGAGGAAGACCGGCGCATGCATCAGGAGGAACGACGCGGCCGTGCCGGTGAAGGCACCGCCGCGATGCGCGGCGGCAGCCGACAGCGCCACGCCCGCCGCACCGACAAGACCGCCGGCAAATACAAGGATACGGCTGGGGTCGGCGGAATTCATGTCGGCTGGTTCCCTCTTGCAACGATCTGGAGCCGCTCAGGACTCACTGGCTTCCAGCGCCATATGCCGTGTGCGTCGCGACTGGACAATCCAGTTGTAGACGGCGCCGCCGGCCATCAGGGCCGATGTGCCGAGAAACACCGCCCGCATGCCGAAGTGGCCGCCGACGAAGCCGCCGGTCAATGGTCCCGCAACCTGCCCGACATATTGCGCCGAGATTGCCAGGCCAAGCACATTGCCGCCGACGCCGTCCGGGATGTTGTGGCGGATGACACTGGTGATGCAGGGCAGCAGGCCGCCGAGCGCCAGGCCCATCAGGAAGCGCAACCCGATCAGTTGCCAGCCATTGGTGACGAAGGCTTGCGGAATGAGCAGCAGGGCAGAGACGGCCAACGCCCCGACGACGACGTTCCAGTGACCGACGCGGTCAGCAAGCTTGCCGAGCCATGACGCCGACAGGATGGTGCCCAGCGCCGCTGCCGACATCACCACGCCGGCGACCATCGTCACCCGGCTCGGATCCTCGATGAGCTGCTGCACATAGACTGTGATGATCGGCTCGATCGACATGGTAGCGAAGGCGAGCAGCATGCCGGTTGCCAGCATGGCCACGACCGGGCGCTTGTCGGGGATCTGCGACCAGCCGCTTTTCGGCTTTGCCGTCGACGCGGCTTTGGCCGGCTTCAGGCGCGTGGTCTCCTTGATCAGGAAGGTCGTTGCCAGGAAAGCCAGGAAGATGACGCCGCCGGACAACAGGAAGGTGGCGCGAATGCCGATCACCGGCGGCAGCGCGCCGCCGAGCAGGGGCCCGACCAGCGAACCGGCCGTGATCCCCGCCGACAGGACGCCCAGCGCCCAGCCAGAGCGGTCCTTCGGCGTCTGCATGGCCACCAGTATGGTCGATCCCGAGGAATAGCCGCCGGCAAAGCCGATCAGCAGGCGCAGCAGCACCAGTTGCCAGACCGTCTCGACCATGCCCGTCAGCGACATGCAGATCGCCATGCCGAAGCTGGCGCGCACCAGCATCACCTTGCGGCCGTAGCGGTCACCCAGCCGCCCCCATAACGGCGCGACCAGGGCCGCCGCGAAGAAGGTGGCGCCATAGGCGATGCCGGACCATTGTACGATCGCCGCATGGCCCTGAGCGCCGAGCTGTTCGACATAGAGCGGCAGGAAAGGCAACAGCAGGGTCATGGCGATGAGCGTGCTGAACGAGCCGGCGAAACAGACGGCGAGATTGCGCCGCCAGTGGATGTTGTAGCCGCTTTGTTGCGTGTCTTCCTGTGCCATGTCCTGCCTGCCCGATATCCGCGCTTGTTGCGGATACCATTTTGGGATACCAAACTGGTATCCGTCATCAACTCCAACCCGGCTGCTGTCAATGCGGCTTCGGAACAAGGAAGCGCGATGTCGCAGATGCAGAATGTCGAACGGCAGTTGCGCGAGATGATTCTTGGGCTGGAGATCGGTCCAGGCGAGAAACTGACCGAGCGCTGGATCGAAGGCCGCTTCGGCGCCTCGCGCACACCGGTCAGGGCAGCTCTGCTGCGGCTGGAGACCGAGGGGCTGGTGGGCAGGGACGGCCGCGGCTGGACGGTGTCGCCCATCAACCTCGCCGAGCTCGAGCAGATCGCGGTCTATCGCGAAGCGGTCGAGGTCGCGGCGCTGCGGCTGACATGCACGCACGCCGACGGCAATGCCATCGATGTCATCGAGGCGATGCTCGATTCCTGCGACGAAAGCACTGCGCGGGAGGAATGGCATCGTGTCGGCATGGATTTTCACATCGAACTGGCGCGCCTGTCGGGCAATGAATTCCTGTTCAGGGCTGTGCGCGATGCCATGACGCGCCTGTCGCGCGCCCGCTGGCTGGAGGTGCGTGACGAGGCGGCCCTTGGCCGCGCCTGGGCCGAACATCGCGCCATTCTGGCGGCCACGCGCCTTGGCGATGCCGATGAAGCGGCGCGCCGGCTTTCAGCCCACATCGTCGGCAGCCGCGATCGGCTGGTGACGTCGCTCGCCAACGACCGACGCGGTCTTCGCGCCAGGGGCTTTGCCGTCGTGGCCGCTTAACGCAGGTGCAAGGGCAGGGCGCTCGGCGGGCAAAAGAGGCGGCGTCTGACGCGAAGCACACTTTCGGCCTCGCTTCGCGGATGCCGATGGCGTAAGAGCGGCGATGGAAAACAACCGATTTGAAACACCCGTGACCGTCAAGTCCGTCACGGCAGGAAGCACCCAGCTCCTGCGCACGGCCCGTGAGGCTTCCGATTACCTGCTCAACAGCTGGCCCGGCAAGCGCAGCCCCAAGCATCGCGCAGCGCTGCAGGCCTGCCACGACGCGCTGGCCGGCGACAAGCCGGCGATGAACGCCCGCCGCGCCTTCATCGCCGCGGCGCGTGAAGTGGACGTTTTTGTCAGCGACAAGGCGCCCGCCTGACGCAGGGCGACAACCTGGATTGAGGCAAGGCCCGCATATGCGGGCCTTTTGCCGTCATTCCGCGGTTTCGGTCTCGACCTCGCCCTCGGGCTTTGAACGTTCGCGCTGGGCAACCTTGGCCGCCAGCTTCTCGGCCTTCTTCGCCGCCTTCTGCCGGTCGCGTTCCTTGCGTTCCTGATCGTAGTTTGGTGCTCGCGCCATATCGGCTCCTTTTGTCCTGCCTTGCGGCTCTGACCCTGCCTAGGAGCATTAGCCGTCAAACACAACAGCTGAAGCGACAGTGCGGGCGCTGCCTCAGAAATCCGAAGGGGCTTGCCAGATCGGCGCCACAATGATGTAGGAAACGCCGGGCGCCAGCGTGTTGAGAGCTGCCTGTTTGTTTTGATCAAGTGAATCATGGCCTCAATCGCGCGAACGTCGGCAAAGGTTTTCTACTATGCGCGAAACGCCGCGCGCGACATCTTTCCACAAGCCCTGTTCCGCCGCAGGCTGGCCGTTCGCCTGGAAAAGGCGAGGCTTTGCGATGAGGCTGCGCGCCGACGGTTGAACTACTACAACAAGCTGCAGGATGGTTTCGCGCCCAGCGCCAATGCCATGCGCATCAGCAAGCTGCCCTTCACGCCGACCATGTACTATTACGACCTGAAGGAATTCGCCCGCTACTTCGACCCCGGATTGCTCATCGACATCGAATTCGGCGACGTCAGGAATGTGCCGAAAGTGCCGACGATCGTAAAGGACCGGCCGATCCGTGATGATGACAAGAACGCGGTCATCATGAAGCTCGACAAGTTTCGTCACTTCCAGATGCCGGCCGACGCTATCTCGTTCGGTGACAAGCTGCCGGCCGTGGTCTGGCGCGGCGATCTCAACAATCCGATCAGGACACGGTTTCTGCAAGCGGTGCGCGATCTGCCGTTCTGCGATGCCGGCTCGCACAAGCCCAACGCGCCGGCCGAATACGCCAAGCCCTTTCTCAGCATCGGCCAGCACCAGCGCTACCGCTACATCGTCTCGCTCGAAGGCAATGACGTGGCGACCAACCTCAAATGGATCTTGAACTCGAAGTCGCTCTGCCTGATGCCGCCACCGACATACGAGACATGGTTCGCGGAGCGGCAGCTCGAGGCCAATGTCCATTATGTGCCGCTTGATCTGAATTTCGCTGATCTCGGCGAGAAGGTGCGCTATTTCGAACGGCATCCGGCGCAGGCCGAGCGCATCGTCGCCGCGGCCAACGCCTATTGCCGGAAATTTTCCAATGAGCGAGACGAGCAGGCGATCTCCCTGCTCGTGCTCTACAAATATTTCGTGCTCAGCGGCCAGATCGAACCCGATCCCGAACTCTGGCGCTTCATCGAGGGCTAGCGCGCCTCCGCCTGATGGTCAGATGACGCTGCGGTCGAGAACCATGTCGGCGGGGCCGAAGCGATCCTTTGCCGTCAATTGCTGGTGCCAATAGGGGTAGAGCACGGGCGGGCGGCTGACCGCGTCGAGGCGCTGGCGTTCTTCCGGGCTGAGCTCCAGACTTGCGGCCGCGAGATTGTCCTTGAGCTGGGCGTCGTTGCGGGCGCCGATCACCAGCGAGGAGACGGCGGGGCGGCCAAGCAGCCAGGCAAGCGCCACCTGTGCTGCCGACACGCCGCGGGCCTTGCCGATCTCGACCAGCACATCGACGATCCGCCAGAGCCGGTCCTCGTCGCGGATCGGCGGTTCCGACCAGCCAGCGAGCTGCCGCGCGGTCGGGCTGTCGCGGTGGTATTTGCCGGACAGCAAGCCGCCGGCGAGCGGGCTCCAGACCAGCACGCCCAACCCCTGGTCGACCGAGATCGGCAGCAGTTCATATTCGGCCTCGCGGGCCTCCAGCGTGTAGTGGATCTGCTGGGTGACGAAGCGCTGCTGGTGGCGGCTGTCGCTGATGGCGAGCCCCTTCATCACCTGCCAGCCGGACCAGTTGGAGCAGCCGATATGGCGCACCTTGCCCTGGCTGACCAAAGTGTCGAGCGCGGCGATGGTTTCCTCGACCGGGGTAAGGCCGTCCCACTGGTGGACGAAATAGATGTCGATGACGTCGGTCTTCAGCCGCTTCAGGCTCTTCTCGCACTCACGGATCAGATGGTGGCGCGACAGGCCTTCGTCGTTAGGCCCGCTGCCGATCCGCATGCGTGCCTTGGACGCGATCAGCACGTCGTTCTTGCGCTTGCCGCCGAGCGCCTCGCCGATGATCTCCTCCGACAAGCCGTTCGAATAGACATTGGCGGTGTCGATGAGGTTGATGCCGGCGTCGATGCACATGTCGATCATGCGCTTGGCTTCGGCAAGATCGCTGTTGCCGACCGCGGCGAACGGGCCTGCGCCGCCGAAGGTCATGGTGCCCAAAGTCAGTGTCGAAACCTTCAGGCCGGAACGGCCAAGGGTGCGGTATTCCATGTTAGTCCTCGCGATTGTGTTGAATGGGGGCGCCGCCGAAGGGCCGCCCGGAATGCGACCCGGGATTTGTAGGACAATTTGGCCGCCTTGTCGCCATGCCAGGACGGCGGATCAATCATACCTCGCGGGATTTGTGGCGACGGCGATCGCGCTTGGGCTGCAATAAAACCGTCACTGCCGGCCTATATTGAATTCGGCTAAGGTGTTTCCATTCCAGGCCGCAGGCCAGCAGTTTGGGGTGCCGGACATGAACCGACAGGCTTGCAAGCGGAGCGACCGATATGACCGAGCTAAGACAGAATTCTCCCGCCAAGGACTGGCTCGAAGCCGAGCTCGCCGACACGCTCGACGAAGATTATGAGCTTGAACTGTCGGAGCCGGCGCTGTCGATGGAGATCGCCAAGATCTACAAGAACGCGCATCCGCCTTCGATCGACCGCATGCAATATTTTCGCGACCTGATCACCTTGCAATCCGAGCTGATCAAGCTGCAGTCCTGGGTCGCCTACCACAAGAAGAAGCTGGTGGTGATTTTTGAGGGCCGCGACTCTGCCGGCAAAGGTGGCGTCATCAAGCGCATCACCCAGCGGCTCAATCCGCGCATCGCCCGTGTCGTGGCGCTGCCGGCGCCGACCGAGCGCGAGAAGTCGCAATGGTATTTCCAGCGCTATGTGCCGCATCTGCCGGCAGGTGGCGAGATCGTGCTGTTCGACCGCTCTTGGTACAACCGCTCCGGCGTCGAGCGGGTGATGGGATTTGCCGATGGCGGGCAGGTCGAGGAATTTTTCCGCGACGTGCCCGAGTTCGAGCGCATGCTGGTGCGCTCGGGCATCACCGTGGTCAAATACTGGTTCTCGATCACCGATGAGGAACAGCAGATGCGCTTCCTGATGCGCATCCACGATCCGATGAAGCAGTGGAAGCTGTCGCCGATGGATTTGCAGTCGCGCGTGCGCTGGGAGCAGTACACCAAGGCCAAGGAAGAGACCTTCGCCCGCACCAACATTCCCGAGGCGCCCTGGTTCATCGTTGAAGGCAACGACAAGAAGCGCGCGCGGCTGAACTGCATCGATCATCTGCTCAAGCAGATGCCGTATGAAGAGGTGCCGCACGAGGAGATCACGCTGCCGGAACGCGTCTTCAACCCCGAATACGAGCGCCAGACGCTGCCACGCGAGCTTTACGTGCCGGAGAAGTATTGAGCATTTTTTTCGTTCTCCCCGTTCACGGGGAGGTGAGGAGTGGTCTGCGCTGCAGACGAAAAGCCAACTGCTTGGCTTTTCGAACGACGAACGCCGAAGGGCGGATGAGGAGCAGCGCCAGCGTCGAAAGTTGAGCTTGGCCATTCTTCAACAGTATGCGATCGCTGGCGTCGTCGGCAGCGCAAACCTTCCAAACGTCAGCGCCGCCCCTCATTGCCCTGCCGGGCATTTCTCCCCGTATAGTGACGGGGAGAAAGAGCTCTCGCTACGCCCGCTTGATCAGCACATGCGTGGCAAGCGCCGTCGCCACCTGCTCGGTGCATTGATAGCCAAGCTTCAGCATATCCAGGCCGGCAAACAGGTGCTCGCCCTTGCCAAGCAACACCGGCGAGATTGCCAGATGCATCTCGTCGATCAACCTCTCTTGCAGATACTGCCGGATGGTGGCGACGCCGCCGCCAACCCGCACATCCTTGCCATCAGCCGCCGCCTTCGCCTGCTTGAGCGCCGAATGGATGCCGTTGGTCACAAAATAAAACTTCGTGCCGCCTTCCATCGTGATCGGTGCCCGCTCGTGCTGCGTCAGCACGAAGACCGGCACATGGTACGGCGGGTTGTCGCCCCACCAGCCTTTCCAGCTGTCGTCAGGCCAGTCGCCGCGGATCGGCCCGAACATGTTGCGGCCAAGGATCCAGGCGCCGACATTTTCGAAGCTGCGCGCCGCGAACGCCTCGTTGATATCGGTGGTGCCGCCATCTTGTCCGAGCACCATCTCACGGAAGGTGCGGGTGCCGACAAA
Organism: Mesorhizobium huakuii; assembly: GCF_014189455.1. Classification (NCBI taxonomy): domain Bacteria; kingdom Pseudomonadati; phylum Pseudomonadota; class Alphaproteobacteria; order Hyphomicrobiales; family Phyllobacteriaceae; genus Mesorhizobium; species Mesorhizobium huakuii. The sequence continues at coordinate 5,604,100 of NZ_CP050296.1, forward strand.
CCACTTGTGCAAGGATTGCCCACCAACGCCGAGCGGATTTTGCAGATCCTGATCGGGACCGGCGCCATAGCCGTCGAGCGACAGGGTGAAAGCGTTGACGCGAAGTTTGGACATGGAGCCTCCTAACCAATTATGTCTGCAGCCGGTTTCTTGTAGCAAACCGATTGCAATTCGCAAGCGGTATTCCTCACAATGCAGACACGTCCTGACAACGTCGCCAAGTGACGTCCGAACTGTTCCGTGTTGATGCGCTGGGGTGGCCGCCGAAGCAGACGCAATATGAGGCTATTCGCCGGTGCGTTCCATGAAGCGGATGTGGTTGCTGAACGGGTCGATGACCTCGACCGTCAGCCGTCCATCCTCCTGTTCCAGACCAGGCTTCATGTAGCGGTAGTCCTTGGCCGCAAGCTGTTTGTGAAAGTCGCGGATACCTTTCATGTACACAACCATGTTGCCGCCCGGCGTCGCGTCGCCGGCATGTTCGGACAGGTGCAGCACAAGGTTGCCGCGCGACACCTGCGTGTAAAGCGGGAAGTTCTCGCCGTAGCGGTGCTCCCAGTCCACGGCGAAGCCGAGGTAGCCGAGATAGAATTCGTGCGCCTTGGCGACGTCGAAGATGCGTACGATCGGCGCCGTCCGCTCGAAAATGATCGTTTCCTGCCGGGCCGGCAGCGCTTCGATTTTCGCCGACAGGATGTTCCAGGTCGCCAGTCCGAACTGGCGCGCGACGATCTCCAGGGCCTCGCTGTGGCTGATCGTCAGGTCGCGGGCGGCAAGCGCCTCCCGCATGGCTTTCGCCATGGTCTTGGCATTACGATAGGCAAGCATGTCCGCTTCCTCGGGTCACGGCGAAGTCTTCGTCAGTGCCCGCATTGCCGACGCCTTCGCCCGACGGTGAAACGGGTCAGGAAGCACCCTCTGGAGGCGTTCGCCATACCTCTTGGCGAGGTGCGGGCTGCCGGTCGCCTCCGACCGTGCCGCCATCATAGCCGGGTCACGCTGATCTTGTCAGCGCAAAAAATCGGTTGGATTTGCGGAATGTGGCACGCTCTCGGTCGCAGGGCCACGTGCCAAGGGGCGAAAAACTATTCCATCGACAGGATGAGATTGCGCACAACCGGATAGATTTCGCGCTCCCAGCGTTTGCCGTTGAAGACGCCATAATGGCCCACATTGGCTTGCAGGTGATGGCGTTTGAGATGCGGACGCAGTGACCGGCACAATTCATGCGCGGCCGAAGTCTGTCCGAGTGCGCAGATATCGTCGCGCCCGCCTTCGACGGTGAGCAGCGCGGTGTTGCGGATCGCGCCCGGATCGACCAGGCTGCCACGGAAAGTGTAGGTCCCGGTGGCGATCTCCGCCTTCTGGAACACGCGGTCTATGGTCTCGATATAGAATTCCTCGGTGAGGTCGAGCACCGCCAGATACTCGTCATAGAAAGTCTTGATCTTCTCGGCCTCGGCGGTCTCGCCGGCGGCCAGATGGTCGTGCAGTTTACGGTGCGCTTTCGTGTGCCGGTCCACGTTCATACCCATGAACGCGGCAAGCTGGAGAAAGCCTGGATAGACCCGGCGCCCACCGCCGGCATGGCGCCAGGGCACACGCGAGATGACGGAATTCTGGAACCAGGACAGCGACTTGCTGACGGCGAATTCGTTGACCTTGGTAGGACTTTCGCGCGGATCGATCGGACCCGCCATCAGCGTCATCGAGCGCGGCGTCGCCGGATGCCCGTCCTCGGACATGATGGCAACGGCGGCAAGCGCCTGGACGCAGGGCTGGCAAACCGCCAGGATGTGTGCGCCCGGGCCGATCGCCTGCAGGAAGCGAATGATGTAGTCGACATAGTCGTCCACACCGAAGCGGCCGGCGACAAGCGGCACGTCGCGGGCATTGGCCCAGTCTGTGATATAGACTTCGTGGTCGGCCAGAAGTGTCGTCACCGTGCCGCGCAGCAGCGTCGAGAAATGGCCCGACAACGGCGCAATCACCATCACCCGCGGCTGGCGCGTATCCATATCCTTGGCGAAGCGCAAAAGCTTGCCGAATGGCAGGTCGAGCGCCGTTTCGACGCTGACAGGCACATCGCGATTGCCGACCCTGACGGATTTGATGTCGAAATCCGGCCGTGCATGGGTGAGCTTAAGCCGGGCGATCATCTCCAGCCCGGCGGCCAGGCGTTGTTTCAAGCCGTCGCCCGAGACCATGCCGCCCATCTTCGAGCGCATCAGATCGGCGAAAAAGCGCGTCGGGGCGATAATGTCGTCCTGAAGCTGGTAGGCCTGGTACAGCATCGAATACGTCCCATTCCCAGCGGCCATGTGGCAGTGCAAAAAAATCTAGTGCAAAATTTTGTGCATTGCGAGAGGATTGTTGCCGGCAAAGGGCTCGGAGGGTCGACGGCATGACAAAGGTGGCCAGGATTAAGGCGCCCGTGGCTAAGGCGGCCAAGGCCATGTTGACGATCTCGTCGAAGAACTATTCGTCCTGGTCGCTGCGCGGCTGGCTGCTCTGCCGCATGGCCGGGCTGGAGTTCGAGGAAAAGCGCGTCGACATCGATGATGCCGGGCAGCGGCAGGAGTTGCTGCTGCTGTCGCCATCGGTTCTGGTACCGCGTCTGACCCATGACGGGGTGACGGTGTGGGACACGCTGGCAATCGCTGAATACCTGGCCGAGACCATGCCGGGAGCGGGGCTCCTGCCGGCCGACCGCGTCGCGCGCGCCCATTGCCGCGCCGTGTCTGGCGAGATGCATTCGGGTTTTCACAATTTGCGCTCGGCGCTACCGATGAGCCTGAAGGCCAGGCACAAGAGCTTCAAGATATTTTCGGGCGCGCGCCCGGATGTGGAGCGGATCAAGACGATCTGGTCCGAATGCCTCCAGGCCTATGGCGGTCCCTGGCTGTTCGGCGCGTCGCCGACCGTGGCCGACGCGATGTATGCGCCGGTCTGCACCCGTTTTCGCACCTACGCGGTTGAGCTCGAACCACCGCTCGCCGGCTATTGCGATGCGATCCTCGCCTGGCCGCTGATGCAGGAGTGGACGCAAGACGCACTGGCCGAGCCCGAGGATATCATCGAACTCGACGTGGAGTTTTGAAACGATAGGAGTAGAAGGGCGCTGCTACCCCTTCAGCATCCGCGCCACTTCCGGCGCGAAATAGGTCAGAATGCCGTCGCAGCCGGCGCGCTTGAAGGCGAGCAGCGATTCCAGCATCGCCTTTTCGCCATCGATCCAGCCATTGGCGCCCGCCGCCTTGATCATCGAATATTCGCCCGACACCTGGTAGGCGAAGGTCGGCATCTGGAATTCGTCCTTGAGCCGACGGATAATATCGAGATAGGGCAGGCCGGGCTTCACCATCAGCATGTCGGCGCCTTCGGCGATGTCCTGCTCGGCCTCGCGCACCGCCTCGTCCGAATTGGCGTGGTCGAGGTAATAGGTCTTCTTGTCGCCCTTGAGCAGGCCGGCGGTGCCGACCGCCTCGCGATAAGGGCCGTAGAAGGCCGAGGCGAACTTCGTTGCATAGGACATGATCGCCACGTCCTGAAAGCCGTTGGCGTCGAGCGCGTCGCGGATGGCGCCGATGCGGCCGTCCATCATGTCGGATGGCGCGATGATGTCGGCGCCCGCCGCTGCCTGAATGACGGCCGCCGCCGCGACCTGTTCGACCGTTTCGTCGTTGACGATGATGCCGTCGCGCAGGATGCCGTCATGGCTGTGGCTGGTGAACGGGTCGAGCGCCGCGTCGGTGATGATGCCGATCCCGGGCACCGCGTCCTTGATCGCGCGGGTGGCGCGGTTGATGATGTTTTCCGGGTCGAGGATGTGCGAGCCGGTCTGGTCGCGCAAGCCGAGGTCGACATTGGGGAAGGTGGCCAGTGCCGGAATGCCGAGCTTTGCCGCGCGTTCGGCCTCCTTGACGGCAAGGTCGACCGACAGGCGGAAGACGCCGGGCATGGCGGCGATCGGCTCGCGCACTTGCCTGCCCTCGACGACGAAGATCGGCCAGATCAAATCGTCGACCGTAAGCCGGTTCTCCTGCACCAGGCGGCGCGACCAGTCGGCCTTGCGCATGCGGCGCAGGCGGCGGCTGCCGGTAATGTCGTCGACGCTGCGCGCGCCGGCTGGCTTTGTCGGGGTGAATTTGTTCATTGCCAAAACTCTCGTTTGGCGGCTTT